>CAZSDX010000109.1:0-15452 GCA_964605685.1 uncultured Polyangiaceae bacterium
CGGCGGTGATCATCGAGGCGGGGTCGGCCCGGGAGAACCCCCGCTGCTCGGCGAAGCGCGCGGCCCCCTCGCCGGCGTAGAGCACGTGGCGCCCGTCGCGGAGCACCTCGCGGGCGACGGCGATGGGGTTGCGGAACGGAGGGAGCGCGCAGACCCCGCCGGCGGCGAGGGTGGCGCCGTCCATGATGGCGGCGTCGAGGGACAGCTCCCCCAGCTCGTCGAGGCTGGCGCCGGTGCCGGCGTTGTAGCGAGGGTCATCCTCCAGGAAGGCGACGGCGGCCTGCGCCGCGTCGAGGGCCGAACCTCCGGACGCCAGGATCTCGGCTCCGAGGCGTGCGGCCTCGCGGCATCCTTCGGCGTGGGCGGCGCGCCGCTCCTCGGGGACATCACCCGCGCCCCCGTGCACCAGGATGCCCCAGGCCCCGACCTCGCCGCCACGCCACGAGAAGCGAACGCTCATGGAGGGCGGTTGTGCTCCGGCGCCAGCGCCGCGGCAAGGGCGCGGGTCAGTAGCCCTTCCGGGCGACGGCGAGGTCGGTGTCGACCAGCTCCACGCGGGAGGTGGTGACGAGGCAGGCGGCGCTCTTCTCCCGGACGCGGAGCACCCGCAGCTCGCCCACGATCTCGTCGGGGTAGGCGCTGTCCTTCTCGGTACCCCGGACGGATTCGGTCTCGGGGCCGAGTTTTTCCGTGTCCTTGACCCGCTTGTCGGCGAGGTCGCTGGTGCCGAAGAGGGTGGGCCTCCAGCCGTCGCCGCGCCGCAGGATGAACAGGCGGTTGCCGGGGGTCAGCCCGTCGTCGGAGCCCTTGTCGATGAAGACCACCTGGTTCTGCACGTGGTAGGCGTGGGGGTAGACGCTCATCACCACCCGGGCCACGACGTCCTGCTTGTTGCGCACCGGCGGGACGACGTCGAAGCGGCGGCCGATGGGGCCGATGTTGGCGCCCCGCTCGATGGCGTCCAGGCTCTCGGTGATCCGGCCCCGGGCGATCTTCTTCTTCTCGTCGTAGGTCTCGATGCGCACCGTGCCGAGGATCTGCACCGCCGCCCCCTTGCCCGCGCTCCGGGCCGGGCGGAAGATGGAGAGCTCCTGGTTGGGCTTGGGCTGGTGGTCGTCCTTGATGTCCAGGTAGACCACGTTCCCCTCGCTGAGCAGCATGCGATCCTCGGGGCTGCCGGAGATCACGCCCCACACGTCCCGGCGCGGATCGTCCATGAACCCCTTGTCCCGCAGGAACACCGTGTCCGCGGGGATCGCCGCCCGCCGGTTGACGATCCCCCCGATGGACTGCACCGCCTGATCGTCGCCGCCGTCGTTCCTCAGCCGGATCTGGTCGCCGGGGTAGATCCAGTGAGGGTTCTGGATCTGTGTATTGTAACTCCATATCTTGGGCCACATCCAGGGGTTCCGGTAGTAGTGGTCGGAGATATCCCAGAGGGTGTCGCCGCGGCGGACGACGTGGTTGGCGGGGACCCGGGCGGGCGTGGCCTCGTGGGGCAGGACGCCCTGGCCCTTGCTGGAGCCCTTCACGGTGGCGGTGGCCGGGGGGATGTTGAAGTTGTCCGCCGGGACCAGGGGGGGGGCGTCGGGGCCGGTGGTGAGGCCGCCCTGGGCCCCGGGAGGCGGAGGCGGAGGCGCGGGCTGGGTGGTCGGGGGCTGCTGGGCCGGGGCGAGGGCCGGGGCGAAGAGCAGGCCAAGGATCGGCAGGGCGCAGAGGAGGCGGGAGGGACGGAGGGATGGCATGGGGCTCAGTCCTTGGGGGCGCGACGGGCGGCGTCGCTCTGGGGGAAATCGCTCCGGAGGCGGTGGACAAGCTCGCGGGCCCTGGCGTCGGCGCCGTGTTTCTTGTGGTAGGTGGCCAGGCGAAGCAGCGCGTCCGGGGTCTTGGCGCCCTGGGGGAAGCGGGCGACGACGGCCTCGTAGTGCTCGACGGCCCTGGGGAGATCGCCGAGGGCCTCGTAGCTCTCGGCCATCCAGAACAGGGCGGCGTCGATGCGGGGGTTGGCGGGGTAGCGGACCTGGAAGGCGGTGAGCAGCTCCAGGGCGCGGCGGTGCTGCTTCTTCTTCAGCAGGGAGAGGGCCTCTTGGTAGTCGCGCTCGGCGTCCGCCTCGGGCTTGCCATCGTCTTTCTTGGCCTTCTTGCCGCCGGCCTCGTTGCCGTGGACGCGAACGACGGTACGCGGTGCGTCGTTCCCTTCCGGTTCGTCGACTTCGCTGGGGTCCTCCTCGTGCTCTCCCTCGGGCTGGAGCACGACGACCTTGAGGGCGGGGCGCTCGCCCGAGGCGGCCTTCTCTTCCCCGGGGTTTTGCCCCTTTTTGGCCTCCAGCCCCTCCAGCCGCTCCAGGATCCTGTCCTGATCGGCCTGGAGCCGGTTGATATCGGCCTTGAGGGCGTCGTAATGCTGGTCGGCGGCGCCGCGGTGGGCGCCGCAGCCGAGGCCCGTCAGCGCCAGCAGGAACAGGGCGGGGAGCTGGTACGAGAAGTGCACGCTTCCAAGGATAGCCGACCGCCGGGTGCCGGGCCAAAAGCTTGGCAAGAGGAGGGGGTACGGCTAGCGTGGTGAGGCCCCCGCAGCAGGAGCACCGTTCATGGTTCGTCCCCGGAAGAAGATCGACCTACGCAAGACGCTGTTCCTGTTGCCGAACATGATCACGCTCTCCAGCGTGTTCTGCGGCTTCGACAGCATACGCCGCTCGGCGGTGGCGACCTCCGACGAGGATTTCCAGAAGGCTGCGCTGCTGCTGATCTTCGCCATGTTCTTCGACATCCTGGACGGGCGGGTGGCCCGGATGACGAAGACCCAGAGCGCCTTCGGCCTCCAGATCGACTCCCTGGCGGACGTCATCTCCTTCGGGGTAGCGCCGGCGCTGCTGGTGTACCAGTGGTCGCTCCGCAGCCTCGGGACGGTGGGGGTGGTGGGGGCCTTCCTGTTCGTGGCCTGCGGGGCGATCCGGCTGGCGCGCTTCAACGTGCTGAGCATGGGCGACAACGGGCAGCCGGCGAAGCCGAGCAAGTACATCCTGGGGCTGCCGATCCCCGGGGCGGCGAGCATCCTGATGAGCATCGTACTGGCGAACCACGCGGCGGGCACCGACCTCGGAGCGCCTCGCTTCGCGATGCCCATGCTCGGGATCACCGCGGCCCTGTCCTTCTTCATGGTGTCCACGGTGAAATTCCGCTCCTTCAAGGACGTGAAGCCCACCACCCGCACCCTCTTCTTCCTCTCCCTGGTCGCCCTCTCCTCGGTGATCGTCTCCGCGGCGCTCAAGCCCGCCTTTGTCCTGGTCTGGCTGCTCTCGGTCTACGTCCTGCTGGGCGTCGGGGAGACCACGCTCCACCTGGTGCTGCGCCTCACCCGCCGCCAGGATTCCACCCCGCCGACCCCCTGAGCGGCCACCCCCTCGGCCCCCTCGATGCGCCCTCGCCAGCCCGGCGGGGGCTCGGCCTTTTTGACGCGCGAGGCCCCGCGCTGCTGCTACCATCGGCGCGTGCGCTGCCCGACCTGCCAAGGCACCTTGCCTCCGGAAAAACCGGCCTCCTTCCCCTTCTGTTCTCCCCGCTGCCGCTCCATCGATCTCGCTCGCTGGCTCGACGGCGGCTACAAGATCCCCGGCGAGCCCGTCGATCCCGAGCATCTTCCCCTCGCCTCCGCCCCTGAGCCAACCTCCTGGCGGGGCTCCCGGTGAGGCCCGCGCTGCCCTTCGCCCTGGCGGCCTTCTTGCTTGCTCCGGGCGCGCTCGCCCAGTTCCCGCCGTTCGGAGGGCAACCCACCCAGTCCGCCCAGCCCAACCGCGGGCAGCCCGGGGTGCCTGCCCAGCCGAACCGCACTGAGCAGTCGCTCCGGCGCTCCGAGCAGGTCGACTCGGGGCGCGGGCTCTCGTGGTTCTACATCGGCGCCGAGGGGAGCTTCTTCTGGCTGGGCTCCGACGCGCTCGGCAAGAGCGGTGGGCCCCTGCTCACCGGGGGGCGGGAGGCCTCCGGGATCGGCCCGGGCGGCAGCGTCTTCCTGGGGGGGCGCTTCTACGTGCTCACCGCGGGGGCCCGGGTGCGTACCGCCTGGCTGCCGGATAGCCAGTTCCTCTCCGCGGGAGGGGAAGTGGGTCTGAAAATACCCAAAGGGAACCTGGAGCCTCACCTCCTGCTCGGCGGCGGGTACGCGACGCTGCTGGGGGTCAAGGAGAAGGTGCGGGGGTTCGACGTGGTGCTGGGCGGCGGGGTGGATTACTTTCTGTCTCCTTATTTTTCCATCGGCGGGATGGCCTCGATCGAGCTTGTCTCGCTCCGGAGGGCGGCCTACCAGGGCTCTCCCAAGGGGTCGAACCTCGGGCTGGCGGCGGTCGGTTCGGCGGTGCTGGGCCTGCATTTCTGATCATGGCGAGGGCACACCAGCTCGGCGTGGCGGCGGCCTTGCTGGCGAGCCTGCTGCTGGCGGGGCTGGGGCTGGGGTGGCTGCGGTCGAGGGGGCCTCGGGTACCCCGGAGCGCGCTGCTGCGGGTGGGCTTCGCAGGGCTGGGGCTGGGGGTCCTCGTGCTGTTCTTCGAGCGATGGGGTCTGGAGCTGGTCGGGCGGGGGGGCCGGGCGGAGGTGCCCCTCTACCTGACTCTGGGCCTCTGGGGGCCGCTGGGCGAGGGCGCCAAGCTGGCGGCGCTGTGGCCGGCCTTCACCCGCCGCGAGCTGCGAGGGCCCCTGGAGGCCGTCACCGCCGCCGCCCTGGTCTCGTCGATCTTCGCGCTGCTCCGGGAGGGAGACGCGCTGGCAACCTACCCGGAGCCCTCCTGGGTCTTCCTCGTCGCCCAGGCGCTGACGATGCCCACGCAGATGCTCCTGTCGTCGCCGTGGGCCTTCGTGCTGGGGCGCTCGTACCTGCGGAGCAACCCCCGCTCGGGGTTCCTCCCGTCCTGGCTGGCGGCGGTGGTGTTCCACGGTGTCTCCTCGTTCCTGCTCGCCTCCGGGAAGCCTGCCGGGCTGGTGGCCTCGGGGGCGCTGCTGCTCGGGCTCTTGCTGCTGGCGTTCCTTGTCCGGGACAGCCTCCGGCCCGGGGCCACGCGCCTCGCGCTGAGGCGCACCCGCACGGCGCTCCCGGGCGTGGATCTCCGCGAGCTCCTGGCGCGCAAGGACGCCCCGCTCAGCCTTCGCTGGGTGCTGCTCGGGGTGCTGGTCCACCAGGGCGCGCTGCTGCTCTCGCTGGTGGGGGCGGTCGCCCTGGGGAACTACCTCGGTGTCGATTTTCCCTCGGTGGATGCCACGGAGAACGCCTCCGTCGGCCCCGTGGTGTTCCTGGTGGGCCTGGGGCTCCTCTCGTTCCCCCTGTCCGGGTTCTTGATGACCCGAGCGAGCGAGATCTCCACCTTTCTGGAGCCGGCGCTGGCCTCGGTCCTGGCCCTGGTGGGGCTGGCGGTGGTGATGGGGGTGGCGGCGCCGCTGGTGCTGGCGGTCGTCATCGCCTGCGCCCCGGTGGCGCTGGCCCTGAGCTGCGCCGGGGCGTGGCTGGCGCTCCGGTCGTTAGACCGGTATCCGGATGCGGAACGCCGCCCCGCGCTCCGCGGGGAGGGCTTCGACGCTCCCCCCGTGTGCCTCCGCGATGGCCTGCACCGTCGCCAGCCCGAGGCCCGTGCCGCCGTCCTTGCCGGTGACCAGCGGGTCGAAGAGCGTGGCCCGGGCTGCCTCGGGGATCCCAGGGCCGTCGTCCTCGACGAGTACCTCGATAAGTCCTTCGTGAAGGCGCACGGAGGTCCGGAGGGCGCCGTGCTCCTGGCCTCGCTGGGCCTCGATGGCGTTGAGGTGGAGGTTGGCGAGGGCCTGGGGGAAGAGGAGCGGGTGGCAGCGGAAGGAGAGGCCCTCCGGGGTCACGGTCTCGACCAGGCGGATCGAGGGAGGGCAGGGGGCCAGCTCCCGGACGAGGGTCAGCACCTCGGAGGCAGCGCAGGGGGAGCGCGGCAGGGGTTCCCCCCGGGCCAGGGCGAGGAGGGCGGTGGCGACGTCCTGGGCGCGGGCGAGCACGGCGGAGGCTTTCTCCAGGTGCCCGAGGAGCCGCGCCTCGTCGCCGCGGTCCCGCCGGGCGAGGTAGAGGGAAGAGGAGACCACCGCCAGCAGGTTCCGCGTCTCGTGGAGGGCCCCGGCGCTCAGGGCTCCGGCGCTCATCAGGCGGAGGAAGCGAGGATCCCCGGGGCTGAGGGGAGGCACGGGGTCAGGCGCCTTCGAGGGTCTGGAGGTACCCTTCGAGGGCGGGCAGCCAGCGGCTCTTGAGCATCAACTGGTGGACCTGGGAGAGCCCGTTGGGAGGAGGAGGGGGGCGCTGCATGGCCATCATCGGCGAAGCGGAGCGATCCTCCTTGTACTCGGTCAGGCAGTCGATGATCTCCTGCAGGTAGACCTGGACCCGGCGCTGGAGGCTCTTGCGGGCGTCTTCCAGCCGCTGGCGGGTGGTGTCGACCAGCTGCTTGCTGAGATCCTCGTGGGCCTTGGCGCGCTGGGCTTCCTGCTCTTTTTCCTTCTTCTTCTTGGTGGCGAAGAAGCCGTAGGCGAGGGTGGCGGCGCCGATCCCCACTTTGGCGACGACCCCGGCGGGGCCCATCGCCATCATGGCGAGCATGCCCATCTGGCCGATGACACCCGCGTTGGCGTTGCCGAGCATGTCCTGCTCCTTGAGCCGGACCTCCGCGGTCGCCTGCCACTGCTTGCTCCGGAGCGACAGCGAGAGCTGCGGCAGGGGGACTTCCCCGGTGGTCTGCTCCAGGAAGGCCAGGTGCGGACCCAGCTCCGCTTCCAGCTGCTCCTGGAGCATCCCCTCGATGGCGACGCACCACTCGTCGATGAGGGTCTCGATGAACCGAGCGTAGAGGTTCAATTCCTCCTCGAAGAAGGTGTGGTAAATCTGACCCTTCGCCTTGTCCTCGATCTCCTGGACGCTCAGCTCCTTGAGGGCCTCGGGGATCATCAGCATGATCTCTTCCATCTGAGCCGAGAGGTTCTCGGCCCAGTCGTCCCGGAGGCGGCGGGCGGACAGCTCGCACTTCTTGATCGCCTTGAGGCCGTCGCGGCCGAGCACCACGGGCTGGGCGGGGGAGGCCGCAGCAGGAGGGGGCGGCGGGTTGAGGGCAAGCTTGGCCAGGGCGATGGCCTCGACGAGGCGAACCTTGCATCCTGCGGGGTCGGTGGGGTCGAGGGGCTTCTTCTCGGCGCAGAACCTCGCCACCTGGGCGCTCAGGGCGGCGTCCTGGAAGGGGGTCGCTTCGAGGGCCGCGCGGAACGCCTCGAGCTCCTGGTTGGGCGGTGGTTTGGCGCCGAGCTTGATCACGCGCTGCCTCCCTGGTTGTTGGACTGCTCGGCAGCCTTCCGGGCCTGCTCCTGGGCGAGGTAAGCCTGGTACTCGGCCTGGAGCTGCGCCTGCTTGCTGGACCAGATCGGGTCGATGTTGTTGGCCACGGCGTCGGTCTGGGTGGCCAGGCTGTTGGTCTGGGTGCTCGCCAGGGTGGTGATCTGGTTGCTGGCCTCCTGGGCGAAGCTCTGGATCCCTTCGAGGATCTGCTGGCCCACGTTCCTCAGCCCCTCGGCCATCTTCTCCATGGTCCCCACCAGGGTCTCGTAGGCGGTACGACCGTGCTGCTCGGAGGTGGTGGCCACCTCCTGGCCTCGCCGCTCGATCTCCGTCAGGTGCGCGTGGTGCTGGCCCTGGAGGTCCGTCAGGATCTGGTCGTGCTCCTGGGTGATGAGCTGCATCGACTGATCCCGGCTCTGCAGGATCGAGTCGACGTTGCTGCTGGCCATGTCCTTGAGCGCCGCGAAGGTCTCCTGGGTGCTGTTCATGATCTCGCTGACCACCGCCTGGAGCGCCGACTGGATCGCCTCCATCGCCTGCTCCCTGCTCTGCTCCGCCGACTGCTCCAGGAACGAGATCGCCTGCTGCTCCTCGAACTGGATCTTCGCCGCGATCTGGTGGGCTTGGTCCGCGATGGCCTGGCTGGCTTGCTCCATGCCCTGCTCCATCGCGCTCACCGCCTGCTGGTGCCCCTGCTGGATCCCGTCCTGGGCCTCCTGCGCCGTCGCCTCTAGCTGGCTGCCTCCCTCGCTGGCGATCCGCTGGATCTGGTCCCCGGCCTCCTGCCCTTGCTGCTCCACGCGGCCGGCGATCTCCCGCGCTTCCTGGGCGATCTTCTCGACCTGCGCCTCGGTCTCCGCCTGCAGCCCCTGCTCCAGTCGCTGCGCCCCCTCCTGGGACTTGCTCGTCAACGCCTGCTCGACAGGCCCCATCAGCTCCGCGACCGTGGGCAGATCGTCCTTCGCGGCGTTCCCTGCCTCCTGAACCACCCGCCGGATGTGCTCCAGCCCTTGCTCCAGCGCCTGGCGGACCTGCGCCACCTGCGCCTGCGCCTCCTCCGCGTAGTCCCGTCCAAAGCGCGTCTCCGGCGGGTTGTCCGCCTTCGATGCCATCGACCGGAGCGTCGACGCCAGCTCGTTCGCCTCGCCGCAAGCTGCGTCGATGGCACCCCAGTCAATGTTGACCCCTCCGGAGGCGCCACCCGGGGCAACGCCGACCTGCCCCGCGTTGGGGTCGGGTCCACCAGCACCGCCTCCGACGGCGCCCCCGCCAGCGGAACCCCCGCCAATGGTGCCGCCAGGATCGGGGGGGGGCGGTGCAGGCGGAGGAGGACCACCCCCGCCAACGGCACCTCCACCAACGGAGCCCCCGCCGATGGTGCCGCCAGGATCGGGGGGAGGCGGTGCAGGCGGAGGAGGACCACCCCCACCAACGTAGCCCCCACCGCCTCCACCGCCTCCACCACCCCCACCGCTCATCCCGGCGATGGCGGCGACGGCGGCGGCGGCAGCGACGCCACCGGCGACGATCCCAGCACCGAAGCCCGCGGCGGCGCTGACGAGCTTGCTGCGGGTCTCGTCCTTCTCGGGGGGAGGGGGGATTTTGGGGGGAGCGTCCTCGAAGGCTCCCTCGACGACGAGGGTATTCCCGGGGCCCTGACCGCCGGAGGCTCCGGGGGCGCGCTCGGAGGCGGGAGGGGCCTCCTGGGCCGGGGGGGTGGAGGGTGTTCGCTGGAAGAAGCGGCGAGGCGCGGCAGGGTCGAGGTGCTCGGGGTTGGGCTCGCCGGCGACGGTCTTGGGGGGAGTCTTGTCGTCGGACATGGCTAAGCTCGCTGCGCCAGCGACGCCATCGACGCCGGAAGGAGTGAAGGCAAGGGCCGAGATCGCGTTGACGACGTTCATGGCCTTCTGGGTGATGACGGAGACCATCTGGTCCTGCATCTCGGTGAGGCTCTGGGTGCCCTGCTGGATGAGGTCGCTGAGCATCTGCTGGAGCGGCTCCCGCTGGGACATGATCTGTTCCGTGAGCTGGTTTTCGAGCTGCTGGAGCTGCTGGCTGGCCTGCTCGACGCCCTGGCTCAGCTCGGAGAAGATACGCTCGGCGATCTGGTCGAGGGTCTGCCCCGCAGCCCGTCCGGCCTCGTCCATCTCCTGGTTGATGCGGCTGTGGGCCTCGTTGAGGTGGGAGATGCTCTCCTGCTCGGCCTGCTGCACGGCGCTCACCGACTCGTCCCGGGCCTGGGAGAACTGGGCCTCGGCCTCGGTGCGGGCCTCCTGGACGGCCATCATCAGGGCCTCGCGCGCCTGGTGGATCTCCTCGATGGCGGTGGTCTGGAGCTGGTTGAGCATCTGCTCCAGGGCGAGGGCCTGCTGCTCCTTGGCGGCCTGGATGCGCTCCTCGGCGTCGACGCCGTGCTGGTTGAGGACCTCCGCCTGCTCGCGGGCGCGGCTCTCCAGCTCGCTGGCGAGGCGGGACTGGGCCTCCTGGAGCTCCTGCTGGGCCTGCTCGATCATCGAGCGGAGCTGCTCGGTGAACGCTTGCTGGGCCTGCTGAAGTGCCTCCTCGGCCTGCTGGCGGGCCTGCTGGATCGCCTGTTCGACCTCTTGCTGGGCAGCGTGGAGCCCCTCGCCAGCCAGAGAGCCGGCGTCCTGGATCTTCTGCTGGGCGGCGGACTCGATCTGGTGGAGGTGATCGTCGAGGCGACTCAGCGCCTCTTGCTGGGCCTGCTGGGCGGCGTTCTCCAGCTCGCCCTGGCGCTCCTGGAAGGCCTGCTGCAGCTCGTCGCGGTGCCGGTCGATGTCGGAGGTGCCCTGCTGGTGCGCGTCGTTGAACTGGTCGACCGCTTGGTCGACCTCGTTCTTGGCCTGCTCGAGCTGGGCGCGCTGATCCTGGACCCACTGCTCGTTGGCGTTCTGGCCTTGCTCCCGCTCGTGGCGGGCGTCCTGGATGGCGTCGTTGAGGTTATGGAGAGCCTCGTTGATACGCGCCTCCGCTTCCTGGGCTGAACTCATCGGCGAACCTCACCTTCTTGCTGCCCGAACTGGATCTTCAGTCCGTTTTCTAGCTTGATGGTCTTTCCAGGTTCGAGGGGGAGCAGCTTGCCGTCGGGCCACTGGATCGACCACGTTTGCCCAGAGACGTTCTTGATCCCCAGGATCTCAGGCTTCTGTGGGTGACAGGAGACCTCCGCCACCGCGTCCGAGCCGATGGAACGCCCGATCTCGACGTGGTGACGGTAGATCTTGCTCCCCGCCGGGAGCACCAGCACATGCTTCCCCACCTTCATCCGGGCCGGCAGCGCCAACTCGCGCCCGCAGTGGATGCACCCCCCCGGCGCCCCCCCCCTCGCCTTGAGCGCCGCCAGGTCGTACACGTTGTCCGTGGCGCAGTGGGCGCACGGGTAGAGCGCGTCCCGGAGCTTCCCCAGCGCCAGGCGCCAGGAGCTGGCCCCGGGGCGCCCCGGCGGGTTCTTCAGGCCGTCCCCGAAGGCCTGCAGGAACAGGCCCTTCACGTCCCCCAGCGTGCTCTCCCACAGCGCGATGGCCCGCCCTCCGCCCCGCCCCGTGGCGTCCTGCGCCAGCGGCACCGCCTCGTTCTCCCGCTTTCCCGGGTCAAACAGGAAGACTGGCGACGCCGCGAGCTGCTCCAGCGCGGCCTCCCCCGCCGGGAGCCCCAGGGCCTTCCGCCCTGCAAAGGGGAAATGCTGGTAGATCAGGCAGAACTGGAGCACCGCCAGCATGTGCAGGTCCGCGTAGGGCCCCTCGACCTTCTGTCCGCCGCGCGCCTCGGGGGCGAGCAGTTCACTACCGCCGGTCCCCTCGACGATCCCCAGGATGCGATCCCAGCCAGCCAGGCGCACTTCTCCCCCGGATGGGTCGAAAAATACATCCTTGAGGGAGAGGCCGCGGAGGGGCCACCCGGCAGCGTGGAGCGCCAGCGTGGCCTCCGCCAGGTGCAGCGCGGCGGTGACCCGCGGGCGGAGCGGGGAAGGGGCCCCGGCGAGCAGCGACGAGAGGGGCTGGAAGGCGGGAGAGGGCAGGGGAGAGAGGCACCCGAAGCCGGCGGCCTTGGGGGAGGTGGCCAGGTCGACGGGCCACAGCAGGGCTCCGTGGGGCATCCCCTCGCGGGCGGCGCGCTGGAGGGTCTCCCGGGAGGCGGGGGTGGGGGTGCTGCGCCAGCGGAGCAACAATTCACGCTCGGTGGTCTTCACCCGGAAGGTCGCCGCGCCCGGGTCGCCCTCCTGGGCGAGCACCGTCGCCTTGCCGCCACGCTCCAGGAGGAGTTCCTCGCCGACGCTGGGGAGCGAGGGGGCCACCGGCTTCTGGGAAAACGCCACCGCCGAGCCTGCCCCCAGGGTGGCCAGGGGAGGGAGCACCGGGGCCGGCGCGCTCATCAGCGTGGTGGCCACCGGGGAGCCAACCGTGGGAGGCGCCACGGTGGGAGGCGCCACGGTGGGAGGCGCCACGGTGGGAGGCGCCGCGAACGGAGGCGCCGCGGTGGAGAGCGGAGCGAGGGGAGGGAGCACCGGTGAGGGCGCGCCCATCAGGGTGGTGGCGACCGGGGAGACGCCGGGAGGAGGCGGGGTGGCCCCGGAGGCGGCGGGCAGCTCGGGGGGCTGGCGCTGAGGCGGAGGTTCGAGCTCCTTGCGCTTCTGCTCGGGGGGAGGCCGCTGGGCCCGGGCGCGGATGTCCCCCCGGAACTGCTCCAGGAGGCGCTGGGTCATCTCGCGGACGCTGGTATCGGTCTGGGCAGACGGCATGGGGCGCTCCGGGTCAGGCGACGAAGGTTCCGTCGGTCAGGCCAAAATGGATCTTCACCCCCGGCGCCAACGACACGCTCCGCCCGGGGTCGACGGTGCGAGAGGAGCCGTCGGGCATGGTGACGTTCCAGGGAGCGGAGGTCGTGTTCTTGAGGCCCCAGATGGCGGGGTTCTGGGGGTGCTGGGCGACCTCCCCCACGGGGGCGGAGAAGTCGAAGGGTTTTTGTGGGTTGATGTGGTGGGGGAAGATCCTGGTATCGGGGGTGATGGCCACCGCGTCCTTGCCGAGGGCAAGGCAGATGGGGCGGTGGAGCTTCTGGCCGCAGCTCCAGCAATTCTTGGTGTCGGGCGCGGCGGGGTCGTGGATGTTCTGGTTGCCGCAGGCGGTGCAGTGGATGACGAGATCCCGGAGGCGGGCCATGGCGCGGCGCCAGATGCTCTCCTGGGTGCGGCGGGAGGGGTCGCGGAGGCCGGTGGTGAAGGCCTCGACGAAGAGGTCGCGGAAGAAGGCGGGGTAGAGGGGCCAGAGGACGGCGGCGTTGGCGCCGGCGTCGCCGATGCCCTCCGGGTCTTCTTCGAGGGGGACGGCCTCGTTCTCGCGGTTGTCCGGGTCGAAGATGAAGAGGGGTTTGGTGCCGCAGAGCAGGGTCTTGGCGGGGAGGTCGAGGCAGCGGATGCCCAGCAACCGCCGGCCGTAGAGGGGGTGGCTGTTGAAGAACATGTAGAAGAACAGCACCGCCAGGGAGAAGAGGTCGGTGGCGCGGCTGGGGTTGGCCTCGCCGCGGACGACCTCGGGGGCCATGAAATCTGGCGTCCCGAGCACGCCGCCGACGCTGCTCCCGTCGGCGGTCACGTTGTCGTTGTCGCAGATGAGCACCTCGCCGGTGGAGGGCTCGAAGAAGACGTTGCCGAAGGAGATGTCCCGGTAGCAGGAGCCCTTGGTGACGTGGAGCTCCAGGAAGTTGTGCGAGAGCTGCATGCCGGCGCTGGCCAGCGCCTTGAAGTTGCTCTCGACCTTGCGCATCACCAGGTCGAGGAGCCCCTTGTAGCGAGGCTCACGGAGCGGCATCACGTAGCCGTAGCCAGGGACGGCGGGGTCAGAGACCAGGTCGAGGGGCCAGAGGAACTGGCGGGTGGGGGGGCCCTGCTCGACCAGCCTGCGGAGCGCCTGGCGCTGCTCGAGGGTGGCCTGTTTCTCGAAATACCACTTGAGCGCCACCGTCGAGCTGCCCATGGTGGCCTTGTAGACCTCGCCCTGGCCTCCTCCGCCGAGGAAGGGGCCGACCTGGCAGGGGAGCCGGGAGAGTTCCGTGGTGAAGTTCTGTCCGGTCTGGAGGAGCTGTTGCATGGTTCCTTGGGGGAGAGGCGCGGCCTTGGTGGTGTCAGCGAGGCGGAGGGCCCCAGGCCCGCAGGATGCCGGGGCTGAGGGTGAACAGTGTACCGTTCTGGAAGGAGACCTGGTCCAGCCCGGTGGAGCTGGCGACCATGACGTGGAGCTCCCTCCCGGTCTCAGTGTCCCAGACCCGGGCGGTGTTGTCCTGGCCCGCGGTGACGACGACGCGTCCGTCGGGGCTGAAGGCGGCGCCGTTGACCAGGCCGGTGTGGCCCTTGAGCGTGAGGCGAGGCTTGGCGTTGCCGGGGATCCAGAGGAACGCCGCCGAACCCCCCGTGGACACCAGGTGGCGGCCGTCCGGGCTGAAGCGGACGCAGGAGACCGGGGAGCGGTGGTCCGGCATGGTCATCCAGACCCGCCCGGTGCCCACCTCCCAGAGCCTCACCGTGCCATCGCGGGAGCCAGACACCAGCACCCGGTCGTCGGGGCTGAAGTCGATGCTGGTGACCGCGCCGATGTGCCCCAGCAGCAGGCGCCACTCCTGGCCGTCGCGGACCTCCCAGATCCGTACCGCGTTGTCCACGCTCCCGGTGCTGGCGAGCTGGCCGTCGTTGCTGATCGCCAGCGCCGTGATCGCCCCGTGGTGGCCCACCATCCGGGCGAGCTGCTTGCTGGCCCCGATGTCCCAGATCAGCGCGGTCCCGTCCTCGTGCCCCGTCACCAGAAGCTTGCCCTCCCCGTGGAACCGGGAGCAAAGTGGCGGGCTCTGGCTCACCAGGGACCGGCTCACCTTCGCCGAGGCCAGATCCCAGAACGCCAGGGATTGATCCGGGCTCCGGTAGGTGACCTGGGTCGCGTCCGGGCTCACCGCGAGCATCTTCAGCGCGTTCCACGAGGTCATCTGGAGTGCCTTGCCGGTCTCCGTATCCCAGAGCCGCAGCGTGTTGTCCTCGCTCGCCGAGAGGAACCTCGTCCCGTCGGGGCTGAAGCTCACCGCCCACACCGGCAGCGTGTGGGGGCGGAACGCCGCGAGCCCCTGCCCCTTGGCCGTGTCCCAGAGGCAGATCGTCCCGTCGCTGCCCCCGGAGAGCATCTTGGCGCTGTTCGGCGAGAACGACACGCTCGTCACGGCCCCCGCGTGGCCCGCGAGCTGCCCCAGCAGCTTGCCGCTCCGCACCTCCCACACGCTCACCGCCCGGTCCTGGTGCGCCATCGCCACCAGCCGCCCGTCCGGGCTGAAGTGGATCCTCGTCGGCTGCGACGGCACCCCCTCCAGGTTGTACCAGGGCCGCCCGGTCCCCACGTCCCAGAGCTTCCCGGTGCCGTCGGCGCTGCAGGAGGCCAGCAGCCGCCCGTCCGGGCTGAAGGCCACCGCGTTGATCTTCCCCCCGTGGCCCCTCATCGTGTGGCGCACCTGCCCCGTCTTCGTGTCCCACATCAGGATCTGGATCGTGTCCCCGGAGGCCACCAGGTTCCCGTCCTTGCTGAACCCCAGCGCCGAGATCGGCGTCGTGTGACCCCCCAGCATCATCGGGGCCCCCGCCCCGTCCAGCGGCCCCAGCACCAGCCCTTGCCCGGGGATCCCCAGCGCCAGCGTCGTCCCCTGGGCGTTCAGAGCCGCCGCCGTCAGCGGCGTGTCCAGCGTCCACACCCGGGAGCCGTCCAGCAGGTTCACCTGGGTCACCCCCGCCGTGGACACCACGAAGGCATGCTGCGCGTCCAGCAGCTTCGCCTCCAGCATCACCCCGTCCCCCCACCGCTGCCGGTGACCCTGCATCTTCAGCTGCCACCAGGTGATCCACCCCGGTGGATCCGGCGGGAGCTGCGGCCCCTGGTTCACCGGAGGCGGTGCCTCCGCGATCACCAGGGGAGGTGACCCCTGGCTCCCCGCCGGGGCCTCCTCCACCCGACCCAGTCGCCTCATCTCCGCCGCCCTCGCCTCGGCGATCTTCCGCTCCTCCTCGGCGCTCAGCTGGTAGCGCGAGGCCGCCTGCGCCGCGGCGGGTGCGGTGACCGGGGCCGGCGGCGCGGCGACCGGG
>CAZSDX010000110.1:0-15428 GCA_964605685.1 uncultured Polyangiaceae bacterium
CGGCGCCCCCCGCGAGCGAGGCGGCGCCCTCCGTGAGCGCGGCGCCGGGGGCTTCCGCGTCTGCCTCGACCTCCGTGGCGACGGAGAACCCAGGAGCGGGAGGGCTCTTCCTGTTCGAGCCGGGGAAGGCCGTCTTCAAGCAGGGCGAGATCGTGAGGCTCCTGACCTTTGGTCGCGAGCAGCTCAAGAGCCCCCGGGTCCGCCTTTTGATCGAGGGCATGGGCGACGAGGAGGGGCCCAAGGGGATCGCCCTGGGACGCAGCCGGGGCGTCGTCGCCAGGCAGCTCCTCTCGGATGCCGGTTTCGATAGCGAGCGCCTGGTGCTTGCCCAGCCCAGAGCGTTCACCTCTCCCGAGGAGGCCGGGGTGTGGCTCCGGCCGACGGAGGCAAAGAGCCCGTGATGCTCGATCTCGATGTGCTCCTGCTGGGCCTGGTGGGCGCGGCGTTCCTGGTGACCGGGGGCGCGCTGCTCCGGGGGCCCGCCGTCGCCAGGGCCCGCTTCCTGGAGGCTCGCGCCGTCCGTGATCGCGAGGAAGCCCTGGCCAGCTCCGCCCGAGCGGCGGAGGCCATCCGTGTCGCCGAGGGGGAGACCGAGCGGGTTCGCTCCGAGCTGCTCAAGCTCCAGCAGCGGGTCTCCGAGCAGCAGCGCAGCGTCGCCGAGGTCGACCAGCTCCGCTCACGGCTCGACCAGCAGGCCACCGAGCTCAAGGCCGCCCTCGCCGAGCTCAACGTCGAGCGCGAGCTCTCCCACCAGCTCGAGACCCAGGGCGACCAGACCCGCGCCCAGCTCCGCAGCGTCATGGAGCAGCACAAGGCCGCCGAGGACCGCGTCCGCGACCTGGAAGCTCGCCTCCAGGACGCGGAAAGCAAGCGGAAGGCCGCCGAGGAACGGCTCAAGGAACTCGACGGCAAGCTCAAGGGCGCCGAGGGGCAGCCCCGTGACCTGGAAAGCAAGCTGAAGGCCGCCGAGACCCGCCACAAGGCCGCCGAGACCCGCGCCCGCGACCTGGAGGCTCGCCTCCGCGATGCGGAAAGCAAGCTGAAGGCCGCCGAGGGCAAGCTCAAGGAGCTCGACGGCAAGCTCAAGGAGGCCGAAAACAAACAGAAGGCCGCCGCTGCGCCTCCTCCGCCCCCGGCCCCCGACAACGCCGCCCTCGAGGCCGCCCAGAACAAGATCACCGCCCTGGAACGTATGCTCGAAGGCTCCCGGGCGCGGGCCCGCGAGCTGCAAAAAGAGCTCTCCGCGCTCAAGGGTGGGTGATCCTGCTCCGGCCCTGGTCCCTGGAGCGCCGGATCGCCCGGTTCCTGGAGGCAGGCTCTCCCTCTCCCTGGCTCCGGCTCCTTGCCCGCGGCTGGGCCCGGAGCGCCGCGCGCCAGCCCCGCGTCCCGGCGCTCCCCGGTGTTCACCTCGTCGGGGTGGAGGGAGCCACGCTGGGAGGGTCCTGGAAGACACCAGCAAGCCTGGCGCTCGCCCGGGAGCTGACGGCGAGGGGGGAGCGGGTGGTGTACTGGTCCCACGGGTACGGAGGGAGGCGCGGCAGAGGGAGGTGGGTGTCCCCCCGGGAGGCGCCGTGGGAGGCAGGAGACGAGGCGGTGCTGGCGGCGCGGGCGCTGGCGCGGGTGGGGGTTCCGGTCCGGGTGGGGGAGCTGGGCGAGTGGGCGGCCCGAGGCGGGGTGATCGTGGCGGACGGGCTGCGGGTAGAGCGGAGGAGCGGGGCCTGCGCGCTGCTGGCGCTCGACGAGGAGGCGCCGTGGGGGGCGGGGGTGTGTCCTCCGGCGGGGGATCTCCGGGCGCGACCGCGGGATCTGCTGGGGGCGGCCTCGCGGGTGCTGGTGGTCGGGGAAGGGGAGCCGGGGAGGCTTCCCTCGGGGTGGTGGCGAGGGCGGTGGCGGCTGGAGGCCGGCGCGCTGGAGGGGGCGAGGGTGGCGGCGGTGACGGCGGTGGGGAGGCCCGGGCGTTTCCTGGGGGAGCTGGGGCGGGCGGGGGTGGAGGTGGCGGCTCGGGTGGAGCTTCCAGACCACGGGGGGGTGGGGGCGGCCGAGGAGGCCGAGGCGAGGCTGGGGGAGGGTGTTTTTGACGCGGTGGTGTGCACGGAGAAGTGCGCGCTGTGGCTACCGGAGAGGCTCCGGGGGAGGCCGGTGATCGCGGTCCGGGGGGCGCTGGAGCTGCCCGCCGGTCTGGTGGAGGAGGTGCTGCGGGCGAGCGGCAAATGGGGGTAGGTTTCGAGGAAATCGGCTGCTAGGCTCGCGCGCCATGACGCGGATTCGAAGCGGCCTGGTGGTGGGCCTGATGCTGGGTGTGGCGGTGCTGGGGTCCGGGTGCGGACCCAAGAAGCCGGCGGCGAAGCTGGCGAACGTGACGGCGGGCTCGATGCCTGCGGGAGCGTCGTTCAAGGGGGTTTGGTACAGCGAGGCCTTCGGCGAGCTGCACCTGGTGGCCGAGGGCAGCAACATCGTCGGCAAGTGGAAGGACAAGACCCACGGGCGCTGGGGCAAGATGTCCGGGACCGTCACCGGGGATCTCGCCAAGTTCCGCTGGGAAGAGCACAAGATAGGCGCCATCGGCCCCGGCTCGACCACCATCGGGCGCGGGTACTTCCGCTACATTCCGGGGGAGGAGGGCGAGCTGCCGCGGCTCAAGGGCGAGTGGGGCTACGAGGAGAACGAGGTCGGCGGCGGGAACTGGGACATGAACCGGGTCCAGGACCGGGAGCCGAACCTCAACGAGGTCAAGAGCGACGAGGATCCCACCGTCGACACCGACTGGGATAAGGATCCCAAGAAAGAAGAGAAGAAGTTAGCCCGGCGTGGCCCCGGGTCCTGGCCTCTCCGGGGGGGGCGTTGTACACTCCCACCATGAAATCTTATCTCGCACCCAGCTTCCTGGGGGTGCTGCTTCTTGTCGGGGGAGCAGCTTGTGGTGGGGAAGAGTTTGTCGCGGCGCCCGAGGCGGGAGGCTCCGGGGGCGGCGGCGGTGTGGCCGGAAACGGCGGGAGCGACGCGGGGCAAGGCGGCGATGCAGGCTCCGGAGGCTCCGAGGCGGGCAGCGCGGGGGCCGGCGGGGAGGTCTCTTGCCAGGAGGGAGAGGTCGTCTGCGGAGGGGAGTGCAAGCCCTTCTCCGACTTCTTCTCGGATCCGGACAACTGCGGGGGCTGCAAGGCCCAGTGCCTCGCCCCCAAGGGGCTCCTGGCGGTCTGTTCCGGGGGCAAATGTGACCTCGCCTGCGCGCCAGGGACCGAGCTCTGCGGGGGGGCGACTTGCGTCGACACCCAGGGAGATCCGAAGAACTGCGGAGGCTGCGGCGAGGTGTGCCCCGAGCTTCCCGGGTTCAAGGCCACCTGCTCCGGGGGGAAGTGCGGCGCCGCCTGCCTGGGCGATCTGGTGCCCTGCGGCGACGCCTGCGTCGCCACGGACAAGGATCCGAAGAACTGCGGGGGCTGCGGCAAGGTCTGCAACGCGGACGAGGTCTGCCTCCAGGGGCAGTGCAAGGCGGACTGCGGGAACCTGGATGCCTGCAACGGCTCCTGCGTCAACCTCAAGACGGACCCGGAGCATTGCGGCTCCTGCGGGAATCCTTGTCCCTCCCCGGAGGGAGGTTCTCCTGCCTGCGAGGACGGGAAATGCACCGTCGTGTGCAACGCGCCCTGGGTCGCCTGCGGCGCGGGGTGCGTCGATTCCGCGTCCGACCCGGATCACTGCGGGGGCTGCGAACAACCCTGCCCCGCGGCGCCACCCGGGGCCACCCGGACCTGTTCCCAGGGGGAGTGCGGGTTCCTCTGTTCCGGGGGGACAGCTCTTTGCGATGGCGCCTGCGTCGACACCAAGAGCGATCCTACCAACTGCGGGGGCTGCGGCAACACGTGTAAGAACGGCGAGGTCTGCTCCGGCGGTGTCTGCTCGCTCAACTGCATGGAAGGAAGGACGCCGTGCAACGGCGCCTGTGTCGACGTCAGCCAGAACACCCAGAACTGCGGCTCCTGTGGGAACGCCTGCGAGGATCCGCCAGGGGCACTCTTCCCCGTCTGTACCGGAGGGGCGTGCGACACCGCCTGCCCGACGGGCTCCGCCAAGTGCGGCAGCGAGTGCGTCAACCTCTCCAGCAGCGTGGCCAACTGCGGGAGCTGCGGGAACGTCTGCCAGGGCGTCCCCAACGGGAACCCGGTCTGCAACGGAGGGAAGTGCGACTTCGTCTGCCTCGGAGGCCGCTTGCGGTGCGGCGGGGGCTGCGTGGACGTGCTGACGGACGCGAGCCATTGCGGGGAGTGCAACAAGAAGTGCCAGGAAGGCGAGGTGTGCTCCAACGGTCAGTGCAAGAAGGACTGCTCCGACGGGACGACGCTCTGCGGGACCCAGTGCGCCAACCTGCAGACGGACAGCCAGAACTGCGGTTCCTGCGGGAAGGTGTGTCCGCCCATCCAGGGAGGCCTCCCCACCTGCGTGAACGGCAATTGCAGCGGCTCCTGCCCCATCCCCTCGCAGCTCTGCGGCAACGCCTGCGTCAACACCAGCAGCGACAAGGACAACTGCGGGAGCTGCGGGAATGTATGCTCCACCACGGCCAAGCATCCCACAAATATCCCCGGCGTGGGCGGGCCCGCCTGCGCCGGCGGGGCTTGCAACGTGGAGTGCGGTTCGGGCCGGAAATCCTGCAAGATCAGCTCGGATTTTTACTGCCCCAAGAGCCAGTCTCCCCGCTTCTGCGGCGACGAGTGTACGGCCTGCGGGGTAGGGCAACTCTGCACCAACAAGAACTGCGTCACGCCCCCGTGTGCCATCGACAAGAAGCTCTGCAATGGCGCCTGCGTCGACACGGACTACGACCCGAACAACTGCGGAGGCTGCGGGAACAAGTGCTCGACCGGGACGTTCTGCATCAACGGGACGTGCAGTTCTGGCCCAGTGAGCGATTTGTGCAACACACCCAATCGGATGTGTCCCATCGGCTTCAGCAACCTCAACGCCTGCATCGACATCAGCAACGACACCAACAACTGTGGGGATTGCGGCAAGACCTGCGCCAAGACCCAGGCATGCGTCGAGGGCACGTGCAGGGATTACTACAACGTCGCCGAGCCCTGGGAGTGCGCCCTCATCCCGGGGTTCCACCAGGCGTGCAAGATCCCTCAGGGGACCGAGTTCCGTTTCCTCTGCACCGATGGCGAGAACAAGTGCGCCTTGTGGGGAGGGACCAACCCGTAAGGAGACGTTCTCCACGTCCGGCGGCGGCTCCTGGTCGCCGCGCCAGCTCTTGCGCCGGGCCTTGTAGCGGATACGGATGGGCACCCCGTCGAAGCCGAAGCGCTTGCGGAGCTGGTTGACGATGTAGCGGTGGTAGGAGAAGTGGATGCTCTCCGGGGCGTTGGTCATCACCACGAAGACGGGGGGCGCGGACTGGGCCTGGGTGACGAAGTAGAGGCGGGGGGCCTTGCCGCCCTGGGTCGGCGGGGGGTGAGTCTCCAGGACTTCCTCGAAGAAGCGGTTGAGGGCGCCGGTCGGCACCCGCTGGTGGAACGACTCGTGGACCTTCACCACCGCCTGCAGCAGCGCGGCCACGCCGCGGCCGGTCTTGGCCGAGAGGCGCTGGCGGGGGGCGTAGGGGACGAAGGCGAGTTTTTCCCGGCTACGGGCCTCGACGGCGGCGATCTTCTTGGTGTCGCAGAGGTCGGCCTTGTTGAGCCCGATGAGGATGCCTCGCCCCCGGTCGACGGCGAGGCCCAGGATCTTGGCGTCCTGCTCCGAGACGCCCTCGGCGGCATCGACCATCAGCACCACGACGTCGGCCCGCTCGATGGCGCGCATCGCCAGGATCACGCTGGCCACCTCCACGGCGCTGTCCTCCTTGACGACCTTGGGCTTGCGGCGGATGCCGGCGGTGTCGACCAGGACGAAGCGGTGGCCGTCGCGCTCGATCAGGGTATCGATGGTGTCGCGGGTGGTCCCGGGGCGGTTGTCGACGAGCACCCGCTCCTCGCCGGCCAGCCGGTTGACCAGGGAGGATTTCCCTGCGTTGGGCCGCCCGATGATCGCCACCCGGATCAGCCCGTCGGCCTCCGCGGGCTCGCCGGGGCGTTCGGGGGGCATGGCCTGGATCAGCGCCGCCTCGAACTCGCCCATGCCCCGGCCGTGGAGCGCGCTGATCGGGAAGACCTGCTTGAGCCCCATCCGGTAGAGGTCGGCGGCCTCCGCCTCCAGCCGTGGGGAATCGGCCTTGTTGGCCACGTAGAGCACCGGCTTGGTGGAGCGCCGCAGCAGGTCGATGGTGTGGCGGTCGGTGTCGGTCGCCCCGGTGGTCGCGTCCAGGACGCAGACGATCACGTCCGCCTCGTCGATGGCCACCTGCACGTGGCGGTTGATGCCCTGCTTCATCGGGTCATCGCTCCCCGGGTCGAAGCCTCCGGTGTCGATCAAGGTGTAATGTCGTCCGCCGAAGAAGGCGTCGGCGTAGTGGCGGTCGCGGGTCACCCCGGGCTCGTCGTGGACGATGGCCAGCCGCTGCCCCACCAGCCGGTTGAACAGGGTGCTCTTGCCGACGTTGGGCCTCCCGACCACCGCCACCACCGGGCGCGGCCCGTTCAGCGGAGACCCCGCCGGGAACGGGAGCTCTTCCGTGCGCTTGTTCATGACTCCTTGCCCTCGTCGTAACCGAATTCCCTGAGCCGCGCCGGGTTCTCGGCCCAGCCCTCCGTCACCCGCACGAACAGCTCCAGGTGGACCCGCTGCCCCAGCAGGGCCTCGACCCGCTCCCGCGCGGCCTTGCCGATCTCCCGCAGCCGCGACCCGCCCTTGCCGATGAGGATGGGCTTGTGGCTCTCCCGGTCCACGTGGATCGTCGCCTGGATCCTGGCCAGCTTCCCGGTCTCCAGGAAGCTCTCCACGGTGACCGTCGCCCCGTAGGGAACCTCCTCCCGGGTCAGGTTGAGGATCTCCTCGCGGACGAACTCAGCCACGAAGAACCTCGCGGGCCGGTCCGTCAGGTCGTCCTCGGGCCAGAGCGCCTCGCGCTCCGGGAGCAGCGGGGCCACCTCGTCCAGGAGCCGATCCAGCCCGTCCTCCTGCCGCGCCGAGATGGGCACCACCGCGGCGAAATCCCTGAGCTTGGCCAGCTCCGCCAGCAACGGCAGGAGCGCCTGCTTGGGCCGCGCCAGGTCGATCTTGTTCACCACCAGGATCGTCGGCTTCCCCTTGCCGATGTCCGCCAGCAGCGTCTTGTCCCCCGGCGAGACCTGGAGCCGCCCGTGCTCCTTGAGCGGCGCGGTGACGAACAGCACCACGTCCGCCTCTTCGACGGCGCTCCGGGCGGCGGTGTTCATCAGCTTCCCCAGCCGGTTCTGCGGGCGGTGGAGCCCGGGGGTATCGAGCAGGCCGATCTGCGCGTCCCCTCGCCGGAGCACCCCGAGGATCCGGTGGCGGGTGGTCTGCGGCGTGGCCGAGACGATGGCCAGCGCCTCGCCGAGCAGCGCGTTCATCAGGGTCGATTTCCCCACGTTGGACCGGCCGACGAGGGCGACGAGGCCGGCGCGGCGGGGGGGCGTGGGGTCGGGGGAAGGTGCTGCGGGGGGACTCATGGGAGCCTGCCCCTTTAGCATGCTTCCTTTCCCCGGGCGGGGCCTACTTGCGCAGCAGCTTGAAGGCGTGGCTCCAGCGGTTCTCCCGGAAGCCGGGGATGCACCACAGCATGCAAAGCGGCTCGATGGCCCGCGCGGCGGTGCTGGCCCCCATGTCCGCCGTCTCCCAGCCGAACTGCGTCAGGATCTCCTGGGTCTGGGCCTTCGCCTCGGCGCTGTCGCCGCAGATGAACATGGTCGGCTTCTGGCCGTCGAAGTCCGGGTCCACCATCCAGGCGTTCCCCACGCAGGAGAACGCCTTGACGAAGCGGGCCGCCGGTACCTGCTTCTGGAGACGCTCCATCAGCGACTCGTTGGGGCCGGTGAAGAACTTGAGCACCCCGTTCTCGGGGGGAGCCTCGGCGATGGGGTTGGTGGCGTCCAGCACGGTCTTGCCCGCGAGGTTCGCCTCGCCGGCGATGCGGAGCACCTCCTCCGCCGCGGACCCCTTGACCGCCAGCACCACCACCTCGCCCCAGGCGACCGCCTCGGCGAAGGTCCCGGTGGACGCCCGCTCCCCCGCCTTCTCCTTCCAGCCCGCGAGTTTTTGCGGATCCCGCGAGGCGCGCATCACCTCGTGACCGTTCTTCAGGAACCCGCCCGCCAGAACTTCTCCCACCGTACCCGAACCCAGGATGGCTACCTTCATGGCGAGCCAGGCTACCCACCGCCGCGGGCGCATCCAAGCCCGCCGCGGCGCAAAGGACTCTTTCCGCGCGGGCTCCCTGTCCGTGAAGATCCGTGTACCGCCCGTGGCGGCCCCCCCGGGCCGCGCTATACCGCCGGATCATGGTGACCTCGGTGATCTCTGGCCTCCTGCGCAACGTCCCCCGCGCTGCCCTGGCGCCCCTGCGCCTCTGGAAGCGATCCCGGGCCTGCCCCCGGGGGGCCTGGGTCCACCTGGTGGTCGAGGGGGAGGTGAGCGAGATCCGCCAGCCACGCCCCTCGCTCCCCTGGTCGTGGCGCCCCTCGGGGCTGGGCCTCGACCGCCTCCATGCCCTGGTCGACGCGCTGCTGGACGACCCGGCCCCGGCGGGGCTGCTGGTGACCCTCCGCGGGCTCTCCGCCTCCGCCGCCGCGCGCACCGCCTTCCGGGCCGAGCTGCTCCGGCTACGGGCCGCGGGCAAGAGGGTGGTGGTCCACCTGCCGGAGGGGGGCTCCGTGGGCGAGCTGCTCCTGGCGTCGGCGGCCTCCCGCCTGATCGTCGGCGCCCAGACCACCTTCGGCCCCCTGGGCTTCCAGGCCGGCGCGCTCTACTGGCGCGACGCCCTCGACCGCATCGGCCTCGTTGCCGACATCCACGCCCAGGGGGACTACAAGACCGCCGGGGAGAACCTGGCCCTCTCCGCCATGTCCGCGCCCCAGCGTGAGCAGCTTGACCGGCTGCTCGCGGTGCTCCATGACGAGCTGGTCGGGGCGCTCGCCGAGGGCCGGCGGGTCAGCCGCGAGGTCGCCTCTAGCTGGATCGACCGGGGACTCCTCTCCTCGGAGGACGCGCTCCGCGAGGGCCTCGCGGACGCGGTGCTCCACGACGACGAGGTGCTCCGCTCCCTGGAGGATCCGCCCTCGGAAAAGGACGCCACCACCGTCGGCGCCGGCGCTTACCTCTCCCGCCGCAGCCCCCGGATCTTCGCCCCGATCCGCCCCCGCAAGGCCATCGCCATCATCGAGGGCCGCGGCCCCATCGTCCCTCGCTCCCCTGGCGGCGGTGCATTCTGCGACGCGGAGGCCATGGTCAAGCTGATCGAGGGCGCCGCCGAGGCCCGCGAGGTGGCCGGCGTCGTCCTGTACCTGGACACCCCCGGAGGAGGGGTCCTGGCCTCGGAGAAGATCCACCGGGCGGTCACCCGCCTGGCGGAGAAGAAGCCGGTGGTGGCCTGCTTCGGCGGGGTGGCGGCGAGCGGAGGGTACTACGTGGCGTCCGGGTGCCACGCCATCGTCGCGCGGGAGACCACGGTGACGGGCTCCATCGGGGTGGTGGCGGCGCGGGTGCTGACGGGCCCGCTGCTGGAGCGGCTCGGCGTGCGCTCGGAGGTGGTCACCCGGGGAGCCCACGCGGACATGCTGCGCTCGACCCGGCCCTTCGACGAGGCGGAGCGCTCCATCTTCCGGGGGGAGCTGGAGCGGGCTTACCGCCGGTTCCTCTCGCTGGTGGCCGACGGGCGGAAGCGAGCGCTGGAGGAGATCGAGCCGCTGGCGGGGGGCCGGGTCTGGTCGGGGCGCGACGCGCTGGAGCGGGGCCTCGTGGATCGGCTGGGGGGCCTGGAGGAAGCCCTGGACGAGGTGCGGGCGAGGGCGAGGCTCACCCGGGAAGGATCGCAGCCGGTGCTCTGGAGACCCCCGGGGCGCCACGCTTTGGGCGTGCTCATGGAGCTGTTGCCGGGCGGGGCCGCGCTGCGGTCGGCGCTGGCGCCGGTGGCGTCCCTGCCGGAGCTGGGCCTGGCGCTGGCCTCCACCCGGGAGCCCGTGCTGGCGCTGAGCTGGCTGTGGCCTTCCCCCTGAGCCTGCGGGCTTGCTGCCGCTTGCTCGAGGGTGTTTAGATGGCGCCGCCCGCCGTGCCCCCTCGACCCCGCGCGGGCCAGGAGATCTCTTTACCATGTCCCTCAAGCTCCAGATCGCAGCCTCCGACCCCACGAAGACCGAGGCTGATCTGCTGGTGATGGGCTGCTTCGAGAAGAGCAGCACGGCCACGATCACCTCCCTCGAGAAGGCCCTGGGCGGCAGCCTGAAGGAACCGGTCGCTCGCGATGATTTCAAGGGCAAGAAGGACCAGCGGCTGCTGGTCTCGACCCTGGGCAGGCTGCCCTCCGCCCAGGTCGCGATCCTCGGGCTGGGCGATCCGGACAAGCTCGACGACGCGGCGCTGCGGCTGTTCGGCGCCGCCGCCGCCCGCCTCGCCCTCGCGGAGAAGGCTCGCTCGCTGGCGATCACCGTCCCCGAGGGCGTCTCCGGCGCTCGCCTCCGCTACCTGGCCGAGGGCCTGGAGCTGGGCGCCTACCGCTACGATCGCTTCCTGACCGGCGACCGCAGGCCCAAGCGCGTCCTCTCCTCCGTCACTCTCCTGGCGAAGGGCAAGATCTCCGCGGCGGACCGCTCCGCGCTGGCCCTGGGGCAGGCGATCGCCGCGGGGGTGTCCACCGCCCGCGATCTCCAGAACGAGCCTCCGAACGAGCTGACCCCGGCGCTGCTGGCCCAGGCCGCGGCCCGGGTGGCCCGGGAACACAAGCTCAAGGTCTCCCTCTTCGACCGGAAGAAGCTCGAGGCCATGGGCATGAAGCTCTTCGTCGCTGTCGGCCAGGGTAGCTCCCACCCTCCCCACATGGCCCACATCGTCTATGCCCCTGCGAAGAAGGCCAGGAAGAAGATCGTCGTGGTCGGCAAGGGGCTCACCTTCGACAGCGGCGGCCTCTGCATCAAGCCTGCCCAGGGCATGGGCGACATGAAGACGGACATGTCCGGTGCCGCCAACGTCGTCGGCCTCATGGCCGCCGTCGCCGCCCTCAAGCCAGACGTCGAGGTCCACGGCATCCTCGGTTGCGCCGAGAACATGCCCGACGGCGACGCCTACCGCCCCGGCGACGTCTTCGGCTCTCGCGACGGCAAGACCGTCGAGATCATCAACACCGACGCCGAGGGGCGCCTCGTCCTCGCCGACTGCCTCGCCTACGCCCGTGACCTCAAGCCCGACCTCATCGTCGACAACGCCACCCTCACCGGCGCCTGCATCATCGCCCTCGGCAGCAACTGCGCCGGCTTCTTCGCCACCTCCGACGCCCTGGCCGACCAGTTCGCCCGCGCCGCCCGCGAGGCCGGCGAGCAGTTCTGGCGCCTCCCCCTCCTGGACGACCTCAAGGACGCCCTCAAGAGCGACGTCGCCGACCTCAAGCACACCGGCGACCGCGCCGGCGGCTCCATCACCGCCGCCCTCTTCCTCCGGGAATTCGTCGGGGATGTCCCCTGGATCCACTGCGACATCGCGGGCCCTTCCCTCGCCTCCAAGGCCTACGGTATCTACCCCAAGGGCGGGACCGGCCACGGCGTGCTTACCTTCCTGCGCCTCCTCGAGACCTTCTCCTGAGCCCGCCGATGCCCGACCTGGATGAGCGCGCACGCCTCGAACGCAAGCTGAACCGCGCCATGGGGCGCGCCATCCACGACTTCTCGATGATCGCGGAGGGCGACCACATCCTCTGCGCCGTCTCCGGCGGCAAGGATAGCTACGGGCTCCATCACCTGCTCGTGGACCTCCAGCGGCGGGCCCCGGTCCGCTTCCAGGTCACCGCCGTCAACATTGATCAAGGTCACCCGGGCTACCCGGGGCACCTGCTGGAGGGCTACATGCGCGAGCGCGGCCACGCCTTCCGGATGGTGCACGAGGACACCTACTCGGTGGTCACGGAGAAGATCCCGGAGGGGAAGACCTACTGCTCGCTCTGCTCGCGGCTGCGCCGGGGGATCCTCTACACCCTGGCGGTGGAGATGGGCTGCACCAAGATCGCGCTCGGCCACCACCGCGACGACGCGATCACCACGCTGCTGCTGAACCTGGTGTTCTCCGGGCAGCTCAAGGCGATGCCGCCGAAGCTGCTCTCGGACGACGGGCGGAACACGGTGATCCGGCCGCTGATCTACTGCGCGGAGGACGACCTGGCGCGCTTCAGCGAGCTGCAGGGGTTCCCCATCCTGCCCTGCGACCTGTGCGGCTCCCAGGAGAACCTCCAGCGCAAGGCCATCTCCCGCCTCCTCGCGGACCTCGAAGCCCGCCACCCGGGCGCCCGGAGCAACATGCTGGCGGCGCTGACCAACGTGCGCCCGAGCCACCTCCTCGACGCCTCCCTCTGGAGATCCCTGGGCCTGGAGGTCGCCCGGGAGGAGGCCGAGGGGGGCGGGGCGATCCCGGCGTCATCGCTGCTGCGCGGCGTCGGGTGAGCCCCTTGGAACCCGCCTCCGACCGAGAGCCGTCCTCCTGGCTAGTGGGGACGCTGACCAGCCCGATCCTGCTCGCCGGGGGCTACGCCTGGGGGCTCACCGCTGCGCCGGTCGCGGCGCTCGGGCTGCGCCAGATCGCGACCACGGGGCCGACGCTCCGGGGGGTGCTCGGGGTGGTGGGGGCGGGGGTCGCGCTGGGGGCGCTCGGGGTCGGCGTCGCCCTGGAGCGGCGCCGCTCGTCGCTGGCGCCGCTGGTGGGGATCTGGGGGTTCCTGGCGGCCCTGGTGCTCTGCTGGCTCTCTGCCCCGGTGCTCATCGAGGTGGCCCGCATGGACGGGACCCGGGGGCTGCTGGGGGCGGGGGGCTTCGCGCTCTACGCGCTGGCCTGGGGGGTTCCGGACGTGCTCCGCCGCCTGGTCCCCGAGGACGACCCCCGGGCCGACACCTCCGCGCCCCTGGAGGCCCGCGACCAGCTCCCCTGGACCGCCCGCCTGGTGGCGGCCCTCGGGGTGGTCACCGCGGCGCTCCTCTCTTCCTTCGCCTGGCGCCTCCGGGACGTCCCTCGGGGCCTTTTTGGCCAGGCGCTGGCGGCGCTGCTCGCGGTCCTGGTCGTCTCGGCCTCCTCCGAGATCGCCGTGGGACGCAAGGCAACCTCCCTGCCCTCGCCTGCCTCTCGCCTCCGCCGCGCCACCTACTCCCTGCTGCTGCTGGGCCTGCTGGTCGCCCTGGGCGGCACCCTCCGCTGGCTCGCCCGCTAGCGGACCCCTCTCCGGTGGCTCCTGGAGAACCCCTCCTGGTGCAAGCAAGTTGGCGTCTGCCCCGCAACCACGTAGCATTTTTCCGTGGCGCGCTTTGTTGACGGGATCTCCGTCCTGCTGCTCCTGCTCGCATGCGGAGCCTTTGTCCTGGGGCTCCGGTCCCTCTCGGACAAGGAGGACCTGCACGCCCTCTACGCCCTCGCCGTGGGGGGCCTGGCGCTCAAGGCGTCCGTCGATCTGCTCCGGTCCAGGGGGGGCTGATGCGAGCGCTCTCCTTCTCCGCGCTGATCCTTGTCGGCTGCTCCCCCGCCGCGACGGAGCCGCCCGCCGCCGGGACCGTCCCCGTCGGCGCGGTCGCGGTCTGCGCGGGCAAGGCGATCCTCGGGGCCTCGGTGGCCTCGGTGGCCTCGGCCTCCCGGGTGGCCCCGGCGGAGGCGCTCCAGCGCCTCGCCCACGACGCCCGCCTCGCCGCGGAGGCGGAGGCCCGCGGGCTCGATCAGGAGGCAGGAGTCCAGCGTGAGCTGAAGGGAGCGCTCGCCCGATCCATGCTCGCCCGGATCAAGCAGGACAACGGCGCGCCTCCCTCGCCCGAGGAGATCCACGCGCTCCGGGCCGCGCGGTGGCGTGACTTCGACCGCCCCGAGAGCGCCCGGGTGATCCACGCGGTGGCCATGGGGGAGGGGAGCGACGAGGCCCGCAAGGTCGCCGAGGCCATCCGCAAGGCGACCGCCGGCGCCAGCGGGGAGGCCGACTTCGAGGAGCGGGCGAAGCGGGTACCCCACGAGGGCGTCGAGGTCCGCGTCGAGCGGCTGCCAGCCATGGCCCGCGACGGCCGCAACGTCGAGGAGGACGGATCGTTCGTCGTCCCCTTCGCCGAGGCCGCCCTGGCGCTGAAGACGCCGGGGGATCAGTCCCCGGTGGTGGCCACCAGCTTCGGCTACCACGTGATCTTCCTGATCGAGCGCGCCCCCGCCCATCACCCCACCGACGAGGAGATCGCTCGCATCGCCCGTGAAGAGATCCTGGCCCGCCGCGCGTCCTCGGCCGCCCGTGGGCTCATCGAGCGGCTCCGCAGGGAGCACCCGGTGGTCCTGGAGAGGAACGCCATCGAGCTGACGGACCTCCTGGAGCGACGCAAGGGGCGATGAACCACCTGCAACGGCCCTTCACCCGCATGCACGAGGGAGGCGTCTTCGGCGCCATCCTGGAGGATATCCTCCGCCAGCTCCCCGGCTGCATCGCCCTCGTCTTCATCGACCAGGAAGGCGAGGCCGTCGACGCGGTGGGCTGGGCCGACGAGTTCGACATCAAGGTCGCCGGCGCCCACCTCCGGATCATGATGGACCTGGCCCGGTTCTCCTGCGGCGGCGAGACCCTGGACCTGATCATCTGCGCCACCCGGCTCAGCTACCGGGTCCGCGCCGTGGCCGAGGGCTACGCGCTGGTGTTCCTCTTCGCCCGCGATCTCGCCTTCCACGCCTCTCCCCGCGTGCTGGAGGCCGGCGACCACGCGCTGTGCAAGGAGGCCGGATTTTCCCTACCCACCAAGCAGTCCTGGTTCGCCGCCGAGGTGCTCACCCACGACGCCCCGCCCCACAAGCCCAGGCGCGCCCGCGGCAAGGGAGACTGGCTTGATCTCCAGGTTCTCGGCGCCCTCGTCGGCGCCAGCAACCAGGAGCGCGGCTACCGCGTGCGCCTGGCCAACGGCCACGAGGTCACCCTGCTCCGTGAGCCCCTGGGCCGCTGGTGGAGCGACGCTTCCCTCGAATGAACCCCGGCGAAAAAAAAGGTTGACCTGGGGGTCAAAATCCGTAGATTGCGCCTCCGTCGAAGGCGCCGGTACGAGGCCAGCGACCCCTTGAAAAAAAATCTTGACGGAGCTGCGAATCTGCCTAGAATCGCACCTCCCTTGAGGGCACCCCCTTCAACCCCCAAAGAACCAGGCGGTTCAAAAAAAGGGTTGACAGACTCGAAAGAGAAGCTAAAGTGGGCGCCCGCTTCAAAAACTTGAAGTTGAAGCTTGAGCCTGCGGCGGTACGCGAACCAACGCGACCCTCGACAGCGCGATCCTGAGGGCAACCTCCCTCGATCCTTGAAAACTGAATCGTACACGTTTCATGTTCGGGTCCTTTTCCGG
>CAZSDX010000111.1:0-15386 GCA_964605685.1 uncultured Polyangiaceae bacterium
CCGAGGCCCTCGCCCGCGCCGCCGAGGGCGCCGACGGGATCTTCCACTGCGCCGGCAAGGTCTCCCGCGAGGCCGGCGATGCCGCCGAGCTCCACCGGATCAACGTCGGCGGCACCCGCAGCGCGCTCCGGGCCGCCCGCGCCGCCCGGGTCCGGCGCCTGGTCCTCGCCTCTACCAGCGGCACCGTCGGCATCAGCGAGGACGAGAACTTCGTCGCCAACGAGGAGAGCCCCACCCCGCTGCCCTTGATCCAGCGCTTCCCTTACTACCGCTCCAAGCTCTTCGCCGAGGAGGAGGCCCTCGCCGCCAGCTCCGCCGAGCTGGAGGTCGTCTCCGTCAACCCCTCGCTGCTCCTCGGCCCCGGCGACGTCTTCGGCTCCTCCACCGAGGACGTGCGGAACTTCCTCGAAGGCGCGGTGCCCGCCGCCCCCGCCGGCGGCCTCTCCTTCGTCGACGCCCGGGACGCTGCTGTCGGCATGGTCCTGGCGATGGAGAAGGGACAGACCGGGCGCCGCTACCTGCTCGGCGCCGCCAACATGACCGTCCGCGCCTTCTTCGGCCGCCTGGCGCGGCTCTCGGACCGCCCTGCACCCCGGCTCCAGATGCCCAGGAATCTCCAGGTCGCCCGAGCCGCCCACGCGATCTTCGAGAAAGCCCTCAAGGCCGTTGGCGGAACCCCCTCCGTCGACGCAGTGAGCGTCGAGATGGGCCAGCTCTTCTGGTACATCGACTCCACCCGCGCCGAGCGCGAGCTCGGCTGGTCCGCCCGCGACCCCAACGACACCCTCCGCGACACCGTCGCGGACCTCGGCTACTTAGCCCCCGGCATCCTGCCCCGTGGCCGCCCCGCTCAGCGGACCCGGGCGGAGCGGTCCTCGATGGCCTTGGCGAGGCGCGCTCGGTCGAATTGCTTGCTCTTGCGCTTGAGCCACTCCTGGCAGGTGGCGTGAGCGTGGGCCACCAGGGACGACTTCGACTTGCTGGCCTTGGCGAGCACCCGCTGGTAGGCCCCGGTGTCCCCGAACAGGGCGTGGCGGAAGAGCCAGAACGAGGCGGCGGAGGGGTCGCTCAGCCGGTCGTGCTCCTCGCGCAGGTGGTGGAGCCGATGCACATCGCAGTAGATCCGGGCAACCTCGTGGACCGTCGCGGAGGCGAAGTGCGCCCCCACCAGCACGATGTCCAGCCAGATGAAGCGGTTGGCCAGGGGGCTGACCTTCTTCGCCCGGCGCATCCCCGAGCGGTTCACCACGTCGCGCTCGTCCTCCAGGCTGTCGGGGATCAGATCCTCCGGCCGGACGCTCCGCTCGCGGGCCAGATCGATGAACTCCTCCACGGTGATCCGGTCCCGCTGGCAGAGCGCCGCCTTCGTCCCGTAAAACACGAAATCGTCGAGCTTGTCGAAGCGCCGCCGCCAGCCGATCCGCAAGGAATCCGGGTTGGGGTCGATGGAGTACACCGGCATGGTCTTGCGGTGAAGATCCGCCCCCCAGTACTCCCCGTTCTGGTTCTGCCCCAGCCTCAGCAACCCCCCGAAGCAGGCACTCGGTAGCGCGTCTGGCCCCGGCGCCCCCTCCGGCCTCAGCGCCGACGGCAACCCCGCTGGCTCCGGCGGGTGTTCCCCCGCGAGGATCCACCCGGAGAGCTCCGCCTGGCCTATCCCGTGCTGCGCCGAAACCTTCACAAGCCAGCGCCCCACCCGCGGAAGATCGATCCCCAGCGCCTTGCGGAGCTGTCGGAGCCTCTTCTGGTCGACTGGATGGTGTCCAAGATAACCCAGCGTCTGGAGATCGGTGCCGAATTCGGTGGCGGTGTACAGGGACGACATGAGCCGTGGGTCACACTATTCAGGACGACACCAAATGCTAGAAAAAGGTGCGACGAACCCCGAGCTCGACGCAATTCCCACGACAATTCGCGCCTCCCGGGTGCTTGCCCCTCCGGACCCGCTCCGTTTGCTTGCCTGCCTCGCGGGCTCACCGGGTCGCTTCGGATTGCTCAACCCCGTCCCTCCTCCGGAGGGAACCCCCTGGCGCTCCTTTGTCGGCGCTTTCCCCCTGGAAACCTCCTCCGCCCTGGCCCCCCCGCCCGCCCCCTCCGCCTGCGGCCTCTGGGCCTCGGTGCCTCGCTGGGTCGGGCTTCTGCCTTACGAGGCTGCCCGCGCCTCCCTGGAGCGCCCCGGGTGGACCCCGCAGGAGCGTCGTCCCCCTCCGCACCACTTGCGCCCCTGCTGGGTCCGCTATGGCGCCGTGCTGGTGGTCGACCACCGCTCCGGGGAGGTGTTCGCCGCGGGCGACCAAGAGGAACTCCTCCGGGCGCTCAAGCGGCTGGCGGAGGCGGACCCACGCCCCCTGCCTCCCCCCCGGGTACGCCCGCTGCCCTCCGAGCCCCCCGCACTCCACCGGGAGCGGGTCGCCGCCGCCCTGGAGCTGATCCGGGCGGGGGACATCTACCAGGTCAACCTGGCCCGCCGCTTGGACGTCGAGGTCCGCGGCGGGCTGCTCGGGGTCTTCGCCCGGCAGTTGGCGGCGGCTCCCAGCCCCTTCGCGGCGCTCCTAGAGCTCCCGGGGGTTCCCGCCGTCTGCTCCACCTCGCCGGAGCTCTTCCTGGCCACCCGGGGACAGTCCGTCGAGACCCACCCAATCAAGGGCACCAGGAGGCGCGGAAAGGACGCCCCGGAAGACGCCGCGCTACGCCGCGCCCTGGACGCGGACCCCAAGGAGCGGGCAGAGCTCGCCATGGTGATCGATCTGGAGCGCAACGACCTGGGGAAGCTGGCGCTCCCGGGGACCGTTCGGGTCATCGGAGACCCTCTCGTGGTGACCCACCGGACCCTGCACCACCGGGTCGCCCGAGTGGCGGCGCGGATGCCCCCCGGGGTGACCCCCGAGGCGCTCATCGAGGCGACGCTGCCCAGCGGGAGCGTGACCGGGGCGCCGAAGGTGAGGGCGATGGAGGTGATCGCAGGGCTGGAGGCGAGCCGGAGAGGGCTCTACACCGGGGCGCTGGGGTACCTGGGGCACGACGGGGAGCTGAGGCTAGCGATGGCGATCCGGACGCTGACGGTGCGGGAGGAGGAGGGGCACTACCACAGCGGTGGAGGGATCGTGGCAGACAGCGATCCGGAGCGAGAGGTGGAGGAGACCCGGGTGAAGGCGCTCCAGCTCGCGGCGGCGCTGGGGCCGTGAATTTGGCCACCCCGGTCCGGCGCGCATAAGGACGGATTTATCGATGCCCGAGGCGACAGAAGGAAAGGCGTGACATGGACAAGGGCGGTCTCAGGAACATCGAGCAGATCCAGGAGCGCGACGGCGACGGCGGCGGGAAGCTCGGGGGGCTGGTGCTGGCCTCGCTGGGCTGCGCTTGCCTGGTGTTCGCGGGGGTGGCGCTGCTGCGGAAGCCCTCGTCCGGGCCGGTGCGGGGGAGCGATCCGCTGGCGGAGCTGGCCTCCCGGGCTCCGACGGCCGCCAGCGGGCCCCGCCGGGAGCTGTCTGCCCACGACGTGACGTTCCCTGCGATGCTGTCCGACAGCCAGCAGCCCACGACGGCGCTGGCGGCGATCCAGGGCCCTGGCGCTGCGCACTCTGCTCCCCTGCCCTTTGTTCTCCCGCCCGGAGCTCCTACGGCGCCGCCTCCTCCGGGAGATCGGCTCCCGGTGGTGCCGATCCCGGCGCAGCGGGTGCTCTCGGCCTCCTCCGTGGTGACGGACCCCCGCGATCCGCTCACCTCCGCGGCCAAGGAGCGCTCCACCCCCCGGGGCGAGCTGGCGGAGGAGGGGCGCCCTGGGGCCTACAACCTCCAGGTGGCCTCCTTCAAGACCGATGCAGAGGCCCAGGCCTTCGCCACGGTGCTCCGGCAGCGGGGCCACAAGACCTACGTGGAGCAGGCGAACATCGCGGGGCGCGGGGTGTGGCACCGGGTCCGTATCGGCCCGTTCAAGTACCTCCGGGACGCCAACCGCTACCGGGCCGACTTCGAGGCCAAGGAGCACATCGTCCCCTTCGTGGTCGAGACCGAGAAGGAGAAAAAACTCTCGGAGCAGCGGGAGCAGGAGCGCCGCCTGCGGGAAGCCAAGCGACGGCATTGATTCCAGGGTTCGGCCTCTGCGCTTAGACTGGCGGCGATGAGCGACCTTGTACGGTTCGGCGTGGCCATGGAGCGGGCGTTGCTTGAGCGGTTCGACGAGCGGATCGCGCGGAAGGGGTACGAGAACCGCTCGGAGGCGCTGCGGGATCTGGTCCGCGCCGACCTGCTCCGGGACGCCTGGGACCGCGGCGGCGAGGGCGTCGCCTCCATCACGCTGGTGTACGACACCACGGTGCGGGACGTGAGCGAGCGCATCCAGGCCATCGAGCGGGACAGCAGCGAGCGGGTGATCTCGTCGCTCCGGGTGCAGCTCGGCAGGGATCGTTGCCTTGAGGTGCTGGTGGCGCGAGGCTCCGCCGGTCGCCTCCGGGCCCTGGCGGACAGGCTCCTCGGCCTGCGGGGCGTGCTCTCCGGGGAGCTGGTGGCCGCCTCCAGCGATCCTCCTCCCTGAAGCGGCTCGCCACCGCGCCGCCCGGAGCGCTATCTTGCCAGAGATGCGTCCGCTGCTCCCTGGCCTCCTCGCGCTCTTGCTCGTCTCCTGCTCGTCGGCAGGCGGTGTGGACCCCCAGGGCGAGGCCGCCGGCGAGGGGTCCGGAGGCGGCGGCGATGCAGGGCAAGGAGGCGACGGTGGCGCGGGCGGCGACGCGGGCCAGGGCGGCGGGGTCAACCTGGCGGGGCAATCCGGCGGCGCCTCGAAGGAGTGCGGCGACGACACGACCTCCCCCGCGGAGGTCTACGCTCACAGCGCCAGCACGCTGTTCCGCATCGACGCGGCCACCAAGGGGGTGACCACGGTGGGAAAGTTCTCCGGCTGCGGAGCCGACGTGATCGACATCGCCCTCGACCGGGAGGGCAAGATGATCGGCACCACCTTCCAGGGGCTGGTGCGCATCGACAAGACGACCGCGGCCTGCACCATCATCCAGGGCGGGAGCTACCCGAACTCCCTGTCCTTCGTCCCCGCGGGGACCATCTTCCCCGACAAGGAGGCGCTGGTCGGCTACAAGGGGGCCACCTACGTCCGCATCGACCCGGACAGCGGCGCCATCGCGACGCAGGGCTCCCTCGGGAGCGGAGACCTCCAGTCGAGCGGCGACATCGTCTCGGTGATCGGCGGGGGCACGTACCTGACGGTCAACGGAGGAGGCTGCGCCGACTGCATCGTGCGGGTCGACCCGGTGACGGGGGCCTTGCTGGAGAACCTGGGTACCATCAACTACCCCTCCGTCTACGGCCTGGCCTTCTGGGGTGGCGAGCTGTACGGCTTCAACAGCCTGGGCAAGGTCTTTGTCTACGACCTGAGCACCAAGAACTCCATCGCCGTCACCATCCCCGGCGCCCCTTCCGGCCTCTCCTTCTACGGGGCTGGCTCCACCACCTGCGCCCGCCTCACCAAGCCGATCAACTGACGACTTCCCCCTCGTCCCCCCGGAAGCGCGGCGCCACCAGCGCGATCAGCAGCACCGCCGCCGTCGAGATCGAGGCGGAGCAGAGCACCGGGGTCAATTCCGCCCCGAGGATCAAGCTAAGATCCCCCAGCAGCGCCGGGATCTGCGGCATCGACGCGGAGAACATCAGCGCCATCAGATCCGCCTCGTGGCGGGCCTTCTCCCGGTCGGCGGATGTCGAGCGGGCGAGGTGCCGCCGGTAGATCCTCGGGTAGAGCAGGAAACCTGCAACCCCACCCAGCGCCGGGCACGGGACCACGTACCAGGCGAAGCGGGTCAACCACTCCCCGAGGAATTGTCGGAGCTCTTCCGGCTGCTCCGCCAGCACCAGGCGGCGCGCCACCAGGTCCAGGAGCAGCAACAGCGGCGCGCTGCTGGCGATCATGGCCACCATCAGGGTCCGGGTCTGCCGCGCCGTCATCGAGGTCAGTGTAGAGAAAGGACACCCGGCGGGGGATATTCCTTCGCCTCCGCGCGATGATCCCCCTTCTTCGATCCCCCTGGCTGCTCTCCCCGCTGGACGGGTGGCTGGCGCTCCGTGTGGCGCGGTTGACCCTGCTGCTGGCAGCGCTGGCGCTGCTGGTGCTGGCGCGTACCGACGAGCCCGGGAGCACCTGGGGCGACCGGTCGCTCCGGCTGGCGGCGCTCACCCCGGCGCTGGCGGCGCTGGCGGCGTCCCTGCTTGCGCGGCAGATGCGGGCGCGAGGAGAGGCGCTGGCGCTGGCGCTGACCGGAGCCTCACCACTGCGCTGCTCCCTTGGGGTGGCACTTGGGGGAGCCCTGGTGGGGGTTCCGGCGGTGGTGCTGGGAGTGATCCTGGCGCCCTCGCTCCGGGCGTTGCTCCCGGTGGTGGCGGCGTCCCCCTGGGTCCGCGTGCCCGAGGGCTTCCTGGCGCCCTCGCTGGGGCTCCGGATTGCTCATCCTGGGGGACCGGTCACCTTCCTGGAGGTGACCGCGGCGACCCCCCACGCCCCGGAGCGCTGGAGCATCGCCCTGGCGCTGGCGGTAGCCTCCTGGGTGGCCCCCTGGTGGGCAGCGCTCCCCTGCTCTCTGCTACCGAGGCTCGTCGTGGCGGCCTGCGCCATCCTGGGGGCGATCACGGCGTTCCACGCGGCGGCGCTGGGGGCGAGCGGGTTGTGGCTGCTGGTTCCCTGCGCGCTGCTGGTGCTCCACGGGCTGCGGCAGGCGACTCGGGCTTGAGCACCGAAGGTCATCCCCTCGCCCGGGCTGTCGCTCCGCTCGCTTCTCTGCACCTCGCATGATAGCCCCTCGCCATGGGCAAGCCGGACCAGTTCGCCAAGGACCTCTTCGCCCAGGAAACCTCCCTTGTCACCGGCGGTGCCTTCTCCTTCCAGATCCCTCCCGAGCTGCCCGTCTTTGAGGTCCGCATCGATGGGCTTCTGCTCCGTGATCCCGCTCGCCGCGTCCTCCGGCCTTGTTCACAAGTCCGGCCACGGCCACGTCCACGGCCACGGTTGCCGTCCACGTAGACGTGGCCGTGGACGAGCTTCGTGGCCGTGGACGAGCTTCGTGGCCGTGGACGAGCTTCGTGGACGTGGCCGTGGACGAGCTTCGTGGCCGGGGATCTGAACAAGGCCACTTTTGGCCTTGTTCACAAGTCCGGCCACTCGGGGGGCGGACAAGACCCACCCTCCATCCGGCATGGTTCAACAATGACCTTCCTCAGGGCCGTTCCCCTTTTTTCAAGCAATACGGCGTCTTTTGGAGTACTCACGCGGTTGTCTACTCCTCGTTTCCCCCAAAAAACGCCTTGTCCCTCTCTACCTCATCCGCCTCTTCCTCGCAAGATCCTCGTGCTCGCCGCACTTCCCTTGTCCTCCGCTTCGTTGAGGCTCAAAAGCAAGGACAAAGTGTTCGCTCTGGCCACGTTCCCAAGGCCAGCCACGGCTACGGCCAGGGCCACGGTCACGGCCACGAGCAGAAGCACGACCACGAGGACGAGCATGAGGACGGACTCCGTGGGCCGCCTTGGGAACATGGCCCCCCCGGGCCTTGCACCTAACCTCGACCGAAGCTCGGCATCGACGAGGGGGAGAAACGAGGTCTCGACAAGGGATGCTTGCGGCAGGTGAGGTCAGGGCGAGCGGATGGCCACGAGCCAGGGAGCGAGGTCACGGAGCGCTCGCTCCGCCATGGCCTCGTAGCGCTCCCGCTTCTTGAGGCGGCGATCCCCCAGCGGAGGGACGTGAGCCCAGGTCACGTTCGAGGGCTGAAAGTTCGGACTGGGCCGGAGCAGGTGCGCCCGGAGCCCTCCCAGGGCCGTGGTCTCCGGGGGAGGGAGGATGGGCTCCCCGCGGAGGCGCTGGGCCAGCATCAAGGCACACAAAAAACCGCCGGCAGCGCTCTCGACGTAGCCCTCGACACCCGTGATCTGCCCGGCAAGGAACACCCCGGGGCGGGCGCGAAGCTGCATGGTCTCGTCAAGGACAACAGGGGCGTGGACGAAGGTGTTCCGGTGAACGCTGCCGAAGCGCTGGATCTCGACGTTCTCCAAACCCGGGATCATCCGGAAGACCCGCTGCTGCTCGCCGTAGGTCATGCGGGTCTGAAAGCCCACCAGGTTGTAGGCAGAGCCGTGGGCATCCTCGGGGCGGAGCTGCACCACGGCGTAGGGACGGCGGCCCGTACGAGGGTCGACGAGGCCGACGGGCTTCATGGGTCCGAAGGCGAGGGTCTGCTCGCCGCGTTCCGCCATGACCTCAATGGGCAGGCACCCCTCGAAGTAACGGATCTTCTCGAAATCCCTCGGCTTCACCTTCTCCGCCGCCAGGACCGCCGCGACAAAGGCCCTGTATTGCCCCTCGTCGAAGGGGCAGTTGACGTAGGCCTCGTCGTCGCCCTCCTCGCTCCCTTTCCCGTAGCGGGATTGCTTGAACACCCTCTCCCAGTCGATGGATTCCGCGCTGACGATGGGGGCGATGGCGTCGTAGTAGGCCAGGTGCTCGGCGCCGACAGCCCGGGCCAGATCCTCCGCCAACTCGTCGCCAGTGAGCGGTCCTGTCGCCAGGATCACGGGGCGTGCCTCCGGGATGACCCGCACCTCCTCGCACCGCAGCTCGATGCCCGGGTGGGCCCGGACGGCAGCGGTCATCTCGGCGCTGAAGCGCTCCCGGTCCACGGCCAGGGCCCCACCGGCAGGTACCCGGGTCCGGTCAGCGATCTCCATCACCAACGACCCGGCGCGCCGTAGCTCTTCCTTGAGCAGCCCCACGGCGTTGCCGAGGGCAGCGCCCCGCATCGAGTTGGAGCACACCAGCTCCGCCAGCCCGTCGCCGGTCTGCGCAGGGGTACGCTTCCGGGGCTTCTGCTCCACCAGGGTCACCTGGAACCCACGCCGGGCGAGCTGCATGGCGGCCTCGCAGCCCGCGAGCCCTCCGCCGATCACCGTGACCTCCGTCTGCATCGTGGGCGGAGCCTAGCACCGGAGGGACGCCGCGAGCGGAAGGCTCACTCGGCGTCGAAGGCAGCGGCAGCGACGAGCCTGCTCTTGGAGGGGAGCAGGGCGCCGAGGCGCGCGAGGGAGGAGCGGAGGACCTCGATGCAGCGAGCGTTCTCCGAGGGTAGGCCGACGCTGATGCGGAGGAAGCCACGGCCCGCGCGGTGGACGGCGAGCGAGCGGATCATGACCCCCTCGCGGAACATGTCGTCAAGGATGGTCTCGGCGGCGACGCCGGTGCGGTGGACGTCGAGGAGGACGAAGTTCCCCTCGCTGGGGATGACGTCGACGCCGGGGATACGCTGGAGCTCACGGATGAGGAAGAGGCGCTGGTGGCGGAGGGTATCCATGCGGGCCTCGAACTCCTCGACATCTTCGAGGGCGGCGAGGGCGGCGGCGATGGAGACCGAGGGGAGGCTCCAGGGAACCTTCACGCGGCGCAGCAGGCGGATGAGGGCGGCGTGGGCGATGGCATAGCCGACGCGCATGCCGGCGAGGCCGTGGGCCTTGGAGAAGGTACGGAGCAGGATGGCGTTGGGGAACTCGGCGAGGAGGTGGGAGAGGGTCTCTCCGGTCTCACCGAGCTCGTGGTAGGCCTCGTCGATGACCGTGGGGAGGCCGAGGCGGAGCACGCGGCGTAGCGCGGCCTCCTGGATGCGGTTCCCGGTGGGGTTGTTGGGGGTGCAGAGGAAGATGACCTTGGTGCGCTCGGTGACGGCGGCGAGCAGCTCCGGGATGTCAAAGTCGTGGTCCTCGGTCATGGGCACAAGCACCGGGATGCCGCCGACGACCCGGGTGCGGGCCTCGTACATGGAGAAGGTCGGGACGCTGAGGAGCACCTCCTCGCCGGGGGCGACGAAGGTGCGGATCACCAGGTCGATCAGCTCGGTGGAGCCGGCGCCCAGCAGCACGTTGTCGGCGCCGAGGGCCTCGCGCTCACCGAGGCGGCGGCGGAGCTCCTTGCCGCTGTCAGGGTAGAGGTGGCCGCGGGTGGCGGCGTCGACGATGGCGCGGAGCACCCGCTCGCTGGGGGCGAAGGGGCTCTCGTTGGACATCATGCGGATCACGCCCTCGCGGCTGTTGGCCAGCTCGAAGTGATCCTCGCGGTAAGGCTGGGCGGCGCGGACCCAGCTGGGGGCGAAGAGCTCCATCGCCTCGGGGTCGATGGGGCGGGCGGCGGGCTCGTCGCCGAGGTCATCGCCGAAGACGCGGATCATCGCCTCGGCCCGCTGGAAGGCCTCGGGGGTGTCGACGTCGATCCAGCGGGCGTCGCCCACGTCACAGCCGAGGAACAGGCCGCGCTCGGCCAGGGCGCGCACGCCGTCGGAGAGGCTGGCGTCGCCGGCGGCCTGGTGGATGCGATCCAGCTCGGTGATCAGCTCGGGGCCGATGCGAAACACCCCCGTGTCGATGCAGTTGTAGTCGGAGATATCCTTGCCGATGTCGGCGATGCGGTTGCCCTGGAGCCGCACCTTGGTGGCGTCGTCCAGGTCGAAGCACCGCTCGATGTCGAAGTCGATGCCCAGCGCGCAGGCGCCCCGGGGCAGATCGAAGGAGCGGAGCCGCCGCACGACCTCCGGCGAGTAGAGGTGATCGGCCATGGAGAGCAGGCACTCCTGGTCGATGAACTCGCGGGCGGCCAGCAGCGACACGCCGTTCTTCCGGTCGTAGGCCAGGTTGTCGACGAAGTGCAGCGTCAGCGCCAGGCTGGGCTCGGACCGTAGCGCCCGCTTGATGGCCTCGCCCCGGTAGCCCACCACCACCACCGCCTCGCGGATCCCCTCGCCCTGGAGCGTCCGCAGGATGCGCACCAGCAGCGGCACCCCGGAGACGACCTTCAACGGCTTCGGGTACGTCTCGTTGGCCACCAGCCGGGAGCCCGTCCCGGCCGCCAGAACCACTGCTCGTTGCACCTTGCGTTCTGCCATCGTCGTCTCGCCTCTCGTCGCGTCCAGGAGCGCCGGACCCCACGGGGAAGGGCCGCGCTCTACCACGCGCCACATGCTCGTCGCAAATCGTTTTCCAGACCTTTTCGTTCTTGCCAAATTCTCCGGCTCATCTTCAAAAAATTTGGGAAACCAAGCCCCCTGTATCGCGTTTGCAACACCTGTGACCACGCCGCCACACCGGGACAATTTCCAGCGTTTTTATCCGGTCAAGTGGCTTGTTTGCTCGGCGACAACCGGGAGGCTTCACGATCCGCTCCACCAAGCAACCGCCAGGCCACGGCGGATCTGCGAAATCCGTTACGCGCCCCCGGCTTTGGCCACAAACCGGGCCCCTCACCCCCAGGCGGCGAGCCGCACCCGGGCGGTCTCCAGATCTTCCGGGGTATCGACCTCGCACCAGCCAAGATCGCTGACGTCGACGGCCCACAGATCGACCCCCCTGGCCGGCAGGCGTGCGTAAACGTCTTCGTAGTAAAGGGAGGTCTCGCCGGAGCGCAGGGCCTCCTCCAGGGAGTGAAAGAGGTGCAACACCGCGACGCCGCTGACACGCTCCAGGCCAATGGACTCGCCGGATGAGATCGCCGGATCGAGGTGCTTGCCAAGATCGAGGACGCGCCCGTCGCGAGCGATCACCTTCATCTCCTCGGCGCCCAGGTCTGCACGAAAATCGACCGCGGCGGCGACCCCGGGAGGCGCCTGTTCGAGCCTTTGCAGGGCTTCCGGGCGGAAGAGCAGGTCGCCGTCCAGCTTGAAGAAGGGACGATCCCCGACGGCCTCCCGGCAGAGCCAGAGGGACACGCTGTTCTGGGTCCGATCAAAGGCCTCGTTGCGGCAGTACCGGACCGGCACCGGGCAGCCTCGCATCGCCGCCTGTACGGCGTCCTCCCGGTAGCCGGTGGCCAGCACCAGCTCGCCCACGCCCGCCTCCAGCAGCAGCCGGACCGCCCGGCCCAGCATGGTCTCCCCGCCGACATCCACCAGGGCCTTGGGCCGGTCGTCGGTCAGAGGCCGGAGCCGCGAGCCCACGCCCGCCACCAGGATCACCCCCACCGGGGTCGCCGCCGTCATCGCCAGGCCATCTACCGCGGCGTCGCCTCGCTGTCACCTGGGAGCCGGGGCTCACGGCCCGGAGGTGAACCGCAGCGACGCGATCATCCGATCCCGGATCGCCTCCTGCTGCTCGCGGATCTTCCGGTGTCGCCTCTGGAACGACTCTTCCATGATGGATTCGCCGATGGTGTACACCGTGATCGCCAGCGTCCTCCGGGGGCCCAGCTCGACGAAGTAATGCGCCCCGTCGTAGCCGTGGATCCCCGAGAAGAGCTTCCAGGCCTTCCGCCCGCCGATGGTGGACGCCTCCAGCATGCCGGGCGACGTGGCTTCCCCGTAGATCAGGGTGAAATAGTGGGGAACGGCCTTGCAGATCGCCTCGGGAAGCGCCCCCGCGATCCAGCGCACCTCGGCCCGGAACCAGTGCCGGCTCTCGTACCCCGGATCGACCTGCCCGTGGGGAGAATCGACCACCACCTCGCTCCAGAGATCGACCCCCCCCGGCACCTCCTTCTTCAGGAAAAAACCCGGCGGCTGGCGCCAGCGCGCCTCCTCCAGCGCCTCCTCGCGCCAGGTGCTCACATCCAGGCTGGCGGCCTTCTGGATGACCGGCATCCCCGCCGGAGGACGCCTGCGCCTGGCCGAGACCTCCTCCGAACAGCTCGGCGGCGGCCCGGCGGGCGCAGCGGACGCCGCAGGGGCGGGCGACGAGGCGACGGGCGACGAGGCGACGGAGGACGCCGCGGGCGCGGCGGGGGCCTCCTCCGGGGGAGCAGCGCTGGCGGACAACGATGGAGGCCCCGGGGAGGCTGGCGACACCGGCGCGGAGCAGGCCGCGAGCAGCGGGCCAAGGAACCAGCAGAGAGAGCGCATCGTAGGAGGATACGGGAAGGGGGCGCCGAGCTCAGGGATCGCGCCGAGGGAAGGCGGCGAAGGCGGCCCGGGTGGCGCGGCGCTGCATCGGGCAAAGCACCCCGAAAAAGAACAGGTTGAGGATCACCAGCCGGAAGAGCAGGTAGAGGTCGGCCCGGTCGACGGCATTGCTGAGGGAGAGGCCGATCATCAGCGATCCAACTCCGAAGAGGGAGCGGTTCACGGCCCAAGGACGCGCCTGGTGCCGCCGGAAGATGGCCTCGGTCTCCGGGGTGCGGGGAGGGAGCCTGTCCAGGGAGATCCCCGGGTCGAAGGCCCGCAGCACGTCCTCCTGGCTTTTGGCCTGGAAAACGTAGAGCCTGGAAGCGAAGCGGGTCACCGGGTTGAGCGTCGGGGCGATCCGCTCGTGGCGAGCCTTGATGGCGGCGTGGGTCTCGCCCTCCTTGTAACCGTCGGTGGTGAAGTGCATCCAGACGTTCTTGTAGTAGTCGTAGATCAGCGTGTGCCACCCGGAGGTCACCACCGTCAGGATCGTCAACCCGACGACGGCGTATCCAAGCCACGACGGATCGTGGTGGCGCAGCCACACCCGGTACGCTGTCGCCGGGACCACCCCGACCAGCACCAGGGCGTCCGCGGTGCCGTCCAGCATCCGGCCGAAGACCGACGAGCTCTTGCGCATGCGGGCGAGCTGCCCGTCGGCGCAGTCGAAGACCGTGCTGGCCAGGATGAGCAGCGCTCCGGCCTGCATGTGGTAGGGAAAATCGATCCAGATGCAGGCCGCCGCCGCCCACCCGAGCAAAATTGACCCCACGGTGATCGCGTCCGGCGACAGCGGGGTCGGGTAGCTCAGCCTGGCGACGACGTAGCCCAGAGGCCGGTGCAGCCAGTAGTCCACCGGCTCCTCGACCTCGGGAGATTTCAGCGACGCCCGGTAAGCATCCCAGAAGCCCATGGCCGCCCCCCTTGCACGACTCTGGCCAGCGGACCAGCCCCTTCCCGCCTCGCCAGCCAACAGTACTTCACGGGCGGCCCCCCTTGTTGCATCCCAACGTCTTTGCTACCCGCGCTCTGCACACCTGCCCGCCTGCCGGGCACTCTCTCCTCCATGAAGAGGTCCTCTCCGTGAAGCAACCGAACAGCATCGCCAAGCACCAGGGAAAGCTCGGCATCCTCCTCCCCGGCCTCGGCGCCGTCGCCACCACCTTCGTCGCCGGCTGCATGCTAGTGCGCAAGGGGCTCGCCAAGCCCATCGGCTCCCTCACCCAGATGGGGACGATCCGCCTGGGCAAGCGCACCGACAACCGCGCCCCCCTGATCAAGGACTTCGTCGACCTCGCCCCCCTCGACGACCTGGTCTTCGGCGGCTGGGACATCTTCCCGGAGAACGCCCACGAGACGGCCCTCCAGGCAGAGGTCCTGGAGCGCCGCCACCTGGACCCGATCGCCGACGAGCTGAGCCGCGTCGCCCCCATGAAGGGCGCCTTCTTCCCCGAGTACGTCAAGCGCCTCAACGGCACCCACGTCAAGCAGGCCCCGAACAAGGCCGCGCTGGTCGAGCAGCTCCGGGAGGACATCCGCGCCTTCCTCAAGGAGAACGGCTGCGACCGCGCCGTCGCCGTCTGGTGCGGCTCCACCGAGATCTACCAGGCCGCCAGCGAGGTCCACGAGACCATCGACGCCTTCGAGAAGGGCCTCCTCGACAACCACCCCAACATCTCTCCCTCCCAGCTCTACGCCTGGGCCTGCGTCCTCGAAGGCGTCCCCTACGCCAACGGCGCCCCCAACCTCAGCGTCGACTTCCCCGCCATCCAGGAGCTCGCCAAGAAGCACGGCGTCCCCATCGCCGGCAAGGATTTCAAGACCGGCCAGACCCTCATGAAGACCATCCTCGCCCCGGGGCTCAAGGCCAGGCTCCTCGGCATGCACGGCTGGTTCTCCACCAACATCCTCGGCAACCGCGACGGCGAGGTCCTCGACGACCCCGACAACTTCAAGACCAAGGAGGTCTCCAAGCTCGGCGTCCTGGAGACCATCCTCGCCCCCAGGAGCAACCCCGACCTCTACGGCGACCTCTACCACAAGGTCCGCATCGAGTATTACCCCCCCCGCGGCGACGCCAAGGAAGGCTGGGATAACCTCGATATCTTCGGGTGGCTCGGCTACCCCATGCAGATCAAGGTCGACTTCCTCTGCCGCGACTCCATCCTCGCCGCCCCCATCGTCCTCGACCTCGCCCTCTTCCTCGACCTCGCCAGGCGCGCGCAGTTCTCCGGCATCCAGGAGTGGCTCAGCTTCTACTTCAAGAGCCCCATGACCGCCCCCCAGCTCTACCCCGAGCACGACCTCTTCATCCAGTCGATGAAGCTCAAGAACACCCTGCGCTGGATGATGGGCGAGGACCTCATCACCCACCTCGGCAACGAGTACTACGACTGAGCAGGCCCCAGGAGCAGCGCGCTCCAGCGCCCCGGGCCCCGCCCCACCACCAGCCGCTGCCCCCCCTGCTCCGCCACCTGACACGCC
>CAZSDX010000112.1:0-15348 GCA_964605685.1 uncultured Polyangiaceae bacterium
AAATCCTTCTCACGATCTCAACCCCTCCCCGTCAGGCCTTCTTGAACGGTCCCTCCGACACCACCATGCCAAGAGCCTGCCAGAAGGCTCGCCCGTGGTCCTCGTGGTCCGCGAGGGGGTCGGCTTGATGCGTGGGGTCTCCTGGTAGCCGACCCCGCCACCGTGAGTCCCCGGGGGTTTGGTGGTCTTGGGGATGGGTCGCGGTTTTCAGGTTCCCCGGGGCGCGCTCTCGGTCCGCATTCGCTTCATCTTCCCTGCCTCTCTCAAGGCCCGGAACCGCCCCGCCAGGGCCCCGGCGAGGCCCGGGTGGTCAAGCAGCACGCCCGCCTCGATGTTTCTCGCCTGTGCCGCCTCGGTGAAGTTGGCAGAGGTCACGAAGGCCCACCGCTCGTCCACCACGACGCACTTGGCGTGCAACGTGACCCGCTTCTGCCCGAGCTTCCGGGTCTCGGGGTCGTAGTACAGCTCCGGGGGACGGGTGTTTTCGGGCCACTGCTGGCCCAAAAAGGCCGCCACGAACCGGGCCACCTCGTCGTCTTCGTCGGCATCGTCGCCGGTCTGCGAGAGAAGGTTGACGTAGAACTCGACCACCAGGTCGGGACGCTCCTTCATCCGGACGGCCAGGGGCTCGAAGACCTTGCGGCCGTCGTACACGACGAACGTCGATACCAGGACGTGGCGCTCGGCCTTGGCGAACAGCTCGGCCAGGACCAACCGGGTGTCGCGGGTCGGTTCGTGCCCCTCCCTCGGACCGCTCCATACAAGCTGGGCGACCGAAGCCCATCGACGGTCTGCCTCCCGACGCTCACGGGCGAGACGTCGCAGCATCCAGGCCATGCCGGCCGGGGGTACCCCCTCGTCGAGCTGGGAGAGGCCCACCAGGAGGTTGCACGCCTCTGCCTTCAGACCCGCCTGTTGAACCTTGGCCGCGGTGAAGGGCGGGACCAGCCGTCCGTCGCCGAGCGCGGCGGCCAGGGCTTCGAGGTCCGCGGGGTTGGCGTGATCGAGCCAGCGGTCGTCGATTCTCCCCCGCATGGGTCAAAGGCCCCCGAAGAACGCGGCGTCGCTGACCTCGATGGTCGGCACCACCAGGGTGCGGTCCAGGTACACGTTCATCCGCTCGCAGCTTGGCTCGCTGATCAACAGGCAGCCGTGGCAGGAGGCTCCCTCCAGGTGCCGATCTCCTCCGCCCTCTTCGTGGTCCGGGTGGTGAGCGGCGCAGACAGGATCGTTGGCACAGAGACGACCGAGATCGAGGGCCCGCTCCAGGTACCGTTCCAGGTGCTTGCCCACTTCGGCAAGCCCCCCGAGGGAACCTTCCGCCCCGGGGGAGGCCGTGTAGAGCAGGATGCCGGAGCCCTGGGACGAAGCGTAGATGCGCTCCCGGATCGAGCTGGCCGAGTACCCGCATTCGAGGGACACGGCGGTGATCAACAGGTGGGAGAGCGAGTGCAACAGAACGAACCTCGCCGTGGCGAAGTCGGACTTGGCCTTGGCACGGTCCTTCCGCTGCTTTTGCCAGGCCCTGAAGCCCATCTTCAGCAGCTCGTCCCGCTCACGGACGGCGCGCTTGCCCTCCCAGGCTTCCAGGGCGCTCTCCTTGAGGGAGAAGAACACGCCCTCGCCGAAGTGCTCGACCGCCGGAAGCCAGGTGAGCGGGTCGTCGGGCTTCACGACCTCGGCGCCGATGTCCAGCTCGCCGTCCTTGTCGGCGCTCTGCGGCTCGAAGCGGGTGAAGCCCACGAGGGCGCGCACCTCGACCAGGCGGTCCAGCAAGACCACCTTGTCGATCGCCTTCATCACCCCCGAGGTCTTCTTCGGCAAGGGCAGGATGCGGCCCGAGAAACGCCCCGCGTCGTCCTTGATGGCGCCGGGGTTCAAGAGCACCTCGACCTCGGCGTCCTTCACCTTCTTGTGGGCGATGGCCTCGCCGGCCTTCTTCCGCTCGACCTCGGCCCACACGGCCTCGTTCGTGAAGCCTTCGAGGGCGTTCTTCACCGGGGCCTGCTTCTTCCGGAAGAAGGCGACGTCGTCGGCGTCGTCGGCTCCCTTCAGCAGGTCAAACACCAGGGCGACCTTCTCTCGCAGCAGCGCGTCGGCATCAGGGATGTGAATGACCGACGCCGCCACCGGAAAATAAGCGTGCGACGCAGAACGCAGAAGGAACCTCATGGCCTCCTTGCACTCGACCTTGCTGTCACCCCCCAGCCAGAGCTGCTTGCCCGAGCACACCCCCAGGGTCGGGCCCCCTTCCTTCGTGAATTGCTGCGTCGCAAGGCTCATGCGAATGGCGGCCTTCCTGCACCCGGAGCAGCTCACCCGGACGTCGTTCAGGTCGCCGCTCGCCCCGGCCTCGTCGATCCATCCGATGAAACGGCGGCAGTCGGTGTGGTCGCGGTGGATCAGGTGGTACCACTCGATGTCATCGACGTGACCCAGCCGGCACGCCCGGACGAACCTGACCGGCTGCACCTTGTGAGCCGCCCCCTTGCCGCCCTTGCACCTGTGACCCTGGCCGTCGAGCTGGCTGATGTGTAGCAACCTGCGCGGTCGTGAGCCGTCCGGGCGTGGGGCGTTGCCGCCGTCTTCCCAGCAATTTTCGTTCGAGCAGATGAACCACTCGGGGAACCGGAACGCCTTGATCCATCGGCGGTCGGGGTTGTCCAGGTCCTTGCCCCCGGGCGGTGGGGCGAAGAGGCGCACCTCCTGGTAGCCTTCCTGTCGATGGAGCATCTGGACAAGGCGGTCCTCGGCGATTTCTGACCCCTTCGCCCACCACGAGAGCCCCGCCACGATGGCCGCGTCATCGACCAGATCGACGAGCGCCCCAGGACCGAAGGTCGAGATGACCTGCGAGAACCTGACGTTCCCGTCGGGTCGCTGTTCCTTGGCCTTGATGCCAGCTCGCCAGAGATCCTTGCTCGCCATAAGCCCTGCTCCTGCTTCGCAAACGTGCTCGCCTTCAAGGTCGTGACGTAGACGTCCACGGTCTCCTCGACATCCCTCATCGATCGGTTCGCCTGGAACCTTCGCTCGTGGCCGTCCTTGGTCTCCAGCTCGGGGTCGAGGGGCATGCGAAGCAAGGGTCTCTTTGACTCACCCCCCTCGAACTTCTGGTACGCCAGGCCCTCCTTCGCAGGGTCGTTCTGGGCAACGTTCACCCAGGCGTCCAGCAGGCTCTCGATGCGAGCGCGGAGGGCCGCCTTGGTCTCGTCGATGGGGGGGTCGTCTGGCTGCTGTTCCCGGTGCGACTCGACGCGGGCAGCGAGCACGTCCCCCAGGAAGCCCAGATCCTTCCGGACCTTCTCGATGTCAGCGGCGCCATCCGGCCCGGTCAACCGGGGGTCACCCAGCCGGGCCAGCGAGATCATCACCGCCACCAACCCCCGGTCGATGGCCCTCGGCGCGAACGGCGTGACACTCGTTGCCTCGACCCCCCGGTAGAAGCTCTCGTGGAAGGCCACGAAGTGCTCGAAGTGGCTCCGATCCCTGGGCTTGTGGACGTTCAGCAAGGTCACCACCAGACCGGGGCGCTTCTCGTCACGACCGACACGGCTGGTGGCCTGGATGTACTCCGCCGTCGTCTTGGGTTGCGAGCACACGACCATCAACCCCAGGCGGGTGATGTCCACACCCACGGAGATCATGTTCGAGGCCAGCACCACATCGACAGGGTCGCGCTTCTTGTCGTTCACCGTGAACGAACGCTCGAGCCGGGCCTTGGCTTCCTTCACCTGGTCGGTGGTCTTCCGTGAGGTCAGCTCCTCGCAGGTGTCCTGGATGCGGCGATCCGAGAGCTTCGAGGTGGTCTCCCCTGCCCTTCGACGGAGCGAGGCTCGAAGCAGGCGCGCCCGCACCTCGTCCTCGACGATCCGCTGGCTGCCCCCCAGCTCCCGCAGCGAGTTGAAGTACCCCACCAGCGTCATGTACGGATCGGCTGCCTCGGGGCTCTCGGCGAAGGCTTTTTGCGCCGCTCCGAGAAGGGCGATGTACGACCTCATCAGCAAGACCTTCTGGCTCCTGCCAGGGGCCGCCAGACCGACGTAGAGGCGGGCGTTCGCCTTGGCGGCAGGTACGGTCTCGGCGAAGAACGAGTGCCGGCGGTTCGGCCCAGGAGGCGGGAACACATCGACGCGACTTCGCCCGAAGAGGGCCCGGATCTGCGCATGCGCTCGGCGCACCGTGGCGGTCGAGGCGACGATCTTGGGGCGGATGAAGACCTCACCCCCCCAGCCCCCCTCTCCCTGAAGGGCGAGGGGGGAGGAGAGCAGGGGGGAGGAGGCCGCAGAAGCACCCGGCACCGCGCGTTCCCCTTGTCCTTCGGGGGGAGGGCTGGAGGGGTGAGACCGGGTCGTCAGGTGATCGATGGCCGTTTCATAGAGACCCACCATGGTGCCCAGCGGACCCGAGATCAGATGCAGCTCGTCCTGGATGATCAGGTCCGGCGGCAGGAGCGGCTGCGCCAAGGGTCTCGCCCCCGGGGGCTTGCCAGCGGGACCATAGAACCCCTGCGCGTCGTGGTGCGTGACGTTCTTGCCCAGCAAAAGACCGGTCTTGCCGACCCAGGGCAGGGCCGCGAACTTGTCCACCGTCGCGATCAGAAAGCACGGAAGTTCCCGGTAGATCTCATCATCAACGGCGACGATGGGGATGCCATCGGGAGCATCCTTCGTCGAACGGAACGGGCAACCCCCCTTGGTGCAGACCGCCCGGAGCCTCTCGGGCGTCTTGCTGTTCGGCAAGAGCTCGAAGGTGTTCTGCGAGAACAACGTTCCGCACCAGGGACACTTGTCGAGCGGGATGGGCGAAGGGTTCGACTTCGGATCCTTGGCAAAGGCAAGGACGCGGTTGCGAGCGGTGGCCTCGTCCCTGTCCTTGTCGGTGCCAAAACGGTTGGGGGTGGCCGCCTTGCCCACCCACAGCCCGATGGAAAACCGCTGGGGACCGAGCTTCTCCGGGGCTTTTCGCCGCTCCAGCTCAAGGGCGCAGATCAGGGTCGCCGCTCGTTCAAGCTGGTCCAGCGTCAGCAACCGCAGCGTGTACCTCATCAGCACGGTGACACCCGCCGACAACAACCCCGGGTTCTTCAACCGGCGCAGGACCAGCGTGAACGCTGCCAGGCCCAGGTACGCCTCCGTCTTGCCCCCGCCGGTGGGGAAGAAGATCAGATCGACGGCCTCGCGTTCCGCATGGGTAGGTTCGATTTGACCCACAATGTTCATCAGCAGAAACGCGAGCTGGAAGGGCCTCCAGGTGGGGACCTGGTTGTTCTTCCGGAGCGCGTCGCCGTTTCGCTGCCAGGCCGCCGCCGCCATCACCCGGTTGGCGATCCGGAAGGCTTCGAGGGCCTGGGGGTCGTCACGAAGGGCCCAGACGCCGTCCTCGATCCTCCGTGCGGCGACCGTGGCGTTCTGGAGCAAGGCCGCCTGGGTCTCGCGGCGCAGGGGGGTCCCCGGGTCGGTCTCGGCCTGCCTGGTGATCCAGGCGTTGTAGTCCGTGACCAGGGGGGAGACGAGCTTCCAGAGCACCTCGCCGTCAGGGACCTGGGCCAGTTCTTCCATACGAAGCTCGACATCGACGTTGCAGGGGATGACCTTCTCGACCTCCGCGGTCGGAACCCAGCAGGTCGATACCTTGCCGCAGAAGATGTCCTCGCCGTGGCCCTCGACCTCCGCCATCGCGGCGACGCCGTGACCGACGCCGTACTCGTAGGCGTCGCGGTAGTGAAGGTCGCCCAGCTTCTCGTCGTGGTCGTCTTCGGGGCGAGCCCCGCGGAGATTGGGTCGGGAATGGAAGCCATCGGCGCAGGTCAGCGAGAACTTCGCCTGGAAGATGAACCCCCGGTCCACCTCGGGTTTTTCGTGCGCCTTGCGGTCGTTCACCAGGAAGACCGTGACGTACCGGGTTCCCGGAGGCACCAGCGGCAGCTCGGTCTCGGGCACGGGGCGGATGACCCCCCGGAGGGTGACCCCGCCCGAGTCGGGGAGCGTGATGTCGAACCTCCCCGGGCCGTCGAGAGGCAGGGTCACCTGGTGGTCGTGGGGCGTGCGCGTCCAGGTCTGCCGTGGTCCGCCCGGATCTTCCCCGTGAGCGTCGGCTTCGAGGGCCGGAGGAGGCTGCGAACCTCGCTTGACCGGCGCACCGGGGGCGTAGGTCCCGTAGCTGACGTGGGCGATGAGCTGTCGGGTCTCTGGCAGGCACAGCACGCTCAGGCCGATGCTGGAGGGAAACACCGGTCTGCGGGCCACCGGCTGCTCGGGCTCCCCCTCGTCGTCGCCGTCGAGCGCCGAGGCGTTCTGCTCGTCCGCGGTGGGGTCTTCCTTGTCCTCCGTGGCTTGCCCCGTGGGGGCCAGAAAGCCCGTCAGGTACCAGTGCGAAGGCGGAGCCGACAGGCTCTCTTCGAGGTGTTCGTGGTCTCTTGGATCGTCCGCGTCGGGGCCAATGAGGTCGTCACGTAGTGCGTGCACAAGGAGGGCTCGAACGTCGGCGGAAGTGGTCATTTTCGCTGCTTTTCTTCGAGAGTGAACGGAAGAGACCTCACCCCCCGGCCCCCCTCTCCCTGAAGGGCAGAGGGGGGAGCTTGAACGTGGAGCCAACGGAAGGGTCCTCACTTCCCCCAACCCCCCTCTCCCTGAAGGGCAGAGGGGGGAGTGGGAACGGGGAGTCGAGGGAAGGGACCTCACCCCCCCGGCCCCCCTCTCCCGGGCGGGTAGAGGAGGGAATCACCCGTCTTCCAGCGGGGTTTGCAGGATGTGGATGAACGTTTCCTTTCACGAGAACAATCCTCCTTGCCCCTCGGGCTCGTCCTTCTTCTTGCGCCCGCGCCCCTTCTTCGGCGCCTCCCCGGTGTCCTGGCCCGCCACGCCCGTAGACCTCTCGTTCCCGCTCCCGCTCCCGCTCCCGCTCCCGCTCCCGCTCCCCCCTCTGCCCTTCAGGGAGAGGGGGGCTGGGGGGGGTGAGGTCTTCTCTTCCTCCGCCATCACGCGGTTCAGCTCCAGCAGCCGGGCCAGCACCTCGTCGCGGGTTTCCTCGGCCCAGGTGAGCCGCACGCTCTCGTCGAGCTGCTCGCGGAAGTCGTACTCGGGCCGGATGTCCTGCCAGCCGTAGGCGTCGAGCACGGCCCGGTCCATCTGCGCGTGAAGCTCCCGGAGCCTGACGATGCCGGGCAGGTGGCAGTCGGGGTCGTGGAACTTGTTGTACGTCTTGGTCAGCCCCTCCGGCGGAAGGCCCTCCATCAGCTTCGCCCGCACCGCTTCGTCCGCCATCAGCGCGGCGCGGAACTCGTAGTACTCCTTGCCGATGGCTTCGAGCGCGTCGAGCGTGGGCGACGGCGGCGGCGATTTCAGCGGGTACAGGGCGCGGGGGAAGGGGAAGGTCTCGAAGCAGTCGGATGCTGTATAGCGGAGCCCATCCCCAAGCGTTGAGCCGAAAAAGCGAATCCACCCCTCGTGAGACCGAGACTGGAGGCACGCGAACTGGGCGTATTGTTCAAGGAGGAACACATTTAGTGTATTAGCGAAGATCCGATCTGTTGGCTGGAAGGCAAAGCAAAGATGGGCGCTCACTTGAGAATTCACCAGAACTCGCCGCATGGTCTTCATGCGGGCGTACAACTGCGGGCGATGTCCCTGGTAAGCCCACCACCGTTTGCGGAGGGGAATATTGTTTGGATTATCACCTAGCCGATCACGCTCCGGCTTCACTTTTGCCCGCACAACTGCGGCCAGTTCGGGCCACCGAGCGAGTTCTGATTCGTCAGAAACATCGTTCAGGTTAATAACCCAGCGACGAAAAGACTGACTCGGCTCAGAGTTTACCTCTTCCCCGCCAATGTAAGGCAGTATTCTGCTTCCCGAGGACGGGCTCACTGCCAGGATTGCATGCATCTCCTGAATGGGGTTTGACTTCTCTGCCCCATCCTCGAAAAGGAACCCCGCGCCGTATATTTTCGTACCGATCGAGAAAAGCTCATTGTATCCAGCGAGGCGACGGGGTTCTTCATCGCCCCCCCCGTCGAAGAGGAAGGACGTGATCGTTCCTGCCTTTCTTCCATCAAGATGGCGGATCAATCCGGAGCCGGACCCGCGGAGCACATGCACGACAGATACAATTACAGAGGCTTGACCTGGCCAACGAAGGCGCCGCGAAGCGCTAAAAATCGTGCCACCATGAAGAACAATTTGCTTCAGACCACCCACTCTCGTATCTCCTTGCGACACTGTGTTCGTGGCGATCAATCCAAACGCACCAAGATCACGGAGGAGATCAAAGCATTGTCGCAGGAAGTACGCTACCAGATCGCAAAGATGCTCTGCGGGGGGAAATCTCATCGTCAAGCACTCGAAGTACCGCATCCCGAGTACTGTGGACATGCGCGTCCCACCCAAAAACGGCGGGTTCCCCACAAAACAATCGAACCCGGGGTTCTCGCGCTCGAAGACCTCGGGGAACTCGATCTCCCAGTGGAACGGCTCCAGGGGCCTCTCGCCCTCGCGCAGCTCCGCCACCATGCCCCGAAGCTCCGCCTCCTGCTCGCCCGTCGAGAGCCAGTGTTGCACCTTCGCCCTCACGTTCTCGATGGCCGTCTTCCGGGCCTTGTCCGTGTCCGCACCAAAGTACGCCGCCACCACCAGGTCACCCAGAAACCTCACCCGGGCCAGGGCGTCGTTGGTGTCCTTCCAGAGCCGCCGTAGCTCGGCGTTGTCGGGAGGGTCGCCCTGGGCGTGGATCTGCTTCCGCAACTCGTCCGCCTTCTCGACGGCCTCCACCACCTGGGGACGAACAAGGTCAAGCTGGGTACCGGGCTGCTTCGTCGCCGCCTTCTTGCCCTTCGCTGGCTTCTTCTCCTCTCCCTCGCCCGCCCGGGAGAGAGGGTAGGGGGTGAGGTCGATGATCTGGTCCTTGCTCAACCCCACCAGCGAGTCGCCGCAGCGGAGCGCGTGATCAACAAAGGTGAACGGATGCTCCCTGGCGAAGGTGACCAGCCACATCGAGAGGCGCGCGAGGTCAACGGCCAGCGGATTCTTGTCCACGCCGTAGAGGCACCGCTGAGCAACCAGACGGCGGGCGTGAAGCAGCGGGTCCTCGTCGGGAGGAAGCTCCGGCATGGTGCCGGTGCGGCGCCAGGCAGCCACCAGGTGATCGGCAAGCTGGCGGCAAGCCTCGACCAGGAAAGCCCCGGAGCCCATCGCCGGGTCGCAGATTTTCAGGGAGAGGATGGCGTCGGGGGAGAGGGAGACCTCACCCCCCCGGCCCCCCTCTCCCTGAAGGGCAGAGGGGGGAGGAGAAGAGAGAGGAGAGGGGGAGGGAGAGGGAGAGGCGGGGGGGGTGGAGGGGTGGGGGGTGGAGAAAGGGAGGAGGAGGGTGGTGAGGGAATCGGCGGAGACGGCCTCGTTGGGGAGCCGAAGGACACGGATGCCGGCTTGGGAGAGGATGGCGTCGCGGGCCTCGTCATATTCCTTGCGCTCGTCGTGCACGGGGCCGTCCAGTTCCACGGCCAGGTTAAGTTCCGCGCAGTAGAAATCGACGATGAAGCCCTTGATGACCTGCTGCCTCCGGAACTTCAACCCGAGGCAACGGCGGTCGCGTAGCAGCTCCCACGCCACCTTCTCTGTTGCGGTGGGGGCTTTCCGGAACTGCCGAGCCCGAGCCAGCTTTTCCGCGGAAAGCTCCGGACTTCGGGTTACCCCCCCCGCTCCCCCCGCTCCCACCGGAGCCGTCGTGCCCACCCCGTTCCCACTCCCCCCTCTGCCCTTGAGGGAGAGGGGGGCCAGGGGAGGTGAGGACCCTTCCGTCGACTCCCCGTTCCCACTCCCCCCTCTGCCCTTGAGGGAGAGGGCGGCCAGGGGAGGTGAGGTCCCTTCCGTCGACTCCCCGTTCCCGCTCCCCCCTCTGCCCTTCAGGGAGAGGGGGGCCGGGGGGGGTGAGGTCTCCCTCTCCCTCAACCGCTCCAGCACCGGCCTCAGCGTCGTCTCGACGATGGGCTGCGTGAGCGACCTTGGGGTATAATGTGACCCTGACCTTCGCCTCTCCTCCCCCGGCTGCATGTAGAGTGTTCCTCTGGGCAAGAGCCCTGGCTGCCGCTGCGAGATGCGCCGTCCGAGGCTTGCATGGAGGGCTTGCACCGTGGTGGCGGCCTTGACCTCGTTCGCGGCTTTGTCCTTCACGTCGAGGTTGGCCTCGGCCTTGAGCTGCTTGATGCGTTCGGCGCCGGGGAGCTTCAGGAGCTTCTCCAGGTTCACGACGACGTGGTCGGGGGAGAGGCAGAGGGAATCGCCCTCGGCGTACTCCAGTTCGAAGCCCATCAAGCCTTCGTAGACGCTGCCGATCTGCTCGACGTCGAGGCCCTTGTACTGGAGGCGCTCGCCCCCGAGGACGAGGAGCTGGTCGAGGACGCGGTAGACGGCACCGTCCGAGATCCGAGGAACCTGGAGGCGCTCGCCCTTCTGGCGGGCGCTGCCCCGGGGGCGTCCTTCGAGGAAGGGGAATTCATCGGGGTTGAAGAGCTTGCCCTCGCGGGGCGGGAGCCGCAGGCCACCGGCGGTCCGGAGGCCATCGTGCAGGATCCGGAAGAGGGTCAGCACCCGTGCCCACGCGCCGTAGCGGTTGTCGAGTCCGTCGCCGTACTCGCCTCGGTCCTTGGCGAGCTGGGCGTAGAGCTTGGTGAGCGAGTAGGACTCGGCGTAGAGGTCGTGCCCCATCGGGAGCAGGTCGCGCTCCTCGGCGAAGAGGATGAAGACCATGCGCATGAGGACGGTGACGAGGCCGAGGTAGACCTCGCGCATGGCCTCGCCGTGGTAGGGCCTGAGCAGCTTGCCCTCGGCCAGGGTATCCGCCGCCTGGAAGCCCTGGAGCAGCGTGCGGAGGGCCCCGAGGACCTGTTCCCGCAGGGCCGTCGAGACCGTGCTCTGGTAGGCCCGGCTCTTCTGGAGCAGCGAGAGCAGACGTTTGTCCTCGGGCAGGGTCAGGAGCCGGGGTTCGTTCAGGAGCATGTGGAAGGCTCCGAGCAAGGGGCGCCCGTCCACGGACAGCATCTCGGAGAGGCGGAAGGTGATCCACCCGGCGCTCTCGCCCTTCGGGGCATACACGAGCCGGAAGTCCCGCCCGTTGGTGAGCAACCCGACCCCGAGGCCGGTCTCGCGCAGGAGCCGTTCGAAGCGCTGGTGGGCGGAGGCGGTCCAGCGGCGTTCGTCGCGGGCGGCATCGAAGTCGGTGCCGTCGGGGGTCTCGGTCACCAGGAAGGCAAACGCGCCCTCCTCGTCTGCTGATTTCAGGGCGTAGGTGGGGACGAGCTTGTCGCCCTCCTCGACGGTGATCCCGAGCTCGGGAGGCATGGTCGAGCGGTCGATCAGGTAGTCATCGGACCAGGCGAGCACGTCGCGGAGGAAGGTCCGGAGGTTCCAGACTCGACCCTCGTGGGTCTGCTCCTTCAGCAGGACCTGGAGGTCGGTGACGGGCCAGGTGATGTTGGCTTCAGCTTCCTTGAGCACCGAGGCGGTGACGACCAGCCCCTCGGGCTGGGCCATTCCAAGCCAGTCACGGTGAAGGCGTTCGTTGGCGTCCATGGTGCTTCCTTCAGGAGCTGGCGGGCCAGAGGTAGACGAGGCCGACCCGTTCGAGCCGGTTGTGCTTCACTTCGTAGGCGGACTGGATACGCGAGGGCTCGTCGTTCAGCTCCCGGGCGATCTCCCCGAGTCGCTTCTCGATGTGGCGGGTGTCCGCGAGGTACTGCTCTTCCTGGTCTTTCTCGCCGGGAAGGAAGCCCGGCAGGAGGGTCTGAAGTGACCTCTCCTGGACCTCGTCGGCGATCTTGCCCCGGCGGTGAAGCTCCTTCTCGATGGCGGTCCGCTGCTTTTCGAGCACGGTACGCATCTCGTTGGCTTCCTGCACCCCTCGCTGCCGGAGCTTTTCTTCTGCCCACACCATGCGTTGCCGGGCCTTGCTCTTGAGCGACGCCCAGAGCGCCTCCTCGTCACGGGCGGCCGAGGCCATCAGCAGCTTGACGATGTGGTCAGGGACCTGGGGCTGCTCGGGACGTGTGAGCACGGCGGAGAGCGTTTCGAGGGTCTTCTCCTCGGCGTCCTTCTCGAACGCCTTGAGCCTCGCGGGGTCGTCGCCCTCGACCCAGTAGGCCGCTGCCGCCAGCACCTCCTCGTGAAGCCGGGAGGCCCCGGTGCCGTAGAGGGCGAGCCGTCCCAGGGCGAGCACGCGCTTCCGCTTGATGTCCGGGTCGATCACGATGGCGACGCGGGCCAGCTTCTCCTCGCCGAACGCCTGGGCCCGGAAGCTGGCCAGGGCCCGCTGGGTGAGCTTGTGTTGCAGGTGGAGCTGCACGGTCTCGGAAGCCAGGGAGGTGGCAGGCTCGAAGCTGACGGGACGTGGGGGGTTCTGCGCCCGCCACTCCCACTCGGGCATCTTGCGTGTCCGGGGTGCCCTCAAGGTGTCGGCGATGTCACGCCAGCTCGGATCACTTGCGGCGATCTTGTCGAGCCCCGGGACGTCGTAGCTGCCCTTCGGAGACGACCTGGGGGTCAGCGACGGGAGGCCCGCCATCGTGAGCCCGAGGCTCGTCACGTCGCGGAGCCGTTCGGTCTTGAGGTTCAGGTGGTCCTGGGACTTCTCGTAGAGGCGTTCCAGCTCTTCGAGCTGCGCACGGAGGGCCTTGTGCTGGTCGCGGGCCTGCTCCAGCTCTTCGTCGCTGGCTTGCCTGCTCTCGGCCTCCGCCTTCTCCTGCTCGATCCGCAGGGCGAGGGCCCTGGCATCCGCCCGGCGAATGCCCCCTTCGAGCATCAACGAGAGCCGCCGTTCGATCACGTCCGCGAGGGACCCGAGCTCTTTCTGGATGCGGGCGGTCTTCTGGACGAGGGCCTTCAAGACCTCGTCCTCGGGCCTCTGCGTGTAGAAGAAGTAGTGGCAGCGAACCCTGGGTTCGGGTTGGAGCGTGCGGTCGATGCGGCCGTTGCGTTGTTCCATGCGACCCGGGTTCCAGGGGAGGTCGAAGTGGAACAGGTCGGCGCAGCAACCCTGGAGGTTGACGCCCTCACGAGCGGCATCGGTTGCCACCAGGATACGGACCGGGTGCGACGGGTCGTTGAAGGCTTGCTTGACCTGCTCGCGAGCCTCTTCATCCATGCCGCCGTGGAGGGTCATCAGGCGGTCATCGTCGAGGTCGCTGCCGCCGATGGCCGCCTTGAGCTGGTTGACCAGGTAGTTCTTGGTGTCGGTGTACTCGGTGAAGATCAAGACGCGCCGGGGAAGCCACCTCACCCCCCCCAACCCCCCTCTCCCTGAAGGGCGAGGGGGGAGTTTATACGCCTCTTCCTCCCCTCTCCCGGGCGGGCGACGGGGGATTCTCTGCTCCTCTTCCTCCCCTCTCCCTTCAGGGAGAGGGGCCGGGGGTGAGGTCTCCGTCTGGTTCTTCTTCACCCAGTCGAGGAGCGCCCTCATCTTGGCGTCGGGCCGGTCGCGGTTCCGTTCGGCGATCTCGGTCATCTCGTCCAGGAGCTTCTCGGCCTCACCCGCGAGGTCCAGGCCCCCGGTCCGGGTTGCCCTGGCGACCGTGGCGTCGTCCAGCGCGCTGGCGTCGTCCTCGGTCATGTCCTCGTCGTTGCTGTCCGCGAGCCCGTCGCCCAGGGCGAGGGAGGATTGGGGCGAAAGGACGGGGCCCGCCGAGGGGGCTGACACGAGCTTCGCTGCCGCGCTGCGGCGATGCACCGAGAGGGTTCGAGCAAACGCCTCGATGCTCGACAGAAGCCGCTTCTGGAGGGCGATGGTGACGAGCTTCACCGCCGCCTGCTGCCGCCTGGTTCCGCCCGAGAGACGCTGTTCGAGCAGCTCACCGTAGGCAGCGAGCTTCGCGGCCAGAAGCAGCTCGGGCGCGTCCTCCGGCAACCCGGAGAGATCGATCTGGATCGTCTCGCGCTCGGGGATCTGGCTGCCGAGCCCATGGTGTCGAAGTTCACCCTTCAGACGCCGGACCATCACGGCCTTGAGCGACGAGGCATTCTTCACCGGCACCCCGCGCGTGAACCGCTGGGGGTCGAGGATCTCGAGCAGCGACGCGAACGAGTTGGAGTGGCCGTTGTGAGGTGTTGCCGAGAGGAACAACCGGTGCTCGAACCTGCGAGCCAGGTCGCGAACGGCCCGTGTGGTCTGCGAGTCGATGGCGTACCTGGTCTGCGAGGCGGGGGCGGCGACGTGGGCCTCGTCGAGGATGAGGAGGCTACCTGCCGTGGTCCTGGCGGTCTGCCCCCCGGCGGCCTTGCCCCTGCCCTTCACCGAGGCCCCGGCGCCTGGGTCGAGCCAGTCACGGAGGCCCACCAGGTAGTCTTCGTCCCGCAGCAGGGCGTGGCTGATGATGAAGTGCCGGTGGGTGGTCCAGGGATTGACCCCGAAGCCCCGCTCGCGGCGGCGGGCGTTCACGTACGCCTTGTCCATCACCACGAAGGTCAACCCGAACCGCTGGCTCATCTCGTCGCGCCACTGGAGGACGACCGACGCCGGGCAGCCGATGACGACGCGGGAGACCCGCTGGCGGAGCAGGAGTTCCTGCAGCACGAGCCCCGCCTCGATGGTCTTGCCGAGGCCCACGTCGTCGGCGATGAACAGGTTGACGCGAGGGAGCGAGAGCGCCTTGCGGAGGGGTTCGAGCTGGTACGCCTTCGGGACGATCCCGGCCCGCAGCGGGGCCTGGAAGAGGGTCGGGTCGGTGGAGGTGACGCACCCCCAGCGGAGGGCGTGGAGGTAAGCCGCGAAGGTACGGGGGTCGTCGGGCCTGCGGTTCGTCTGGAGGCTGCTTCGCCCGCTGGGGATGACCTCTCCGTCGAGCTCCGCGTCCCAGGCAACCGCGAGCCGGTGCCCCTGGGCGTCGTCATCGACGCAGGCGAGGCGAACGACGGGTGAGGCATCTTCTTCGACCTCGACCTGTTCGACCAGCCAGGTTCGTTGCCGTACGCGAACCAGATCACCAGGGGTCAGGGAGACGGGGTCGGTAGCCACGGGGTCGAAAGGATCGCGGTTGAGCCGCGACAACGCAAGCGCACTGTCGCAACCTGAGCACCGGGGGGGCGACCGCTCAAAGCCTTTGAGCTCGCCTCACTCCGGGCTCGATCCCCTCGCCGGAGCGCTCCAGCTCCGGGAGCGTCACGGACGCGGGACCAGGCCAGAGCAGGGTCTCCAGGGTCCGCCCCAGCCGCGAGGGCGTGCGCTTGAACTCGATGACCCTCGCCCCGCCCTTGCGCGCGATCCGCGGCAGCTCCGAGGCCGGCGCCACATCCATCGCGCACCCGACCACCAGCAGCACGTCACAGGATCGCGCCAGCTCCGCCGCCGCCCCCAGCGCCCGCGCCA
>CAZSDX010000113.1:0-15315 GCA_964605685.1 uncultured Polyangiaceae bacterium
CCTGGAGAAAGGCCTGGAGAGCGCGAAGAAGGAGGCGAGAGAGGCGGTGAAGGATCTGTGCGAGGTTCTGGGGATCGAGGTGACGCTGGAGCGTCAGCAAGAGCTGGAGAAGCTGGACCTAGGAGGTCTGTCGGCGCTGCGCAAGCACCTGAAGGAGCACCGCACCTGACCCGAAGGGACGTAAGCCCCACTCCTTTCCCACAAGCATATATCCACACCGAGCACAAGCACGGGGACGCTCACACCGCGGAGATCTGCACCGGGACGCCGCTGAAGGCGACGGTGCCGCAGAGAGGGTCGAGCGCCTGGTCATCGGTGATGTCGTTGATGCTGACCCCGGGGCGCGCCGACGCGACCCGCAAGGCCACGCCTTCCCGGCTGTGACCCCAGCCGTGCGGGAGGGAAACCACCCCGGGCATCAGCTCCTCGGTCAGCTCCAGGGTGGCCTCGATCTCGCCCACCCGGGACCGGACCTTGACCCGTCCTCCGTCCGCGAGGCCCAGCCTGGCACCATCCTCCGGGTTCATTCGGAGCTTGCACCGCTCCGGCCCCTTCGTCAGCCGCTCGCTGTTGTGCATCCAGGAGTTGTTGCTCCGTAGCTCGCGGCGCCCGATCAACTCGAAGCTCCCCGGAGGCCGCACCGCGAAGAGCAGCGCCCGGAGCCGTAGAAGATCCCCCAGGAACAAGGCAGGAGCCGCGTTGATCCGCCGGTCGCGGGTCTCCAGGCGCTCCGGGAGGGCAGGGCGCAGAGGACCAAGGTCCATCCCGTGAGGGTGCTTTTCGAGGGTGCGGAGCGACAGGTTTCCGGCGGCTCCATACGGTCCGAAGCGGAGCCCCAGATCGACGAGGCCCGCAGGGGTGAGGGCCCGGAGCGCAAGGCGCTGAGCGTGGGCAGCGGCGGCGGCGGCGGGGCCCTTGCGGGCGAGGAGCCGGGTGGTCAGCTCCAGGAGGATCTCCCAGTCCCGCCGGGCACGGGCCGGAGGCTGCACCATCGGCAGCGAGTAGCGAGCCGTGTTGCGGACCGCGAGGGCATGGAACACCACGTCGTAGTGGTCGTTCTCGACGCCGAAGGTGGGGGGCAGGATCAGGTGGGCATGGCGGGTGGTCTCGTTCCGGTAGATGTCGACGGAGACCATGAAGTCGAGGGAGGCCAGGGCACGGTCGAGGCGCCGTCCGTTGGGCGCGGAGAGCACCGGGTTCCCCGCCACGGTCACCAGCCCCCGGATCTGCCCGGTCCCCGGGGTCTCGATCTCGTCGGCCAGGGTGGCCACCGGGTACTCGCCGCCAAACTCGGGGAGGTTCCGCACCCGGCTGCGTCCCTTGTCGAAGTGGCCGCGCTGGCCAATCTTGCTGGCGAATGCCACCAGGTCAAAGGCTGGATGGGTAAACATGGCCCCTCCTGGGCGGTCCAGGTTCCCGGTGACGAGGGAGAGCGCGTAGATCATCCAGCAAGCCAGCCCCCCGAAGGACTGGGTGGAGACGCCGAACCGTCCGTAGATCGCTGCGGAAGGGGCCGCCGCGAGCCGTCGCGCCAGGGAGCGGGTGATCTCCGCAGGGACGCCGGTCTGCGCCGCTATCGCCTCCGGGGTGAACGGGGCCACGGCGTCCTCCAGGGCGGCGAGTCCGTCGGTGAAGGAGGCGAGGCGTCCGGGGCGGGCGAGTTGTTCCACGAAGATCACCTGGAGCAGCGCTGCCAACAGCAGCGCGTCGGTCCCGGGCCGCAGGAACAGGTGCTCGTCCGCCAGCGCCGCGGTCTCGGTGCGCCTCGGATCGACCACGACGATGCGCCCCCCCCGGGCCCGGATCGCCTCCAGCCGGTGCTTGATGTCCGGAGCGCTCATCAGGCTCCCGTTGGAGACCACCGGGTTGGCGCCGAGGATCAGGAAAAAATCCGTGCGATCGATGTCCGGGACCGGCAAGAGGAGCTGGTGGCCGAACATCTGGAGCGCCGCCAGCATGTGAGGGAGCTGATCGACGGAGGTGGCCGAGAACCGGTTGCGGCTCCCCAGGGCCTTCTGGAAGAGCTGCCCCAGCAGCGCGGAGCCGTAGTTGTGGACCGTCGGGTTCCCCTGGTAGAGCGCGACGGAGCTGGCCCCGTGCTGGTCCTGGAGGGAGCCGATCCGCCGGGCCACCTCGTCGAAAGCCTCGTCCCAGCCGACCGGCTCCCACCGATCCCCGACGCGCCGGATCGGCGTGCGCAGCCGGTCCGGATCCTCGTGGATATCCTTGAGGCCCATCGCCTTGGGGCAGATATGACCCCTGCTGAGCGGGTCGTCCTGGTCACCCCGGATGGACAAAATGCGTGCGGCCTCGTGCTCGATGACGAGGCCGCACATGGCTTCACAGAGGTGGCAGACGCGGTGGTGGAGCTGGGGCATGGCCCCGGAGGGTAGCTAACTTCTTCTTGCCGTGCCGCTTGCCGTGGTTGCCGAGGTCCTTGAAGAGGTCGCGGACCTCCTTGGCCTCGTCCTTGGTGACGGAGCCGTCGGCGCTGACCTCGTCGACCTTCTTGTTGATGCGGGCGACGCCGGCGTTGAACTTCTCGCGGATCTCCTTGGCCCTGTCGGCGCCGACGTTCTTCTTGCTGATCCGCTTCTCCATGAACTCGCGGGCCTTGCCGACCCGCTCGGCGACGTGCTTCTTGAACTCGTCCGCCTTCATGGGGAACTTCTTGTCGCCGCGCTCGGGGCGCTCGGTGCGGTTGGCCTTGCGCTGCTGGGCGGGGGCCTCCTTGTCGGGGGCGGCGAGGGCAAAGGCCGAAGAGGAGGCGACAGAGAGAGCAAGAGCGAGGGCGACGAGGCGATTCATGGGAGCTCCTTGGGTTCGAGGCCGTAGCCTGTTCTTCCCGGAAGGTCTAGCAGCCCTCGTGCCAGGCGCACCCACGACGGCGCACAGCGCAGGACAGAGGAACGGTAGGCCCCCGGGCAGGCGTAACAACGCAACGGCGCGCGTAACGCGGAGGGCCGGCAGGCGTGGCGCGCCCGGCCGTTGCGGCGTAGCATCGCTCTCCACATGGGACTGCTCGATCTGTTCCGGCCCGTCGTGGCCTCGTTGCAGCAGAGCCAGCGGCGCTGTCACCTGGAAGAAGGACGCGCCCACGTCGAGGTGCGCCCCGCCGGGCGCCGGGTCACGGAAGAGCTGGCCAGGCGGATCGCGGAGGAGTTCAAGAAGCTCCCGAAGATCCAGTGGGCCGAGTACAACCCGCACCTGCGCCGCGCGGTGATCGCCTTCGAGCCAGGGGCCTATCGGGCCGAGGAGCTGATCGAGGTCGTGGAGCGCTGCGAACAATCCGTCGGGGCGGTCAGGCCCTTCGAGCGGCAAGGGGCCGACCACCCGGCGGACGAGGCTCCGGTCGTGAGGGCCGCCCTGGAGACCGGCGCCAGCGCCCTCGGCCTCGCGCTGGGGGCTGCCCTCAAGCTGTCGCCGCTGCCAGGGGTGGGCGTCGGTTCCACGGTGGCCAGCGCGATGTCCGTGGTGGGGGCCGTACCTTTCCTGCGGAGACCCCTGGACCGCGTGCTGTCCGAGCGAGGCACCGACCACCTGTTCCGGCTGCTGACCCCGGTGGCCTACGGGACCTCCCAGCGCACGCTGTCGCCGCTGGTGGAGCTGGCCAGCCGCCTGGGGGAGCTGGGGGAGCTCCAGGCGAGGCGGCGCGTGTGGGCCGAGCGCGAGCGGGAGCTGTGCGCCCAGCCCGCGGGACCGGAGGCGCTCCAGCAGGAGACCCGGCCCTCCGGCGAGCGGACCCTGCCGGCGGGCCCCATCGAGCAGTACACCACCTCCGCCTGGCAGGTGGCGCTGGGCTCCTTCGGCGTGAACCTGGTAGCGCGCCGCAGCGTCCGCCGGGCCTTCGCCTCCCTGCTGGTGGGGATGCCCAAACCCGCCCGGATGGGGCGCGAGGCCTTCGCCAACCAGCTGGGCCGCGCCCTGGCGGACCAGGGCATCCTGGTGCTGGAGCCCGCCGCGCTCCGGCGCCTCGACCGGGTGGACTGCCTGGTGCTCCAGGCGGACCTGATGCCCCGCCAGCGCTTCGCCATCGGCGCCCTGACCACCGCGTCCGGGGTCGAGGCCCGGGAGGCTCGCCTCCTCGCCAAAAGCCTCTTCGTCAGCGCCGACCCCCTCTCGGTGCAGCAGGGGGACGGGTGGCGCCTGGGGCCGCTCCCGCTGCTGGGGCAGGAGATCCCGGCGGCGCTGCTGGCCAAGGCAACGGAGCTGGGCAAGAGCGGCGCGCTGGTCCTCGGCCTCGCGGACGGGGCGCGGGTGCAGGCGCTGGTGGAGGTGCAGATCGTCCCGCAGACCGGCGTGGAGGAGCTGATCAAGGCGGCGCGGGCCGCGTCCATGCGGGTCGTGGTGGCCGGAGCCCCGAAGGATGAGGTCCCGGGCTACGGCGCCGACGACCTGATCTCCGGGGGACGCCGGATGAACGAGGGGATCCGGAGGCTCCAGGCGGCGGGGCACGTGGTCTGCGTGGTGGCCACCGGCGGCGGGGCGCTGGCGGTGGCGGACGTGGGCGTGGGGCTCCGCAGGCAGGGTCATCCTCCACCCTGGGGAGCGCACCTGCTGTGCAGCGAGGATCTGACGGACGCCCGGTGGGTGATCGAGGCGTGCGTGGCCGCCCGGGAGGCGAGCCAGCAGAGCGCGAGGATCGCGGCGGTCTCGGCGGCACTCGGCGGTTTTCTGTCCGCCAGCGGGCTGATCGCGCTGGACACGGACCGGGCGATGACGGTGGTGAACGCCACGTCGCTGGTCGCCATGGCCAACGGGTGGCGGGTCGCCTACGGGCTGACGACCCGGCCGCTGTCGGCCCCGCGGGATCCGACCCCCTGGCATGCGCTGGATCCGGAGGGGACGCTGGTGCGCCTGGCGTCCGGGTCCAACGGGCTGACGCTGAGGGAGGTCGCCTCCCGGACACGCCCCGAGGTGCGCCCCCTGGCGCTCTTCGAGCTGGGGCGCGCGGTGGCCGAGGAGGTGTTCAACCCGCTGGTGCCGCTGCTGGCGGCGGGGGCCGGGATGAGCGCCTTCGTGGGCTCCTTCGCGGACGCGGGGCTGGTGGCGGGGGTGGTCGCCTTCAACGCGCTGCTGGGGGGGGCGCAGCGGTTCCAGGTCGAGCGAGCGGTGCGGTCGCTGGAGCGCCGGGCGATGCTCCGGGTGTCGGTGCTCCGGGGGGGCAAGTGGCAGCAGATCGACGCCGTCGGGCTGGTGAAGGGCGACGTGCTGGTGTTCCAGGCAGGGGATGTCGTCCCGGCGGACTGCCGGATCCTCGACGCGGTGGCCCTGGAGGTGGACGCCTCCAGCCTGACGGGGGAGTCGCTGCCGGTGGTGCGGGGGGCGACGCCATCCTTCCAGGCGACGGCGGCGGATCGCACCTCGATGCTCTACGAGGGCTCGGTCATCGTGGCGGGACGGGCCCGGGCGGTGGTGGTCGCCACCGGGAGCGAGACCGAAGCACACCGCACCGGAGGCCCCCGCGTCGCGGTCCGTCCCCGGGTGGGCGTGGAGGCGCGGCTCACGCCGCTGATGGCCCTCACCGGCCCTGCCGCAGGGTTCGCCGGGCTGGGGCTGCTGGTCTCCGGGCTGCTCCGGGAGCAGCGCCTGGAGCAGATCGTGGGCTCCGCGGTGAGCCTGGCGGTGGCCTCGGTCCCGGAGGGGCTCCCGGTGCTGGCCACCGCGGCGCAGCTCGCCGCCGCCGAGCGCCTCTCCCGCCGCGGCGCCCTGGTCCGTAACCCCCGGGCCCTGGAGGCCCTGGGCCGGATCAACACCCTCTGCATGGACAAGACCGGCACCCTGACGGAAGGCAAGCTCGCCCTGGGCCGAGTCTTCGACGGGAACCGGAGCGAGGAGCTGGCGTCGCTCTCCCCCGGGCTGCGCGCGGTGCTCCAGGTGGCGCTGCGGGCGTCTCCGGAGAACCTCCTGGGGGCCCCCCAGGCGGAGGCCATCGACGACGCGCTGGCGCGGGGGGCGCGGGCCGCCGGGCTCTCCCGCACGTCGGCGTCTTTCCAGCGCGCCGCGGAACTCCCCTTCGATCCGCGGCGAGGCTTTCACGCGGCGCTGGGCGAGCTGACCGGGCAGGGGGGAGCGTGGACGCTGGCGGTCAAGGGCGCCTCCGAGGCCATCCTTCCCCGGTGCGCCCGCTGGAAGACACCCGACGGCGTCGAGTCTCCCCTGGACGGGGCTGCCCGGCGCAAGCTGGAAGAGCGGGTGCACCGCTACGCCTCCCGGGGGCTGCGGGTGCTGGCGGTGGCCGAGCGCGCGGCCTCTCCCGGCGAGGAGCTGCGCGAGGAGGCGGTGGACAGGCTGTGCTTCCGCGGATTTCTGGCCTTCAGCGACCCGGTGCGCCCGACGGCGAAGGCGGCGACGGACACGCTGCGGAAGGCCGGGGTCGACGTGGTGATGATCACCGGCGACCACCCGAGCACCGCGGAGGCGGTGGCGGGCCAGCTCGACCTGCTCGAAGCGGAGGCGACCCTCACCGGGGCCGAGCTGGAGCTCCTCGACGACGAGGCGCTCGCCGCGAAGCTACCCCGGATCCGGATCTTCGCCCGGGTCTCTCCGGCGCAGAAGGTGCGGGTGGTGCAGGCGCTCCAGCGTTCGGGGAAGGTGGTGGCGATGGTGGGGGACGGGGCCAACGACGCGCCGGCGATCCGGCTGGCGGACGTGGGCATCGCCCTGGGAGAGCGGGCGGTCGCCGCGGCCCGCAACGCCGCCGACATGGTGCTGACCGACGAGCGCATCGAGACCCTCTGCGACGCGGTGCTGGAGGGCCGTGCCCTCTGGTCCTCGGTCCAGGACGCGGTCTCCATGCTCGTGGGAGGTAACCTGGGCGAAGTCGGCTTCACCCTGCTCGGCAACCTGATCTCCGGCTCCTCGCCGCTGAACCCCCGGCAGCTCCTGCTGGTCAACCTGCTCACCGACGTTGCCCCGGCGATGGCCATCGCGCTCCGCCCGCCCTCGGAGGCATCCCGGCGCTTCCTGCAGCAGGGGCCGGAGGCGTCCCTGGGGCCCCTGCTCTACCGGGACATCGGGCTGCGCTCGGTCACCACGGCGGCGGGGGCCGGGGCCGCGTTCCTGGCGGGCAAGCTGCTGGGGAGCGACGAGCAGGCCCGGACCATGGGCATGGTGGCACTGGTGGGGACGCAGCTCGGCCAGACGCTGACGTCCGGCGAGCTATCGACCGGCGCCGTGGCGGCCAGCCTGGGCTCGGCGGCGCTGATGGCGGCGGCGGTGCAGACCCCGCTGGTCAGCGGTTTCTTCGGTTGCAGACCCCTGGGTCCGCTGGGCTGGGGCATCGCCCTCGCCTCGTCCGCGCTGGCCACCGGGGCTTCCCTGGCCATCGACGAGCCTGGCGCCGAGCTCCCCTGGCGCTTCGAGCGCCCCCGGGGCATCCAGCCGGTCGCGCCGCCCGCCGAGGAGGAATGACCGAAGGGGAAGTTCCTCGCCGTTCAAGGGGGCGGGATGCAGACCTTGGTGGGAGCCCCCGCCACGAAGGTCGCCTGATCGGAGCAGGTGGCCGCCGAGGAGGACGCCCTGCAGAACGAGCAGTCGGCGGAGGACGCGCAGGTCTTGAGGCAGTAGGCGGCGCCGTCGGTGTGCTTCACGCAGCGAGAATCCTTCGGACACCCCGCGTCGTCCTTGCAATCGCGGACGCCGCAGTACCCCCCCCGCAGCGAGGTGATGCACTTCAGATCGCCGCTGCAATCGCTGTCCGCGCCGCAGCCCGCACCGACGCCGCAGTCGCCGGGGAGGCAGATCTTCCGGTTCTCCTTGCCGCCTCCGGAGGAGCGGCAGATGAAATCAAAGCTCGCCTCCTTCTGGCAGTAGATCTGCTCGTCGCTGATCCCGACGTTCGCGGCCTTGATGTCGTCCTCGGCGCAGCTCAAGAAACACATCTTCTGGCCCGTTGACTCGAAGGGCGAACAGACCTGACGGATGTTTGTCTTGCACTCCCCCTCGACCGCGCAGCAATCCGCGTCGGTCTCGCAGAGATGCGTGCAGTAACCACCACGCACACGATCCAGGCACAGGACATCCCCCTTCACGGTCCCCGCGAGGCCGCCGAAGCAATCCGTGGCGGCCTTGCAGGTGGCACCAACAAACTCCGGACTCCCCCCTGCGGAGCCGCCACTCCCCGTCGTCCCTCCCCCGGACGTCGCCCCGCCCCCCTCGCTGCTGTCGTCGTCTCCGCAAGCACCGAAGAGGGTCATAAATACCCCTGCTAGCAGGCCCATCGTCCACAAGGATTTCTTCATCGCGTGCTCCTGAGCTCGTGGGTAACCGCCCGGCCAAAAACCTTCGTCCTCACCTTCCTTCCGGCGCTCTCTGCCCAACGGGTGCCGTCGCGGAGCTTGCCGTGGCGGAGGGGCTGCTCCAGGGTGTGAGGGTGCCCGGAGACTCGCTGAAGCACAAACCTTTCTCCGCGCTGCGCGGTGTGGCGATGCCCCGCGCGCCGGAGCGCCCCGCCTCGCCGCAACCTTCGCCGCTCCTCCCCTCGCCTGCGCCCGTCGGAAGGATCTTCGTGCGGGAAGAACTCGACGCCGTCGAGAACAAGGTGCTCACCCGGGTGATCGGCCTCCCGAGGGATTGCCTCGATGCGCTGGGCAGGCGGCTGCGGGAGGCGCTGGGTCGCCCGGTGCAGATCGAGGGGCGAGACCTGCTGGTGATGACGGAGGAGGGAGAGCGGGTCGCCGCCTGGCTCCGGGGCGCCGTGGGAGGGGAGATCGTGCAGGTGCGCCGGCCAGCCGCTCCGGAGCCCTCGCGGGGGGGAGAGCCGGGGGGGACCGAGCGAGCCCGTATCCGCCGGGGCCTGCGGGTCGCCATCGTGCAGAAGGCGGACCAGCCGAGCGGCGCGCTGACCGAGGGGGTCGTCCGGGATATCCTCACCAGTTCCCCCGTGCATCCCCGGGGCATCAAGGTGCGCCTGGAGTCCGGAGAGGTCGGGCGCGTGCAGCGTATCTTCCCGGGTTGATGTCAGAACCACACCTCCCAGCGGCCCGGGAGGAAGGGGGCCGCGTGGGCGGTCATGGAGAGCCGATCCGTGGAGCCCTCGAAGGGCTGGATCTGGTGGAGCCGGTAGCTGTCGAAGACCACCAGATCCCCGGCTTTGTAGGTGATCGTGGCGTGGGCCAGGTGGGCGACCTGCTCCGTGTCGAGGGCGTCGTCCTCGTGGTGGAGCGCGTCCCAGAGGCGCAGGCCACCGCCCGCCTCGGGCGGCTGGAGCATCACCACCAGCGAAAGCGCCGGAGCCCGCTCGTCCACGTGGGCCTCCGTGAGCCCCTCGATGTCGGCGTGGATGACGCCCCCGCGCTGTGCCACCCACTCCCCCGCGGGGAAGACGTGGACCCCCGGCCCGCACCAGCCTCGCCTCGGGAAGGCCGGTGCGCCCACCAGCTCCCCGATGCGTTCGCGCATCCAGCCGGCCAGCCCCGGGACGAAGCGCTCGACGAGCAGGTTCGACGCTCGCGCCTGGGCGAAGTACTCGTGGCTCTTCCCTTGTTCGAGGTGGGTATACCAGGCGCGCCCCAGGGAGAACTGCTCGCCGCCGAAGTCGCTGTTCCAGTGGTCGCGCCCGGCCAGCACCCCCTCGCTGTGGCGGCGGCAGTCCTCTGCCGGGAGCGCCCCCCGGAGGCACAAACCCAGGTGATGGTCGAGGCACGAGCGCAGCGCCTCGAAGTTCCGGGGAGCCTCGCTCCAGGGTAGCTCAAGGATCGTCGGCGTGGTCACGGCGCGGGCAGAGGATGCTCCAGGACGATGCGCTGGTCCAGGCGGACGGCCAGGCGCTCGTCGGCGAACCGGCAAGAGACCCTCCAGCATTCCCTTTGCACATCGCGTACGTTGCGTGCACACTTGCTCCGTGGCGCAACCCTCGGCTCCTTTGCTCCCCGAGTCCTCCCCCGAGAACAGCGAGAACCTCGCGATTTCCGGGGCACTCGCCTGGATCGATAGCATCCCCGAGGCCCGTATCGCGGCGCTTCGTGCCGCCAGCTTGCACGACGCAGAACGCCTGCAACGCATGGTGCAGGCAGGTGGAAACCCTGACGATTTTGATCCAAGCCTTTGATCCTTTCCTACGAGGTAGCCTGTTCCCTTCATGAGCGCCTCTGCGCGAGAATGGGGGTTGTGCCGCACTCGAATCCTGCGGCTTTGAGGGCGCTGCTCAAGGCTGCCGAAGGGGTCGACAGCGATCCCCCTTCTGCCCTGTTGTGGGCCTGTGGACGTTACCCGAGGGCCTTCGGGGCGACGTGGGTCGCGACGAGCCTTGTGCTGGTCGAATACCAGGCTCGCCTTGTCTCCACGCTGGTCGTGCTCAGCGTCGAAGAATTTCGCCCTGTTCTGCTCTCGATCGCACGCGGAGAGCGAGACCACGAGGCCGTACGTGGGTGGCTTTCGGAACGCTCCATGCCACTTCCCCCCGGCTCGCTGGGGTTGGGGCCGCGAGGTCAGGGTTAACCAGGCAGGACGATGCGCTGGTCCAGGCGGACGGCCAGGCGCTCGTCGGCGCTGTCCGGGGCGGGCGGGGGCGAGGAGATCAGCGCGCCTCGCCCCGCCGTCGCCTGCAGGATCGCCTGCGTCATGTAGTCGGCGGCCTGCGGATCCAGCCCAGCGAGGGGGGCCTCCAGCACCAGCACCGCCGGGCTGGAGACCAGCGCCAGCGCCAGCAGCGTCAGCCTCCGGTAAGCGACGTGGAGGGATCCCAGCGGGCGCGTCGCCCAGGCGCCCAGGCCCACCCGCCCGCAGAGCTGGCTGGCCAGCGTCTCTGCGGCTCCCCGGGGGATCCCGAGCAGGCGAGCGCCCAGCGCGACCGCCTCCAGGGGAGTACACCGGAGCGGCAAGGGTGGATCGAAGGGCACGAGGCCCACGGCGGAAGGAGGCACCTCCGAAAGCGGTTGCCCCCGGAGAAGGAAGGTCCCCGATTCGACGACGGCACGGCGGAAGAGCGGGCCAAGGATGGCCCCCGCGTCGCCGATCAGCAGGACGCGAGGCCCCTCGGCGCGGAGGGAGAGGTGCTCGGACCGCAGGCCGCTTCCCGAGGAGATCCGGGCGTCATCGAGGAGCAGGAGCGGGTCGCTCATGGTAGCTCCGGGAAGCCTTCGAGGCGGGCCTGGGGGGTGTCAGCGTCCTGGAGCGTCAGCGGAGCCAGCTGGCGCAGCAGGCGGAGAAGATCCGGCGGGAGCGGAGGAGCAGGCTCGGCGGAGGCCCCCGGAACCCCCGCGAGCTGGAGCGCCATCGAGAGCAGATCCCGCGGCTGCTCCGGCAGCTCGACGACGGGACAATCCGCCGGAAGCCCCGCCACCGACCGGGCCTCCTCGATGGCCTCGCGGAGGCCGCCGATCCGGTCAACGAGGCGACGCGCCTGGGCCTGCTCCCCGGTCCATACCTTGCCGCGCGCCACCGCGTCCACCTCCGCCGCAGGGAGGTGGCGCCCCCGGGAGACGCGATCGATGAACGTGTCGTAGAACTGCTTGACCTTGCGCCCCAGCTCCTGCCGCTCGTCGTCGGTGAACGGGCGGAAGATCGACTCGGCGTCGGCCCGGGGCGCCGTGCGGTAGGTGACCAGGTTCACCCCGAGCTTCGCCGCAAGCCCCTCCAGGTCGACCTTTCCGTAGTAGATCCCGATGCTTCCGGTGATGGTGCTCCGGTTGGCGAAGATACGGTTCGCGGCGGAGGCCACGTAGTACCCGGCGCTCGCCGCCGTCCCTCCCATGCTGGCGATCACCGGCTTCACCCGGGCCGTGAGGGCCACCTCCCGCCAGAGTACGTCCGCCGCCAGCGACGACCCACCGGGCGTCTCCAGCCGCAGCACCACCGCCCGGATCCGGCTGTCCTCCCGGGCCTGCTTCAGCGCGGAGGCGATGGTGTAGCTGCCCGCGATCCGGTTGCCCACCAGCGGCAGGGTGCGGCTACGCCCGTCGATCATGTCTCCATCCACGTAGACGATGGCGACCCGATCCCGGCTCCCCATGACCTCCGAGGGGCGCGTGGCCAGCGCCGGAGAGGCGTCCACCGGGACCAGCGGCGCACGGCGCCCCTCCACCTCCGCCACCGCCCCGTCCAGCTCGTCGTCGTGGGCCACCCCGTCGATCAGCCCCGCGGCCCGCGCCTCCTGGGCGGTGAAGGGGCCGCGAGCCACCCGGTCCCTCAGCTCCGGCAGGGAGATCTTCCGCCCGCCGCCGATGTCGTGGAGGATCGTCTTCTCCAGCTCGCGGAGCGTCTCCTGGTGGTCCGCCGCCGCGGTGGACGACGGCCCCGCCATGAACTGCTCCGGCGCCGTTTTGTGCTCCGCCACCCGGACGAACTCCGCCCTCACCCCCAGCTTCCCCAGCAGCCCCCCGAAGTAAACGTACTGGCTCTTCAGCCCCGCGAAGCGCACGCCCCCGGCGGGCAGCGTGTAGATCCGGTCCGCCTGGGAGCACACGTGCAGCGCCCTCACCCCCGCGTCCTCCAGGTGACAGATCACCTTCTTCCCCCGGGAGCGTAGCATCCTCAGCGCGTCCCCCAGCTCCTCCGCGTGGGCCGCGGACCCCGCCGGCTCCGCCTTCAGGTGCAGCAGCACCCCGCCCACCTCCCGGCTGGACGCCAGCCTCCACAGCCCCCGTAGCAGCTTCACGTGCCCCCGCGGCGTCGGCGCCCCTTCGATCCGGATCTTCACGTAGTGCCTCGGCGCTTCCGCCCCCGTGTCCAGGAATTGCCGCGAGGCCACCCCGGCGAAATACCCGGACCTCTCCCCTACCCACCCCCCTCCTCCCAGCGCCCACGATCCCAGCCCCACCTCCAGCCCTACCGCCGCCGTGAGCGACCGCCTCCCTCCCTCCCGCTCCAGCTCCGCCTCGGTCCGGAGCCTCCCTAGCCCCGGCACGGCGATCCCCACGGTCAGCCGGGGCGACGCCGTGGAGCGCTCCTGGAGGCGCGTGGCGTCCAGGGCAATCTCCAAGGCGCGGGTGCCGGTGGGGCGCAGCAGCAGGCCCGCCTCGTAGCTCCGCTCCAGGGCGACCCCGGTGCTGTTCCGGTGGCCGTTGAAGTTCCGCACGACGCCGCCGAAGCCGAGGACCGAATAGGGTCGATAAAGACCCCCCACGGAGAAGCCCCACTGGCCGGCGAAGGAGGGGTCGTCGGCGTAGGAGCGGGCGGCGGAGAGGCCCAGGGCCGAGCGGTCGCTCAGGGTGTAGGCGAGGGCGGCGGAGAGCCAGGTGCGGTCGGGTCCGTCGGCGGGGCGGATCAGGTCGGCGCGGGCGCCGGCGCTCAGGCCGAGGAGCAAGGGCATGGCGGCGCCGAAGGCGAGGCCGCGATCCGGGCGCTCGGGGCCACCGGCCCACTGGGCGCGCAGCTCGCGAGCCGGCAGCAGGGCGAGGCCCGCGGGGTTGACGACGGTGGCGTCGGCGTCACCGGTGGAGGTGAGGCTCTTGCCTGGCGTGGGGGCGCCGGATCGCGCCGGAATTTGACCGGAGGCGGTGGAATTCAGCGCGCCCAGCAAGGCGAGGACGGCGAGGAACCGGAAGGAACGGGAGGCCACGTAAGGTCAACAGGCCGCGGGAGCGGGCGACCGCCTCGATGGCGGGGCGGCGGCGCTCGAGTTCGGCGGGATCCTTCACCGGCAGGAAGCGGGAGGCGTCGCCCTCGCGAGGGACAAGGAGGAAGCGGGTGGGGAGGTGGAAGGTCAGCTCCCCGACCAGGCGCTCCCGCTGGATGACCTGCTGGCCGGCGACGTTCTTCTCGACGACGCAGTAGGTCCAGGGGTGATCGTAGCCGTCGAGGGCGTCGGCGTTGCAGAGGAAGGTGTTGGTGTTGAAGCTCTGGACCGTGGCGGCGTCGAAGGAGAGCGGGAGGCGGAATTCCTCGCAGACGATCGGTCTGTCCTGGTAGCGTACCGGGATCCCCCCCTTGTCGCCGGCCTTGGGGACGACCTCGACGGAGAGGGTGTCGCCCCGGGCGATGTGGCCCCCGAGGAGGGTGGCGTCCACGGTGGCGCCGAGGTTGTCGAGGTTGGCGATCCAGACGTAACGGCCCCCCTGGGCCCGGAAGCGCGCCAGCAGGCCGCTGCCCCGGAGCGCATCCGGGACGTCGCCGTGGCCGGTGGGGTAGAGATCCACCTCGCCCTGGGCGTTCCGGAAGAGCGATCCGTCGGGGCGGAGCCGCAGCGCGACGTTCTGCTGGAAGACCGCGAGGCTCGGATCATCGAGGCGCGCGCCGAGGGCCTGGCGGATGGGCCCGTCGGTGGCCTCGCTGGTCATCAGCCACAGCGGGAACGGCCGCCCGTGGCGGCCAGCGAGGGCCTGCTGCTCCGCCAGCCGAAGATCGAGGAAGGTCTTGCCAGGGAGCGCCTCCACCAGCGCCTTGACGACGCTGCCCATGCGGGTCGCCATCCCGCCGGCGAGCACCAGCAGCGCGACCTCCCCCCGGTCGAGGGCTTGCTGCCCCAGCTCCGTGTGGCGCCGGTGCTCCTCGGAGCCCGCCGGGGGCGCCTCGACGACGTCCTCCGGGGCCGGAGGGCTGACCGCGGCGAGGCGGTTGGTGGCGTCCCGGTCGACCCCCTGGCGCTGCTCGTCGGCCCAGCGGAGGAACCGCGTCAGGTCAAAGGAGCCTCGCGCCAGCCGCCGCTGGATCTCCTGCGGCAGCGCCTCGATCTCGTGCTGTAGCGTGGACACGCCCGAGGAATAAACCAGCGCCGCCCCGGCGTCACCAGCGGACCTCTCATCCCGGCAACGTCAGCGTGAAGAAGGCCCCCTGGGCCACGCCTTTCTTGAAGGCCGTGCCGACGATGACGCCCCGGGCCACCCGGCGGCAGTAGTCCTTCATGTTGAAGTAGACCAGCCGGGAGAAAAGGTGACCATTGGGCTTGTAGGCGGGCCACCCCTCGGGGAAGAACGGCGGCTCCTGGGTGTAATCGAACAGAAGCTCGCGGCGGAAATCGTCCCCATCCACGGTGACGAAGTACCCGGGCCCGGTGACGAAGGACATCGCCTGGTGGTTGTACCCCACCACCTCGCTGCCGCGGCGCTGGAACCTCTTCTGGAACCGGGAAAAACTCGGGAGCGAATTGCGCCCCTCGTAGATCAGCGTCTTGCCCTCGGTCAGCTCCGGCGGGCAGAACTCCGCCACGGAGATCGGTGGGGCGTCCGCCACCGCGTCGTAGAGCTTCCCAACCGCCGAGCCGGTGACGGCGAGCACCTGCTCCAGCCGCTCGGCGGGCGAGAGCGCGTCCAGGTGGGCGCTGATCTCCGGGTACCTCGCCCCCCCCGCGAGGAGCTTCGTCAGAGGGCCAGCCCCTCGGCTCGCGCCGGGGCTATTCTCGGTGGTGCCGGTCTGGGCCATGATGCGGGCCAGGGT
>CAZSDX010000114.1:0-15312 GCA_964605685.1 uncultured Polyangiaceae bacterium
CGACCGGCCCGGTGGTGGGCCCCGGGGAGAAATCCGCCCGCTTGCAGTCGGGAGGTTCGTCCCCCCAGGGGTACTTTCGCCCGTCTCCGCCCCCCGCGGCCCACTCCCACTGGGCCTCCGTCGGCAGCGACTTTCCCTGCTTCTCGCAGTAGTAGCGGGCGCTCTTCCAGTCGACGTCGTTGATGGGCATCCGGGGGTCTTTCCGGTAGGTGCTCCATTCGTCCGCGATCCTGGGCACCGCGCACCCTTGCTGATCGACGCAGGCACGGTAGGCCCCCACGGTCACCTCGGTGGCGTCCATGCAGAAGGGGTGGGTCAGGATGACCCGGTGAGGGGTATCGCTCGTTCCCTGGCCGCGGTTGCCGGAGCGGTATTTTCCGAAGCCGAAGGTCACCTGCCCTCGCCCCATCCAAAAGCCCTCCGGCGGCGTCGCCGGGAGGAACACCTCGCCTTCCGGGCAGCGAGGGGCTGGCGCGGAGGAGGCCGAGGGGGGAGGAACGGGCACGGGCACGTCCACGGGCACGGGCACGGGAGACGAGGATGGGGACGGGGACGGGGACGGGGACGAGCGGTCGCAAGCCGCGAGGAGGAGCCACGCTCCGACCAGGGCGAGCGCAGGCCAACCGTGGGCCCTCCCCCCTCTGCCCTTCAGGGAGAGGTGCACGGGGCCGGGAAACCGACACGACTGCACCGGCCAACCGTGGGCCCTCCCCCCTCTGCCCTTCAGGGAGAGGGGGGCCGGGGGGGTGAGGTCAAGCGGCTCGTTTCCCCTTCTTGCCGCCCTTGCCGCGGGCCTGCTGGAGGGCTTCGGCGCGGGCCTTCCGGTAGGAGGTGGCGTCGACGGGCTCGCGGTCGTGGACCCAGCGGAGCAGGGCGGGCAGGACGAGCTTGTCCCAGGCGTCGGAGGAGCGCAGGAGCACGAAGTCGCCGTAGAGGGCTTCCACATGGGTCTCGAGGTCTTCCATCAGGGAGATGCGCTCGTAGAAGGGCTCGTCGTCCTTCTCGTTGAGCAGGGCCGGGATCTTGACGCCGGCGAGGAGGAAGGCGTCGGCGTTGAAGAGGAAGGAGAAGTCCTGCTCGTTGCGGCGGAGCCGCAGCGAGGCGACGGTGGGGGTCTTGCCCTGGCGGAGCGCCTCGCGGGCCTCGGGGGTGGAGGCGGGGTTGGCGCCCCGGAGCTTGCTCTGCTCCCTGTCCTTCTGGCCCCCGGCCTCCAGGGTGATCTGCTTCTCCAGGAAGAGCTCGAAGTCGCCGACCCCGTGGGCGCTCACCTGGCCCTCGAACAGCTCGCTCTCGAACCAGAGCCAGACCAGGAATTCACGGCCCAGAAAGCGCTTGGTCTCGATGGTCTCCAGAAGATCCATGGTGGCTCCGTATCAGGCGGTATGGAAGGGGGTGGGCTCGACGTCGGCCAGGGCGCGGAGGCGAGCTTCGGGGAGGTCGAGGCGCGAGGCGGTGGTGTGGGCTCCGGCGGGGATCAGGTCGATCTGGGGGAAGGTCTTCTCCCAGAGCTCCAGCAGCAGGTCCTGGCCCTTGGCGGACTGGTTCCAGTAGCGGACGACGCCTTCTTCCAGGTTCCAGCTCAGGTCGACCAGGCGGATGGTCGGGCTGAACTGGTGGCGGAGCTTGCGCCCCACGGTGACCTTCAGCTCGTCCTTCTCCCGCTTGCTCAGCTTCTCCCGGCCCTTCTTCGCCAGGAACTTCTTCTCCGCCTCGGCGAAGGCCGCCTTGAACACGGAGCCGGGGAACTTCCACGCGTCCACCCGGATCGCGAGGTTCAGGTAGTTGTTGTAGAACACCTCGTTGTACTCGAAGGACACGTCCGCTTCGAGGGGACGGCTCACGCAAGTCCACCCCACCCGCTGCTCGTCCTCGCTGTCGACGGTGAGGGGCTGGAAGCGCCGCAGGTGCAGGCTCTCCAGGTAGGTGTCCTGGTAGTTCTTTGGAAGCTCACCTTCCGTGTAGTACTTCGTGTACGAGATCGATCCCTTGAGCAGGCCCATGGCACCTCCTGGCGGTCGTCGGCTCTCCGTGTACTCGACCTGGCTCCGCTGGCCAACAAGCCGTGCTCCGGGGGGGCGCTTGGTGAGACATTCTTTGTCCGATCTAAGGCGCGGACGGTGAGGACGGGGCAGGGGGCGTGGCGGACGACGCGCTCGGCGACGCTGCCGATGAGGGCGTTGCGGAGGCCGGTGCGGCCGTGGGTGCCGAGGACGAGGAGGTCGGCGCCGAGGCGGCGGGCCATCAGGCAGATCCCGTCGGCGGGGCTGGGGCTCTGGTGGATGTGGATCTCGGCGTGGAGGATGCCGGTGAGGCGCTCGCGCTGGAGCATGCGGAGCTGCTCCTGGACGCCGTTCTCGAAGGCGACGAGCTGCTCCTCGGAGGGGAGGGGGACGGCGCCGCCGGGGAGGAGGAAGAGGGGGGAGAGGAGGGAGGGGTCGTAGACGTAGAGGAGGAGGACGGAGGAGCCGAGCTGGCGGGCGAGGACGGCGCCGCGATCGACCGCGGGGAGGGAGGCGGGGGAGAGGTCGGTGGCGATGAGGATCTTGTTGTGGCGCATGGGAGGGTGTTTTTCAGGGACGGAGCAGGGGCGCGGCGACGGCGTCGAGCAGGCTGTCGAAGCGTCGGCGGTCGAAGCCTGCGCCGGAGTTCATCCAGTCGTGGTGGGGAGGGGAAGGGGAGGGATCGCGGAAGTGACCGACCACGTCGAGGTGATCCGCGAGGCCCGCCCAGGCGATGGAGCCCCAGACCTGGGAGAGCAGCGGGACGACGCCGTCGCAGGCTCCCTCGGGGGGCTGGTGGTCCAGGGCAGCGGCGAGGGCGCCCCGGGTGGCGACGGGGTCGTGGGGGGTACACGGGTAGACCGCGCTGGCGCGGGAGGTGAGTCGGTGGAGTGCGGCGAAGAGAGGCGCGGAGGCGTGGTTCCAGGGGGAGAGGGCCGCCTTGGCCCACTGGCGTGGGGTGCGGCGCGGGGCATAGGCGACCACGCAGCGGTAGAGCAGGTCCGGGTCGTCCTCGATGCCAGCGGCGAAGAGGTCCATGGCCTCGGGGGAGAGCTGGAGGATGGCCCCCTGGTCGCCGCGGGTCTGGCTGAGGAAGGCCCGGAGGTCGGCGCTCGATGCGTCGTCGAGGAGCCGGGTGAGATCCTCGGTGAGTCGGTTGAGCAAGCGAAGCTCGATCCCGAGGCCATCGAGGCGTCCGAAGGCGGCGATCAGGGAGGAGGTGAGCGCCAGCGGAGGGGCGCCGAGGGTGAGGGCCACGACGGAGAGGGCCGAGAGGGCTTCGAGGAGCCGGTGACCCGAGACCGTGGCGAAGAAGGTGGCCAGGGGGGTGCCGAAGTGGGGCGTGTTGAGGGTGGTGACGGAGCGGAGGCGACGGATCCAGGAGGGGCGGCGGTGGGCGCCGTCGAGGTTGCTGCTGGGGGAGGCGACCAGGCGTGCGTCCAGGCCGCCGGTGGAGTGGCCGATCAGGTGGATGGGCCCCGCGCCCGAGGCGAGCTGGTCGATCGCCTCCCGCAGCCGGAGGGCGCGGCGGCGGATCGAGGCGGACGGATGCACATCGACGACATGGACGCGCGCATCGACGCCCGCATCCGAGGCGCGGCGCAGCAGGCCGCGCTCCAGGTGGCAGAAGTAGGAGAAGGAGCCGAGGTTCTTGAAGCCGAAGAAGCCAGGGGACAGGAAGAAGTGGGTGGTGTCCATGGGGGAGGTCCGGGGAAGCACCTTGGCGTCGGTGGCCGGCCATCGTAAAGGAAGCGACGATGAGCCGAGAAGAAGTCGTCGTGGACTACGAAGGGCTGGCCCGGGAGCTGGATGCACTGCGGGCCAAGGCCGAGGCCGAGCTGGGCGTGGAAGATTTCGAGCACCTGAAGAAGATCGAGCGCTGGGGGAAGGCCTTCTCGGCGGTAGGGTACGCGACGGCGTGGATGGGGCCGAACCTGCTGTCGGCGTGGTGCATCAGCCAGGGCAGCATGGCCCGCTGGACGATGATGATGCATCACGTGGGCCACCGGGGCTACGACCGTATCCCGGGCGTCCCCGAGCGGTACACCAGCAAGGGGTTCGCTGTCGGGAGCCGCCGTCTGCTCGACTGGCCTGACTGGATCCACCCGGAGGCCTGGTGCCACGAGCACAACGTGCTCCATCACTACCACACCAGCGAGATGGACGACCCGGATCTGGTGGAGGAGAACGTCCAGCGTATCCGCGAGTCTTCCCTGCCCAAACCCCTCAAGTACGCGGTCGTCGCCTTCTACGCCTGCACCTGGAAGTGGACCTACTACGCGCCCAACACGTTCCAGGTGCTCCAGCTTGCCAGGCGGCGCCGCGCTGGCGACCGCGAGGATCAGGGGCGCTACGAGGGGACGTACCTCGGCGTCTACAACCCCTTCTCCGAGCAGGGGCGCGCCTTCTGGAAGGACTGCGTGCTGCCCTACGGCGGGCTCCGCTTCGGCCTGCTGCCGGCGCTCTACGCCCCGCTGGGCCCCTGGGCCGTCTTCAGCGTGCTCGCCAACTCCCTGGGGGCCGAGGTGCTGACCAACCTCCACACCTTCCTGGTGATCGCCCCCAACCACGCCGGCGACGACCTCTACCGCTTCGAGACCAAGGCGAGTGGTCGCGGCGAGTTCTACGCCAGGCAGGTGCTCAGCTCGGTGAATTACCGCCTGGGCAGCGACGTGGTGGATTTCCTCCACGGGTGGCTCAACTACCAGATCGAGCACCACCTGTTCCCGGACCTGCCGATGCGGAAGTACCAGCAGATCCAGCCGAAGGTGAAGGAGATCTGCGAGCGCTACGGGCTGCCCTACGCCCAGGAGGGGGTGTTCAAGCGAGCCCGCCGGCTGATCGACATCATGGTGGGCAACACCAGCATGAAGCGCGTGGAGCGTGTGGTGAAGGCCACCCCCGAGCGCTCCGCCGCGCAGGCCGCCGAGTGATCCGAGGTGGGGTTCTCCATGCTGAAACGGTTTTACGCCAACAATTTTCGTTGCCTCGAGAACTTTCAGCTGGACCTTGATGGGCCATCGGCGCTTCTGATCGGCCCGAACGGTGCAGGCAAGTCGACCGTTACACATGCGCTTGAGATCCTGCAGAAGGCTGCGCGTGGCACCAACCGCGTCGCGCATCTTGTGAAGCCTTCGGACTTTCCGCGAGGGAGCCCTGAAGCTCCCATGCGCTTGGAGATCGACGTCGAGATTGGTGGTCTTTTCTTCCGTTATACGCTGGCGCTCGAGTTCCCCAGGGGGTTCCGTGAATTGCGAGTTTTCGAGGAAACCCTCACCTGCAACGGTCAACCTCGCTACACGCGACAGAAATCCGCGGTAACCTTCTCTGCTTCGGGCGCGAAGGGCACGTTCAACGTTGACTGGCACGTGGTTGCCTTGCCGATCGTGCAGGAACAGGAGGAGTCAGATCCGGTAGCAGTATTTCGGCGATGGCTCGCCCGGATGATGATCCTTGCCCCCATGCCGTCGCGGATCAGCGGGATCTCTTCGACTTCGACCCTGGAGCCGGAGCGCGGGGTCGAGAACCTCGGGGATTGGTTCACCGGGCTCGTCGCTGCCGAGCCATCGGCTTACGGCTCCTTCACCGGTTACCTTTCGGATATTTTCCCGGATTTCAAGGCCGTCCAGAATCCTTCCATCGGGGGTGAAGCGCGGGAGATGCGGGTTCAGTTCCAGGCCGAAGACCGTTTCCTCACGCTCCCGTTCGGGGCACTCTCGGACGGGGAGAAGTGCTTCTTCATCGCCGCGACAGCGCTGGCCGCGGGGGAGGTCTATGGCCCCCTGCTCTGTGTCTGGGACGAGGCCGATGCTCACCTGGGCCTCTCGGAGGTCGCGCGCTTCACGATGCAGCTTCGCCGCGCGGCAGGGCAGCGGCTCCAGTTCGTGATGAGCTCCCACAACCCCGAGGCGATCCGGATGTTCTCGGACGGTTCCACATGGGTGCTTCACCGGGCCAACCACCTTGAACCGACGCGGGTGACTCGCCTCGCGGACATCAAGGGGCGCAGCGGGGATTTGATTGGCGATCTTGTTCGCGGAGACCTCCTACCGTGAACAAATACAAGGATCACCTGTTGATCGTCCCGGAAGATGATGCGAACAAGGATCTCGCCGTCGGGTTCCAGAAAATTGTGCGGCAGGCCAGCGCGATCCACATCGAATCTGTTGCGGGTGGCTGGTCCTCGGTGCAGGAGCGCCTCAAGAACCTTGTCCCCTCGATGCAACGCTTCTCGTGTCGACGCGTACTCGCGCTGGTGGACTACGACGAGCAGGAGAAGCGGCGCGACGATGTGCTTCGCGACGTCCCGCAGGGCCTCCTAAACCGCGTCTACGTGCTCGGTGTCTGGAGCGAGCCGGAGTTGCTGCAGCGGGCGCTGGATCACCGCAGTCGCGAGGTGATCGGGGAGGATCTCGCGCGGGAGTGTCTGGGCGGTACCCTCGCGCTCTGGCAGCACCCGCTTCTTGTGCACAATACCCGGGAGCTCTCTCGCCTTCGTGCCGATGTTCTTCCCTTCTTGATCTGATCCCTCGGGCAGCGCCCCGCCGCGCAGGCCGCCGAGTGACCGGGCATCGCCGGGCGATCAGTCGTCGTTGACGAAGTACGCTCCGGGGAGCCGGACGGTGAAGACCGTCTCCCCCGGGGCGCTCCGGTAGGTGATGCTCCCGCCGTGGTCGTCGATGATCCGGTGGACGATCGACAGCCCCAGCCCCGTGCCGGTCTCCTTCGAGGTGTAGAAGGCGTCGAAGATGGGCGTTCCATCGGCGATCCCCTTGCCGTTGTCCTCGATGTCCAGCTCGGCCCAGGACGCCGAGCGCCGGACCCTCAGCGTCACCCTCGGCTCCGCCGCCCCCGAGGTGGCCTCTATCGCGTTCCGGAGCAGGTTGATCAGCACCTGCCGGAACCGCTCTCCGTCCACCTTGATCCAGATCGGGCGGCGCGGCGGGGAGAACAGGAATTCCACCCCGGCGGCCTCCGCGTCCGGGCGCAGCAGCTCGACCACGGAGGTACAGAGCTCGCACAGCACGTGCTCCCCCAGGCGCAGGGGCTTGGGCCGGGCGAAGTCCAGGAACTCGTTGACCAGGGAGGAGAGCCGCTGGATCTCGCTCCGCAACACCCCCGCGGCTTCCATCGCCGTGGCCGGCGGCTCCGCCAGCCGCTTGAGCGACCGCTCCAGCAGGGTGACGTGGAGCGAGGCCGCGTTGAGCGGGTTGCGGATCTCGTGCGCCAGCCCCGCCGCCATGGTCCCGATGGCCGCCAGCCGCTCGGTGTTCCTCGCCCGCTGTGCTGCCTCGTGGGCGTCTGTCAGGTCCACCCCGATCACGTAGCGGATCAGACCACCGAGCTCATGGTCGTGGTTGGCCGAGACCAGCCACCGGACGTGGTGCTCGCGGCCGCTGCGGATCCTCAGCGCCGCCTCGAAGGTCGCCGGCTTCTCCAGGGTCACCTCCCGGATCTGCTGCCTCGCTTCCTCGTCCGGGATCAGCGTCTCCAGCGGGAGCCGGTCCAGCAGTTCGTCCCGCTCGTAGCCGGTCACCTGGGCCGCCATCCGGTTCCAGAGCAGGATGTTCTCCCGGTCGTCCAGCACCAGGATCAGCGCCTGCGCGGTCTCGATGGCGTCCCGGTAGCGCTCCTGCGCCGCCGCAAGCCGCTGCGAGATCCCCTCGCGTTCCACCCGATCCAACCGCTGGATCCGCTCCATCCATGACTCCCGGTAGGTCTCCAGCATCAGGGCAAGCTCCACGTCCAGCGCCCGGTCCAGCGCCTTGCGGGTGCGCTCCTGTACCTCGCTCCCCGCCGGGTAGCTCTCCTGGAGGATCCGCTCCAGGTGCTGCCTCAGGATGCTCATCGCCGTGAACACGAAGCGCTGCGGAACGCCGATGCGCGCATGCACCTCGCCGATGCTCCGGCGGCGCTCGAAGTAGGCCTGGTCGTGGGGGCCGTCGAGGAGCTCCTGGAGCCAGCGCTGGAGCGTCCTCTGGAGGCGCTGGACTTGCGCCTCGTCGCGCAGGACCCGCACGGCATCCGGGAAGGCGCGGACGCACTCGTAGAACTCGTCCGCGATGGCCCCGAGGTGAGGCGTCACCTGCGGTGAGAACCGGGCAAGCACCTCCGCGTCCCGGAGAGACCACCCCACGTAGCGCTGCATCTCCAGGAAGGTCTCGAAATTCATGGGATCCACGGCGATTGCAATGCTCGTTCCCGGGGGGCGCCGCAAGGGGAGCGCGCCGGTTCGCGGGGGGCTGGCGCGCTTTCTGCTGGGGCGCGGGCCATGCCACGTGGGTGCCTCCACTGCCAGAATCCCCTCCCTCCCGGGGAAGCTACCTTTTGTTGCTCCGGATGCCGGGCCGCCCGGGCGCTGATCGAGGAGGCCCACCTGGAGCGGTACTACGACCTGCGCGGGGGGCCGGGGGTGGTGGTGCCGGCGGCGCCCGCCCAGGAAGAGATCTGGCTGGAAGCCTGCCAGGAGCAGCTCCGGGGGTCGGGGGACGAGGTGACCCGGCTGGAGCTGGACGTGCAAGGGTTGCACTGCGCCGCCTGCGTGTGGGTGGTGGAGCAGCTCTTCGAGCGCAAGGAGGGGGCGTGCGGCGTGGTGGTGAACCCCGGAGCGGGGAAGGTGGCCATGACCATCCGGCCGCGCTCCTTTGATCTGGCGCGCTTCGCCGGGGATCTGGCCAGGCTCGGCTACCGGCTGGGGCCGTCGTCCAAGGCCGCGCGGAGCGAGACCGCCCGGGGGCTGCTGCTGCGCATCGGGATCTGCGCCGCGCTGACGGTGAACGTGATGATCTTCACCTTCGCGGTCTACAGCGGGCTGGCGGAGGGGCCGCTCCACGGGCTGATGACCGGCGGGGCCTGGGCCCTGACCACGCTGGCGGTGCTGGTGGGCGGGGGGCCCTTCGTCCGGAGCGCCCTGGCGTCGATCCGGCAGCGCGCCCTGCACCTGGACATCCCCATCGCCCTCGGGATCGCCCTGGCCTACGCCGGGTCCTCCTACGCGCACTTCACCGGGAAGGGCGGCGCCAGCTACCTCGACACGGTGGCGACCTTCACCACCCTGATGCTGGTGGGGAGGTTCCTCCAGGAGCGGGTGCTGGAGCGCAACCGCCGCCAGCTCCTCGCCGACGACGGCGTGGAGAACCTCTACACCCACCGGGTGCAGGAGGGCGCGGTGCGGGTGGTCCGTGTGGGGGAGCTGCGGGAAGGCGACCGGCTGCTGCTGCGCCCCGGGGATCTGGTGCCGGTGGACGTCGCGGCCCCGGAGGGCGGCGTGCAGGTCTCGCGGGAGTGGATCACCGGCGAGTCGACCCCGGTGGCGGTGCCGGAGGGGAGGACGGTCGAGGCCGGGAGCTTCCTCGTGGGAGACCGGGCGGTGGAGGTCGAGGCGCGGGCGGCCTACGCGGCGTCGAGGCTGGCAGGGTTGCTCCGGACCCCCGGCTCCGCCCACGAGCCGAAGGCCCGGCGCACCCCGTTCTGGTCGACGTTGACCCGGTGGTACGTGGCGTGGACGCTGCTGGCGGCGGTGGGCTCCGGGGCGGGGTGGTGGCTCGTCGGGCGGGCGCCGGGTCAGGTGATCGAGGTCGTGATCGCGGTGCTGGTGGTGTCGTGCCCCTGCGCCTTCGGGATCGCCGTGCCGGTGGCCTACGAGCTGGCCCAGGGGGCCCTGCGCCGGGTCGGGGTGTTCGTCCGGTCCGCGAGCCTGCTCGACCGGGTCGGTCTGGTACGCCGGGTCATCTTCGACAAGACCGGGACGCTGACCCTCGGCGAGCTGGAGCTGGAGCGCCCCGACGCGCTGCGCTCCCTGACGGTCGAGGAGACGAGGGCGCTGGGGAACCTGGCGCTCCGGTCGAGGCACCCGAAGAGCCGCGCGGTGGTCAAGGCCCTGGAGCCGCAGGGCCTGCGTCTGGAGGCGGCGAGCGTCCGGGAAGAGGCCGGGCGAGGGATGGAGGGCGTCTTCGAGGGCAAGGTTTGCCGGCTCGGGGCGCCGGGCTGGGCCGGCGAGGCGGCGGGGAGCGACCTGGTGTTCTCGGTGGACGGCGAGGTGAGGCTGGCGATGAACACCCGGGAGCGGCTGCGCCACGACGCGCCGGGGCGGATCGCAGAGCTGGAGCGGGCGGGCTACGAGGTGCACCTGCTGAGCGGGGACGGGGCGGAGCGGGTGGAGGCGTTGGCGCGGCGGCTCGGGCTGGCGCCGGGGCGGGCGCGGGCGGAGGCGAGCCCGGAGGACAAGCGCGGGTACGTGGCTACCGGGGACGCGTTGATGGTGGGCGACGGGGTGAACGACGCGGCGGCGATGGGGGCCGCGCTGTGCAGCGCAACTCCTGCGGGGGATCTGCCGTTCTTGCCGGCTCGCACGGATGCCTACGTGCAGGGGGAGCTGGTGACGGGGGTGCGCCGGCTCTTGATCGTGGGAGATCGGCTGCAACAAACGGTGCGGGGGGCGGTGAGCTTCGGGCTGGCCTACAACGTGCTTGCGGTGAGCGCAGCGTGTCTGGGCTGGATGTCGCCGCTGGTGGCGGCGGTCATCATGCCGCTCAGCTCGGTCGCTGTCGTCGGGTACGTGATCGGTCGCCTCCGGGGGGTCGAGCGGGTCGACGAGGAGGCACCGGGCGAGGCGACGACCCTGACTCCATCCCCTGGAGCTGCCTGATGGAAGTCATCTTCTTGCTGGTCTTTGTGAGCGGCGTGCTCGTCGCGTGCTCGATCGGTGGGTTCATCTACTCGATCCGGAACGACGAGCACGAGCACGTGGATCGTCTGGCGCTGGCGCCGCTACGCGACGACGCCGACGCGCCGAGGAGGGCGCTATGAGCGACGGAACGTTGAAGGAGACGACGATCACCTACGACGACGGGATCGTCCGGAAGTTCGTGTTCGCCTCGGTCGGCTGGGGCATCGTCGGGATGCTGGTCGGCGTCATCATCGCGGCGCAGCTGCTGTGGCACCAGCTCAACTTCCTTCCGGAGCTGACCTTTGGCCGGCTGAGGCCGCTGCACACCAACGCGGTGATCTTCGCCTTCGTGGGCAACATGATGTTCGCGGGGGTCTACTACTCGACCCAGCGGCTGCTGAAGGCTCGGATGGCGAGCGACGGGCTGAGCCAGGCGCACTTCTGGGGGTGGCAGGGGATCATCGTCTCGGCGGCGTTGACGCTGCCGCTGGGGTTCACCCAGGGCAAGGAGTACGCGGAGCTGGAGTGGCCCATCGACCTGGCGATCGCCGGGATCTGGGTGGTCTTCGCCATCAACTTCTTCTGGACGCTGGCGAAGCGGAGGGAGAAGCACCTCTACGTCGCCATCTGGTTCTACATCGCCACGATCCTGACGGTGGCGGTGCTCCACATCTTCAACTCGCTGTCGATCCCGCTGGCGGCGGCGAAGAGCTACTCGATCTACGCGGGCGTGCAGGACGCGCTGGTGCAGTGGTGGTACGGCCACAACGCGGTGGCGTTCTTCCTGACGACGCCGATCCTCGGGATCATGTACTACTTCGTCCCGAAGGCGGCGGACCGGCCGGTGTACTCCTACCGGCTGTCGATCATCCACTTCTGGGCGCTGGTGTTCATGTACATCTGGGCCGGCCCCCACCACCTGCTCTACACGGCGCTGCCGGTCTGGGCCCAGACGCTGGGGATGATCTTCAGCCTGATGCTGTGGGCGCCGAGCTGGGGCGGGATGATCAACGGCCTGCTCACCATCCGAGGCGCCTGGGACAAGCTCCGCGAGGACCCGGTGCTCAAGTTCTTCGCCGCCGGCATCACCTTCTACGGCATGGCGACCTTCGAGGGGCCGCTGCTCTCCATCAAGAGCGTGAGCGCCCTGGCCCACTACACCGACTGGATCATCGGCCACGTCCACACCGGCGCCCTCGGCTGGAACGGCCTGATGGCCGCCGGCATGTTCTACTGGATCGTCCCGAGGCTCTACCGCACCAGGCTCCACTCGGTCTCCATGGCGAACGCCCACTTCTGGCTCGCCACCGTGGGCATCCTCCTCTACATGGTGTCGATGTGGGCGGCGGGCATCACCCAGGGGCTGATGCTCCGGGCCACCGACGCCGACGGCGCCCTCGCTTACCCCGACTTCATCGAGACCCTGGTCGCCATCCGCGGCACCTACTACGCCCGCCTCACCGGGGGCGCCATGTACCTCGTCGGGATGATCCTGATGGCGTACAACCTGGCGAAGACTGCCCTCTCGGGCGAGGTCGTCGACGGCACCGCCACCGTGGTCGAGGAGGTCAAGGCCGAGGACGAGCCGAGCACCCGTCAGATGGTGTTCGCCCGCCCGATGCTGGTCGTCTCCGTGGGGATCGTCGCCCTGATCGCCCTGATCCTGGCCGCCGACATCTCCCAGTCGGTGCTGGCGGTGGGCCTGCTGGTCGCCATCTCCGTCGCCGCCTGGATCACCTACGGCCAGAGCGAGACCGGAAAGGGCCCCTGGCACCGGGTCCTCGAGGGCCGCGGCGCCCTCTTCTCCGTGCTGACGCTACTGGCGGTCGTGGTCGGCAGCGTGGCGGAGCTGGTTCCGGTGGTGGTCGTCCACGGCACCCACGCGGACCCGAAGAAGTTCCCTCCCTACAAGCCCCTGGAGCTGGAGGGCCGCGACATCTACGTCCGCGAGGGTTGCTACACCTGCCACAGCCAGATGATCCGCCCCTTCCGCCACGAGCAGCTCCGCTACGGCGCCCCGAGCGAGCTGGAAGAGTCCGCCTGGGATCACCCCTTCCAGTGGGGCAGCCGCCGCACCGGCCCGGATCTCGCCCGCGTCGGCACCAAGTACCCGAACCTCTGGCACTACCAGCACATGGTCGACCCCCGCTCGGTGGCCCAGGCCTCCATCATGCCGGCCTACGCCTTCCTCAACGACCGCCAGGTGGATTTCTCCCAGACGGCGGCCAAGCTCGGCGCCATGAAGAGCATCGGCGTGCCCTACTCGGACGCCGACATCCAGGGCGCCCAGGCCGCCGCCCAGGCCCAAGCGGACGCCATCGCCGCCGACCTCGCCAAGCAGAACATCAAGGTCTCCCCGAACAGCGACATGGTGGCGCTGATCGCCTACCTGCAGCGTCTCGGGAAGCCCGAAGTCCAGCCCGCCGCGAAGCCCGTGGCCCGGACGGACGGGAGGTTACCCCATGTTCAACAAGTTCCTGACCGGCCTGGGCGTCCTCCCCCTGACGCTCCTCGCCCTCGCGCTGTTCCTCGCTGCCTTCGCCTACCTCGCCGCCCGCGCCCTCGGCGCGAAGCGCGACGAGCAGGACAAGATCGCCGCTCTCCCTCTTCTGGAGGATGACCATGTCCGCTGAGAACCACGGAGATCACGCCGAGCACCACGTCTACGACGACATCGTCGAGCACGACAACCCGCTGCCCCGCTGGTGGCTGATCACCCTCTACGGGACGATCTTCTTCTCCCTCGGGTACTATTTCCACTACCACGTCTTCAAGACGGCCCCTACACCCGCCGACGAGCTGGCCGCGGAGAACACCGCCGCCGCCAAGGCGCTCATCGCCCAGGGCAAGGGCGGCAACCTCGGCCCCGAGGCCTTGCTGGCCATGGCCCAGGACGAGAAGACCGTCCAGGAAGGCTCGACGACCTTCCAGCAGATGTGCGCCTCCTGCCACGGCGACAAGGCCGAGGGGAAGATCGGACCCAACCTCACCGATCGCCACTGGATCCACGGCAGCAAGCCGGATTCCATCTACAAGGTCATCTCCAAGGGCGCCCCGGAGAAGGGGATGCCCGCCTGGGAGCCCTCGCTGGGCCCCCGCAAGACCCAGGTCGTCGCCGCCTACGTGCTGAGCCTCAAGGGCAAGAACGTCCCGGGCAAGGAGCCCCAGGGACAGCAGGAAGATTGAGCGGATCGGGGGGGGGCAAGTCTCAGGAGAACGTCGTGGCCCCTCGTCATCACCTCCCCACCCTCGACTCCGTCGCCTCCCTCAACGCGGACGGCTCCCGGCGCTTCGTCCACCCCGCGGACGTCTCTGGCCCCCACGACCGCCGCCGCCGCGTCGTCTTCGCCATCCTCTTCGCCATCCTCTTCGCGGTCCCCTGGCTCAAGGTGGACGGGCGCCCCGCGATGCTCCTCGACATCCCCCGGCGCCAGTTCTTCCTCTTCGGCGAGATCTTCAACGCCCAGGACGGCTGGATGCTCCTCTTCCTCGCCGGGGGGCTCGGCCTCTCTCTCCTCTTCCTGACGACCATCTCGGGGCGCCTCTGGTGCGGCTTCGCCTGCCCCCAGACGGTGATGATCGAGGGCGTCTTCCGGGTCATCGAGCGGTGGACCGAGGGCCCCCGGGAGGCCAGGATCAAGCTGGAGCAGGCCCCCTGGGACGCCTCCAAGATCGCCCGCAAGACGATCAAGCACGCCCTCTACCTGGCGATGGCCAGCCTCTTCGCCCACATCATCCTGGGCTACTTCATCCCCATTCGGAGCCTCTTCGGCGTGCTGACCGATGGCCCCCGCGCCCACCTTGAGGCCTTCCTCTGGACCCTCGCCCTCACCGCCCTCTTCTACTTCGACTTCGGCTGGTTCCGCGAGCAGTTCTGCGTGATCATGTGCCCCTACGGGCGCCTCCAGTCGGTGCTCACCGACGCGGAGAGCCTGGTCGTCGGTTACGACGTCATGCGCGGTGAGCCCCGTGGCAAGCTCAACGTACCTGGTAACGGCGACTGCGTCGACTGCAAGCGCTGCATCGCCGTCTGCCCCACCGCCATCGACATCCGTCAGGGCCTCCAGCTCGACTGCATCGGATGCACCGCCTGCATCGACGCCTGCGACGCCATCATGGACAAGGTGCAGAAGCCCCGGGGGCTGATCCGCCTCGACTCCCTCAAGGGCTTCGCTGGCGAGCGTACCCGTCTCCTCCGCCCCCGCACCGTCGCCTACGCCGTGGGCGGCCTCCTCGGCCTTGTCGTCTTCTCCGTCGCCCTGCGCTCCCGCACGGCCTTCGCCGTCAACCTGCTGCGCCCCACCGGCGCTCCCTTCTCCGTCGAGGGCGCTGAGATCCGCAACGTGTACCGCCTCAAGCTGGTCAGCAAGCGCTCGGAGCCCTCCACCCTCTCTATCTCTCCTTCCTCCTCCGCTCCCATCACCTTCCTCGTCCCTCAGCCCCGGGTCACCCTGCCTCCCCTGGGCTCCCTGGAGGTCCCGGTGATCGCCACCCTGCCGGTCGAGCGCTTCCAGGGCCCTGTCCGCGTCACCTTCGAGGTCGCCTCCCCGGAGCGCAAGCAGCAGCTTCCGGCCACCTTCCTCGGCCCGGGGCGGTGAGTACGAACGCAACCCCCCGGCTATGCCGGGGGACTCCCAAAGTTTG
>CAZSDX010000115.1:0-15248 GCA_964605685.1 uncultured Polyangiaceae bacterium
GGCGCCCGCCTGCTGGCGGTCTTCGAGCCCCGGAGCGCCACCGCCTGCCGCGCCATGCACCAGCAGGCCTACGCCCGCGCCTTCGACGCCGCGGACCGGGTGATCCTGGCCCCCCGGGGGCGAGCCCGGGTCGACGGAGACGCCCTCGACCTGGAGCGCCTCGTCGCCGACCTGCGCGCCTCCGGCAAGGACGCCTCCGCGCCGGCCACCCTGGACGGGGTGGTGGAGGAGATCACCGCCTGGGCTCGCCCCGGCGACGCGGTGCTGCTGATGAGCAACGGGGCCTTCGGAGGCGTTCCCGCGAGGGTTCTGGAGGCGATCGGTGCTACCGTGAAACCATGAAGTTCAACTGGTTTCTTCCGGTGCTTGGGGCGCTGGCGCTGGGGGTCGCGTGCGGGGAGGAGGACAGCCCCGCGCCGGCGGCTCCGGCGGGGACCACGGCGCCCTGCGGGGACGCGCCCTTCGTGGGTTCGCCGCTGGGGCTGCGCTGCGGGCAGGTCATCGACGAGAAGGGGCGGGTGGTGAACCTGTGGGGGGTCAACGCCCGGGTCGACGGGATCTTCGACGTGAGCTTCGACGACGGGCGCATCGCCCTGGAGACGGTGCCTCCCTTCACCGCCGAGGACGCGGCGCAGATGCGCTCCTGGGGGTTCGACGCGCTGCGGTTGCCGATCAACTGGAGCGGCGTGGAGCCCACCCGGGACGGAGGCTTCAAGGAAGATTACCTGGACCGGGTGCAGCAGGTGCTGGACCTGGCGCAGGGGGCGGGCATCCTGGTGCTGGTCGATTTCCACCAGGATGCCTACGGCAAGGACATCGGCGAGGACGGGGCGCCGCTGTGGGCCATCGAGCCCCCGCCGACGGAGCTGCTCCAGGGGCCCCTGGAGGACCTGGAGGAGCGAAGGCTGAGCCCCCAGGTGAAGGCGGCCTTCGAGACCTTCTTCGGCGACAGCCCCAAGGGGGCCGAGCTGCGGGAGCGCTTCAGCAAGATGGCGGCGCACGTGGCCGCCCGCTTCAAGGATCACCCGGCGGTGCTCGGGTTCGAGCTGTTCAACGAGCCGGTCTTCGCCTCCAACGCCCAGCTCCTGCGGCTGCACCAGCAGGTCTTCGCCGCAGTACGGGCCGCGGCGCCGTCGAAGCTGGTGCTCTTCGAGCCCCCCGCGGAGCGCAATTTCCTCGACAGCTTCGCCCTGGGCGACGGCCCCATCGGCGAGGGAACGGTCTACGCCCCGCACATCTACAAGTACGCCTTCACGGTGTTCCCCGGGGGCGCCACCAAGGAGAGCATCGCCAAGCAGAACCTCACCACCCGGGACGAGGCGGCCTCCTGGAAGGCCGGGCTGATGATCACCGAGTGGGGTTACAACCCGAACGGCCCCCGCGCCGAGGAGTACCTCACCTGGCAGCGCGAACTTCAAGAAGAGATCCAGGCGTCGTCGTTCCTCTGGCTCTGGAAGGAGGACTCCCAGGGGCGCTGGGGCTGCTACGATCACGACGGGAGCGGCTGGAAAGAGCGCCCCCGGCTCAAGGAGATCCTGGCGCGGGTGCGCCCGGCGGCGGTGGCCGGGTGGCCGAAGCAGTACGGCTACGACCGGGCCTCCGGGGTCTTCTCCCTGACCTTCACCGCGGACCCGACGATCCAGGCGCCCACCCGCGTCGCCGTCTCCCCGGTGCTGGGCGCCCCCACGGAGATCCTCTGCGACGGCGTCCCGGTGGCCGCGACGCTCCAGGACGGCGCCCTCGACCTGGACTGCGGTCGGGGCACCGCCACCGAGCACACGATCACGGTGAAGGTGAAGCCGCTCCCGTGAGCGGAGCGACGGACACGGAAGGTCACCCCGTGGAGCGGAGGCCCGCAGCGATGGCGTTGACGGTCATCAGCAGGTGGGTGAGCAGGTGGGCGGCGCCGGCCTCGTCGCCCTCCTTGCGGGCCCGACGCCAGCGGGGCAGCAGCGCGAGCTGCGCGTCGTGGATGCGCCGCAGCGCCGCGGCGCGCATCTCGATGGAGGTCACCAGCGTGGAGCGCCGCTCCGCCACCGGGCGCTCGTGGAGCCTCCCCAGCTCGTCGAGGGTGCGCTGCCGCTCCTGCTCGATGCGGTCGTGGATCGCGTCGCGGATCGCGGGGTCGTCCACCAGGGAGGCGTAGTCCCGGGCGATGGCCGGGTGAGCGCTGAGGATGCCCATCTCGATGTTCAGGGTCAGGTAGCGCAGCAGCGGATCCTGCCGGGCTCCGGAGCGGACCATCTCGTAGGCGCGAGCGTCCTCCGCGCGGAGAGCGGCGAGCGCCGAGCCGACGCCGAACCAGCTCGGGACGCAGTGGCGCGCCTGGTTCCAGGAGAAGACCCAGGGGATGGCCCGGAGGTCCTCCAGCGAGCGGGCGCCGGTGCGGCGGGAGGGGCGGGAGCCGATGCCGCTGTGCTCCAGCACGTCGATCACCGTGGCCTGGGCGTAGTAAGCGAGGAAGCCATCGGCCCGTAGCAGGGCCTCGTAGGCGCTGCGGCCGTGGTAGGCCAGCCGGTCGAAGGCGACCTCCATCGCCGGAGAGCGATCCTCCTCGTGAGCATGCTCGAGGATGGCGAGGCACCCGGTGGCCCCCGCGAGCCACAGCTCCAGGTGGTGGGCGGCGCCGAGGGGGTTGGAGAACTGCTGGGCGATGGTCTCGCCCTGGATCGTCGCCCGCACGCGCCCCGAGAAGCTGCCGTGGGGGAGCGCGCGGAGGAAGGGGTAGGTGGGCCCTCCGCCGCGGGCGACGGTGCCGCCGCGGCCGTGGAAGAAGGCCAGGTCGACCCCGGCGCGGCGCCCCACGGAGGCCAGCACCCGCTCGGCCCGGTGCACCGCCCACTGGCTGGCGAGGATGCCGCCGTCCTTGTTGCTGTCGCTGTAGCCCAGCATCACCTGCTGCACCGGGGCGCGAGGGTCGAGGCCGTGGCGCAGCGTGCGGCGCGTGATCGGGTGGGAGAGGAAGGCCTCCAGCACCCGCGGAGAGCGCTCCAGGTCGTCGATGGTCTCGAAGAGAGGGACCACCTGGAGGCGGCAGGCAGGGCCGTCGCCGTCGTCGAAGAGCAGGCCCGTCTCCCGGGCCAGCAGGTAGACCGCCAGCAGGTCCGACACGTCGCGGGTCATGCTGACGATCAAGGCGCCGATGCCCCCGGGTCCGTGGAGATCGAGGTACGACGCCAGCACCCGGTAGACCCCCAGCACGCCGTCCGCCTCCTTGCCGATGGAGGAGCCGGCGAGGGCGAAGGGACGCAGCGTGCGCAGCTCCGCCTCCAGGAAGGCGCGGCGCCGCTCCTCGGGCCACCGGTCGAAGTCCGGATCCGCGAGGCCAGCCCGCCTCAGGAGCTGCACCACCGCCGTGTCGTGGACCTTGCTGTTCTGCCGGATGTCCAGCGTGCACAGGTGCAGCCCGAAGACCTCCACGGAGCGGATCGCCGGGTCGACCTCTTGCTCGGCGATGCGCCGCGCCCCCACCTCCACCAGCGCCTCCCGCAGCGCCCGGAGATCCTCCAGCACCTGCTCCGTGCGCTCGTAGCTCCCCTGGCCGGAGCGCAGCCCGGTGATGTGGTTGCGGGCCACGTCCACCGGGAGCCGCGCCATCATCAGCCCCAGGAACTGGCGGAAAGGCTCCATCGAATTGCGCCCCATCGCCGCGCGAGCCTGCTCCGGACCCACCACCTCCTGGAGCCGCTGCAGGTGCGGCATCAGGCTCGCCGGGGCCGCGTTGAGCTGCGTCGAGAAGCTGAGGTGCTCCCCCAGCGCCACCAGCCGGCGCCGGAGGATCACCAGCGCCGAAAGCCGCAGCTCCTCCAGCGTCTCGGCGGTGACCTCGGGGGTGACCAGCGGGTGCCCGTCGCGGTCGCCCCCGACCCAGCTCCCGAAGGAGATCCGGGGCAGCCGCTCCGGCGTCAGCACCGCAGGGTCATAGCCGACCTCTCTCCAGGACTGGCGCAGACGGGCGTCGGTCACCTGGAGCGCCTCCACGAAGATGTTGGTGGCGTGGTGGATCACGGTGCGGCGCTCGGAGGCGACGGTGGGTTTTTGCACGTAGATCTCGCCGGTGCGCCAGATGCGCTCCAGGCAGGCGGCCACGTCCTGCTGGATGCGAGCCTTCTCCCAGGGGGTGTAGATGGGGTTCTCCAGCTTCACCAGCAGCAGGTACAGCTCCCGGTGGTGGGCGATCATGCTGCGGCGCTTGGCCTCGGTGGGGTGAGCGGTCAGCACCGGCTGCACCAGGATCTTCTCCAGCAAGGCGAGGGTCTGCTGCTGGTCGAGCCCCCGGGCGGACAGCGCCTGCAGGGTGGCGGGCCACGTCCCCTCGTGCTTGCCCTGCTGCCCCTGGATCTCGAGGAGGCGCCTCCCCTGCACCCCGGCGTTCTCTTCTACCAGGTTGAGGAGCTGGAGGGACATGGAGATGAGCTGGAGCGCCTTCTCCGGGGTATCTGGCGCGACCTCGGGGGCCGGGACGTCGGGGGCGCCGCGGACCACCTCCGCCAGGGACTCCTCACCGAGCCCCCGGAGCACGTCGGCGAGCGACCGGAGGATGGCGCGGTAATCGACGCGGATCTTGTCGAGCTTGAAGGGACGGAGGTCACCGGGCATGGCCCCCGGTTGTACACGGAAACGGCCCCGCTGAGGCACCTTGCCGCGCCGCGCCGCCGCCGCTACCAGCGTGACCCATGATCGACATCGATGCCCTGCGCCTGCGGGTCGAAGAAGCCTTCACCGACCGCGCGCTCCTCGCCAGCGGAGACCACCAGGAGGCGGTGCTCCGGACCCTCGCGGCCCTCGACGCGGGGGAGCTCCGCGTGGCCGAGCCCGGCGAGCAAGGGTGGGTCACCCACGCCTGGATCAAGCAGGCGATCCTGCTCTACTTCGCCCTCCGGAAGATGGAGAAGATCGAGGTGGGTCCCTTCGAGTTCCACGACAAGATCCCGCTGAAGAAGGATCTGGATCGGGCCGGGGTGCGGGTGGTTCCCCCCGGCGTGGTGCGCTACGGCGCGTTCCTGGAGGCGGGGGCCATCGTGATGCCGGGCTACGTCAACATCGGGGCCCGGGTCGGCGCCGGCACCATGGTGGACACCTGGGCCACGGTGGGCTCCTGCGCCCAGGTGGGCCGGGACTGCCACCTGTCCGGGGGCGTGGGCCTCGGCGGCGTCCTGGAGCCTCCGGCGGCGCGCCCGGTGATCATCGAGGACGGCGTGTTCGTGGGCTCCCGGTGCATCGTGGTGGAGGGCGTGGTGGTGGAGCGGGAGGCGGTGCTGGGGGCCGGCGTGGTCCTCACCGCCAGCACGGTGATCGTCGACGTGACCGGCGACGAGCCGGTGGAGCACCGGGGCCGCGTGCCGGCGCGCAGCGTCGTCATCCCGGGGATGCGCCCGAAGAGGTTCCCTGCGGGCGAGTTCGCGGTCCCCTGCGCCCTGATCATCGGGCGGCGCTCCGAGGCGACGGACCGCAAGGTCTCCCTCAACGCCGCGCTCCGGGACTTCGGCGTCTCGGTCTGAATCAGCCCCGGAGCCGCTCCAGGAACGCCTCGTCCGATGGCGCCATCGGCAGGGAGGTCGGTTGCGTCGGATCGATCCAGGCGAGGGCTGGGTGCTCCAGGGGCTGCGGTTCTTCCTCGGTCGTCGCCGAGAAGAAGGTGAGGGTGAGCGCGGGGGTCTCGTGGCGGTAGAGTACCGGCCCCACGGTCACCTCCCGGAGCGCGAGCTCTTCGCGGAGCTCGCGCCGCAGCGCCTCGCGCGGGTCCTCGCCGTCCTCGACCTTGCCCCCGGGGAACTCCCAGAGCCCGCCGTGGTGCTTGCCCGCGGGGCGCTGGCACACCAGCACGAGCGGTCCGCGACGGAGCACGGCGGCGACGACGTCCATCAGAACTCGTAGCGGAGGGAGGCGCCCGGGTTGACCAGGGCGATGACCTGGCTTCCGGTGGTCTTCTCCCCGAAGCGCGCCTGGCCGTCGGTCACGCAGCCAGTGGCCTGCGCCCCGCAGGATCCGGTGAGTAGCGGGCGCCTGTCCTCCCACCTGGGCTGGAGGAGCGCCGAGAGCACCATCACCTGCACGCCGAGGCCCAGCTCGGCCCGGGGGAGGAAGCGGTAGGTGAGCCGGACCTCCGGCGTGACGTAGAGGTAGCGGGCCGGGGAGGACTCGACCACCGGGCCCACGCTGTAGGGAAGACCTGCCCCTCCGGCGACCTTGCTGGTGGTGGTGGAGAAGTCTCCGCTGCGGGCGTCGCGCATGGTGCCGAGGAGCACGCCGGCGGAGAGCTGCGCCGCCCAGCCCCAGGGCTTGCCCCGGCGGAACCAGGCGGTCGCCCCGGCGTTCAACCCCTGGAGCAGGAGCGTGTCGCTGGCCTGGCCGGGGTTCTCCGGGAGGCCCACCGGGCGCAGCGCCTCGTCCCGCTGCTCGACCCGCTGGCGCACGCCCAGGTAACCGATCTCGACGCCGAAACCGAGGCCCGAGCCGAGCTGGTAGCCGCCCCGGAGCGCCACGCCGCCGCCCACCGGCAGCCCCGAGGAGCAGCCCCCCGAGCAGCCGTCGGTCACCTCGCCGCCCACCGCGGTCCCCAGCACGCCGAAGGCGCCCACGCCGATGAGGAACCGGGAGGGCTCCAGGCGGCGCCAGAGCGGCGAGTTCGGATCCCGCTCCAGGACCACCGTCGCCGTCTCGCTGGTGTCCTTGCGGAGCGAGACCTTGCGGCGCTCCGGGAGGAACCCCTCGGCGCCCACCTCGATGGTGTGGTCGCCGGCGCGCAGGCGGCCGCTCCAGAGGCCGCGGCCCACGTTGATCCCGTCGATGGCGACGGTGGCGTTGCTGGGCTGGGGCTCGACCCGCAGCTCGCTGTCCAGCGCCTCGACCGCGAGGGTGATGGAGGCGGTCTCGTTGAGCTTCACCGGGACCTGGGCCGGAGGTGTCCCAAGGTTTCCCTCGCCGCGCAGGCGGATGGTGTGCTCACCGGGAGAGACCGGACCCTCCCACGGGGTCTTGCCCACCACGTTGTTGTCGATCTCCACGTCGACCTGGCGTCCGCCCTGCTCGACGACCCGCAGACGCCCCGACTGGACCAGGGGAGAGAGCTTGGCCTCCACCCGGGAGGTCTGCCCGCCGAGCACGTCGACGCGCTCCTCGAAGGGCAAGAACCCCTCCTTGAACACGCGGATCAGGTGGGAACCGGCGGAGACCCGCAAGGCCCCGGTGGGAGCGGTCCCCCGGTTGCGGTTGCCGACGGTCACCGTGGCGCCCGCCTCGGTGCTGATCTCCAGGGTGCCGACCCGCTTCCGTAGCTCGTCCAGCTCCTTGTCGAGGAAGGTCTTGTCCTGGGGGGAGAGGTTGGGGAACTCCTTCTGGAACTGCTCGTAGACCTCCAGGGCCTCGTCAAAGCGCTGGAGCTTGCGGAGCGTCAGCCCGAGGTTCTTGGTGTTGCCACGGGTGGGGAACAGCTCGCGGGAGCGTGCGAATTCCACCAGCGCGGCGTTCCAGGACTCCTCGTCGGAGAGGGCGATCCCGCGCTCGAAGTGGAGCCGGGCCTCCTCTTTGCGGGTGGCCTCGTCCTTGGGCGACGAGGGCGACGAAGGCGCGGAAGAAGGGGAGGGCGCGGGGGCCGGGTCGGGCTTCTTCTTGTCGTCCTTTTCGCCCTTGCCCTGGGCGAGAGCAGGGAGGAGCGTCAGCGCCAGCAAGGCCCGGAAGAGACGCGGTCTCATCAGCGATGTTCCCTCAGTCAAACTGGCGGTCGACGCCGGGCTTGGGGGGCTTGGGGGCGGCGCCGGTGGAGGTGGTCCCCGGGGTGGGCGGGGGCTTCTTGCCCGCAGGCCCCGGCAGCACCAGCGCGCTGGGGGTCGGCCCCTGCTCGGTCAGGATCACCTGGTGCTTGCTCTCGCGCTTCCCGGCGAGGAGAGCGACGGTCTTGATGCTCCCCGGGGGGCCGACGACCTCGATGGTGTGGTCACGGATGGGAACCTCCTCGCCGTCAATTTTTGCGGTGACGCCGGAGGGGACCGTGACCTTGCCCCGGATCTCCGCGGGCCTGGGTGGCTCGACCTCGGCGCTCGCCGCAGCGCTCGCCGCAGGAGCCGCGCTCGCCACAGGAGGCGCGGAAGCCGCGAGCGCCGCGCTGGACTCACCGCGGACGCGGTTCACCTGGATCGCCCCCACCACCACCGCGACGGCGGCGATCAGCGCGAGGGAGCCGCCGATCCAGAGGGAGATGCCCGCCTTCTTCCGGGCGGAGGCGACGGTCATCTCGCCCGGGTGGGTGTTCTCGATGGCGGCCTGCATGGTGCCGCTGGTGCTCTCGTCGCCGATCAGGCGGGGAGGCTCGGCGGGCTCGGGGCCGGCGTCCGGCAGGCGAGGCGCGACCACCGACCGGGCCTGCTCCGACAGCGGCTCCAGGTGGCTGAGCTTGAGCTGGAAGCTGCCATCGCGGGAGAGCTTCCTCAGATCGGCGAGCATCTCCGCCGCAGAAGCGTAGCGCTCCCCGGGCTTCTTCTGGAGCGCCTTGTGCACCACCGCCGCCAGCTCCGGCGTCACCCATGGGGCCAGATCCTGCACCGGCGGGATGGGCATGGACCAGATGGCGATGATCACCTGCCCCATGGAGTCCAGATCGGCGAAGGGCGTCCGGCCAGTGAGCATCTTGTACATCACCACCCCGAGCGACCAGATGTCGGTCCGGTGGTCGATGGTCTTGAGCCCCTGGGCCTGCTCCGGCGACATGTAGTGGGGCGACCCCAGCATGTTGCCGGTCTTGGTCAGCCCAGGATCGCCCTGCACCTGATCCATCTTCAGCTTGGCGATGCCGAAGTCGAGCAGCTTGGCGACCACGCTGTCCTCGTACTCGGACAGGAAGATGTTCCCCGGCTTGATGTCCCGGTGGATCACCCCCACCGCATGCGCCGCCGCCAGCCCCTCGCACGCCTGCCCCGCCACCCGGATCACCGCCTCCGGCCGGAGCTGCTTGAGCTGCTTGCACCACTGGTGCAAGTCGCGCCCCCGCACCAGCTCCATCACCATGAACGGCGAGCCCTCGTCGGTCCCCGCGTCAAACACCCGCACGATGTTCTCGCTGTGGATCGAGCTGGCAGCCTGCACCTCCCGCTCGAACCGCGCCACCACGTCCGGAAGATCCTCCGAGACCGAGCTGGCCAGCAGCTTCAGCGCCTTCTTCTGGTTGGTTTGCTGGTCGATGACCTCGTAAACCACACCCATCCCACCTCGCCCGAGCTGGCGGACGAGCTGGTATCGGCTGGCGACGACCTTCGGTTGCAAAGCTCTCGAAGTCTACGCCACCCCCGACGACCCGCGCCACACTCCCGGCTCAATTCCTCCGACCTGCGCTCTTTTTGCTCCCTCGCCGGGGCCGTGTCGTCCACACACCTACATCGCTGTGCCTGCCCAGCGGCCCCTCGAAATCCCCCTGGACCGCCTCGACCTCGAAGCCGTTGTAGTGCAGCAACGCCTCGATCTCCTGGGGGAAATACTGGCGGTGCGCCAGCGGCACCGCCCAGCCCTCCCCGCCCCCCACCGGCTCGAACTCCATCATCACATGGAGCACCTGGCGCACCGGATCGTAATCGAAGCGCTCCGTGTAACGCACCACTTCCCCCGTGGTCGGGTGCCGGAAGCGAGGCACGCCGTAGGCTCGCTCGGGGCTCCGGGCCAGATCCTCCGCGCGGGGGATCGAGATGTCGAAGACGAAGCGCCCGTCCGCCTCAAGGTGCTCATGAACCCGGGTGAGGAAGGCTTCCACGTCGGGGCGCGTGTAGAGGTGGAGGAAGGTGTTGAAGGTGCAGAGGACCAGGGGAAAGCGCCGGTCGAGCTGCACCTCCCGCATGTCGCCCTCGACCAGCTCGATGCGCCGCGCCCACGGCTGCTTCCTCGCCTGCCCGAGGGAGGCCCGCAGATCGTCCAGCATGGGGCGGGACCAGTCGACGCCGACCACCCGGCACCCGGCCTGGGCCATCGCCACCGCGAGCCGCCCGTTGCCCACACCGTACTCGAGCAGGTCGCCCTGGTGCTGCTCGGCCAGCGTCCGGTAGAACGCCACGTCGTCGCGGCGCTGGGCGTAGGTTTTTGTGTAGTAAACCGGGTCGTCGTAGTGAGCCCTGGAGCCTGCCCAGAGCGCCTGATCGACGGTGCTACGGGGCGCCTTGCGCGAGGCCAACGCTAACAGTTTGCCTTCGTTCTGCTCGATCCACTCCTGGACGACCTCCTGGCTGTTGCGGTGCCAGTGGACCTTGCTGTCCGCGATCTCCCGGAGCGCCATCACCGCCGCCTTGTTCTTGCCGGGGACCAGCGGGTGCGACCCCCGCATGATCTGGCGCGTCCGCTGGGCGGCGAGCACCACCAGCGCGAAGCGATTCTCCTCGTGGGCCAGGCAATCTTCGACGGTCACACGTGCCATGCTTTTTCACCTCGGTGGGGCCTGGAGGCCCGAAGGGCGAAGAACCTAGCCGACCCGCTCCCCCTGCGCAAGCCGACCGACCTCCCCGTAGTACCATCACCAACGAGGAGAACCACACCTTGACCCGGGGGGTGGCTGTGACGGCCAGGCGGCGAGGCCCGCGGGGGAGGCTGGGGCGCGGGCTGGGGGCTGTTGGCGGCGCTGGCGGGCTACCAGCGCTCGCGGCGCAGGGGGCGCCAGCGGTAGCCGCAGTCCCGGGGGATGTGCAGCACCGAGTCGAGGCGGGAGGCGCCCGCGCCGAGGGGGCCGGTCTCGTGGAACTCACAAAAAACCCGGTCCGGACGGGCGAAGCGCGCGCTCCAGGGCTCGCGGTCGATGGTGAGGACGTAGATCCAGCGCTCCTCCGGATCGACCCCGAAGGCGTCGTAGCAGGCGATGAGCGGCTCCTGGAGGGCGTCGGTGCTGGACCAGACGGAGCCCGGAGGAGGACCATGCTCCCGCGAGGTGTCGAGGACGGCGTCGACGCGCCCCCCGGGGAAGCGAGGGGCGGGCGCCACGGAGACGCCGAGGCGAGGCCCGGAGCGGCGGAGCGCGATGTCCGCGAGGCCGAAGTCGTGGAAGCGGAACTCGACCAGCGCGTTGCCCACGGCGCGCATCACCGCGTTGTCGGTCTCGCTGCGCACAAAAAATCCTCCGCGGCGGGTGGCTCCGGAGCGGGAGCGGTAGCGCACCGCGGCCCGGTAGCTGACCTGGTGGAAGTTGACGCCAAAGAGCGGGAGCGTGCCCTGGGGCCGCATGTCGCGCAGCCGCGAGATCAGCACCTGCACCCAGGCGGAGCCGTGGAAGATCTCGGGCTCCAGAGGAGGCGGGATCAGGGGGCGCAGCGCGTCCGGCGCCACCGCGAAGTTGAAGGAGACCGCGTCGACCCAGCAGGTCTGGACGGTGGTGAGCCAGGGGATCGAGGGGCACTCCTCCATGCCCGGGGTGGAGGGGCTCGGGTCCAGGGCGCGCTCGATGGCCGCGTGGATGGCCAGCAGCGCCCTCGCCCCCGAGGCGGAAAGCTCGAAGGCCCCTCCCCGCGCCACGACCTCGCCGGCATCCAGGAGCACCTGGCAGGCGTCCAGGGCCTGCGCGGCGTCGATCCCGGCGCCGGAGAGCACGTCGAGCAGCTCCGCCGGGGCCAGCCCCGAAGGAGCGCCCGCCAGCGCCGCCAGCGCCGCCATCTGCGCCGGATCGGTCCTCACGGCGCGCCCTCGGCCATCCGGCGGCGACGCTGCCGGTCGAGCCACACCCCGGCGGTCCCCTGGGTGAGGAACCAGGCGCCCGCCAGCAGCGCGAACTGGGCCCGGGGCGCCAGGGCCATCACGAGCGCGAGGGCGGCCCAGAGCGCGGCGGGTCCGTACCACCCCTTGCCCATGATGGGGGCCATCGCCGCGAAGATCATCGCCAGCATCAGGCTCCCCACCGCCGGCATGAACAGGTTCTGGAGCCCCATCAGGTAGTTGATCACCGCCAGCAGGATCATCGCGACGACCAGGATGGTCCAGAGCGACCAGATCTGCTTCTCCACGAAGGAGCCGCTCGACACGCTCTTGCGCCGGAACTTCCGGATAATCCCCCCGTTGACCACCAGCACCCCCGCCCACAGCGCCGCGAAGGGCCACGGAGTCGTCGTGCCCCGGTCAAAAAGCAGGTGCGTCCCGAAAAAACCGGCCCCGTTGGAGAAGGCGCTGAAGACCCAGATGAGCCCCCAGTTCTCCAGCGCCGTGTCGTCCCGGGCCTTGGCCGCGACCTTGCGCAGCAGATCCAGCGCCCTCGCGGCTTCTTCCCGGTCCATCCCGGAGACGTTGCCAACAGGCGCGGCGCCCGGTCAAGGGGGGGCGGGGGCCGGGGAGGGGCCGTTGAAAGAGGACGGCGCAGGGGCTCTTGAGGCCTTGTTCCCAAGGCCGTCCACGGCCACGGCCACGGTTCCCGTCCACGTGGACGTGGACGAGCTTCGTGGCCGTGGACGAGCTTCGTGGACGTGGACGTGGACGAGCTTCGTGGACGGGGATCTGAACAAGGCCGGCTCTTGACGGGCGTTCTGGTTGGGAGATACGCTGCTTCAACAAGGAGAAAAACCATGAAATATACCCAAGTTACTCGCAATTTCCATGTTTTTTTTCAGCGCTCTTCGCCTTGGCTGCCTGCGCGAGCGCCAACGACGAGGGGGGGCCGGTTGAACAATCGCAGCAAGCCCTCGGGACGACCCCGGACACATGGCGCCCACCCCCACCGCCTTCCAACCCAAGGCCCGATCCTCTCGCGGCGCTCGAAGAGGTGCGCTCTCACGAGACGGATCCGTGGGTTCGTTGTCCTGCCACCACCCGGGAGGTGGCCACGGATCCTCTTGGTCCCGTGATCTCCCACGGGTTTCTTGAGGCTCCGGGGTATCGCCCGGGGGTCATCGACTCCAGGCAGGCTCGTTTTCTCCGACGGAGTCGCCTCCGGCGGTTGCCCCTCTCCGAAGGGTTTTTCCTGGAGGATGTGGTGTTGCCGTCCGCCCAGCAGCCTCGTGCGGCGGTTCTCCACGCGGTGGCCGGAGCCCTCCGGATCGCGGGCTGGTCTCCCTCGGGGGAGGCCACGGTGACCATCGAGCAGGAACATCCTCGCCGGGATGGCCTCCTGGCGCAGCGCGTGTGGTGGATCTCCTTCGCACACCAGGGGGTTCCCCTTCAGGGGCACTCCTGCCGTCTCCAGGTGGCCAGCACCGGAGAGGCTTCCGGGACCCTGGCTTGCTGGCTTCCTCGGCAACCGCTCACGGTCTTGGAGCCCTTCCGGGTGTCCCAGCGGGAGGCCGAGGAGGTCGCCAAGAGGACGCTGCGCTTCCGCGGCGGGCGGGTGGTGAGCAAGCAGATCTACCACACCGGGCAACCTCCCCGGGGGCAAGCGCCTGTGGGGCTGGCTCGCACCGTTGTTCTCCTCTACGACGGAAAGGCCGAGTGGCAGGTGGTGGTGGATGGGCAGGGGGGGATCGTGTCTCGCCAGAGGACGGAGCGAGGCTTTCGTTTCCTCGGGTACCCCCTTGATTACCAGGAAGGGCTCCAGGAAATCGAGACGTCCATCGGTGTACACCCCACCCAGCACGAGTTTCTCGATTCAGCCCCCAAGCTGGAAGTAGATGGGGATAAAAACTGCGTACTCCGACCGGATAAATTTGGAGAAATACCTCAAAATTCACCTTACAAAACCGGGATGGTTGTCTGTGAAAACGAAGCGTTCACCGCGCCAGATATACTCCCTAAAACGGCGTACGATCTGCCGATGACGCTTCCCAGGATAGACCGGGATCACACCAATCCACCCAGCAACGTGGATCCCTTCGGGTTTCAGCAGATTGCGCTTCGAACCGTTCCTGGTTCGAACTTCGTTGCTCCCGCCATTCCACTCGCCTGGACCTCTGCGGAGGGGAACAACTGGCGGGGAACCTCGCCGGAACTGAAGCAGGTTGCTCCGGGAGGGTGGGCTGAATTGCAAGCGTTTCAAACCATCGGGAAGCGCGCGACGTTCTACAAGTCGTTCCCCTCCCACCTCGCCTCCTCTCCGGTCGGGACCTGGGGGCCAGGGTCGCGCCTGGAGATCTTCGTCCATCAGTTCGAGGACCAGGATGGTGTGCGTCAGTCCTTTCCTTCCATCGAGACAACCTTCACCGGCCTCAATTCCATCCGTTTGGGGGCGATCAGCGGACCTGGAACTTCGCCCGCTGGAGGTGGTCAGCACGTCTTTGATGTGCTCGCGGATGGCTCGATCTCGGCTCACGAATTCCATCACCACATCCAGTTCGTCAACCAGCTTGACGTTCGCGGAACGCTGGTGGACGGCGAGGATCTGGCGACGGAAGCGGAGGGGATGGCGGATGTGTTCGGAGCCGTGGCGGTGGGGCGATCCAGGGTAGGGTTGCTCACGAACCCGACGCAGGCAGATCCCTGCCTCGGGGAAGAATTTCCCTTGATCACGCCCGCGACGCGCGTTCGAAGCGCCTGCAACCGGAACACCTTCCCGAACGGGGAAAAAGCCCACGACAAGGGGGCAGCGTTGTTCGGGGCTGGCTACAACTACGCCAGGCGTCTCCTGGATTCCGGTCTGGGCCCTGCTTCCGCGCTGTTCGACCTGTTCGATGCTGAGATCCTCTTTCTCGCGTCTCCCATGAAGGTCACGAAAGACCCTGATGGGCGCGATGTTTACCAGGTCCTCTGCCTGGAAAACCAGGCTTGTGGGATCCGGAGAGTGCTGGAGGGGCTCATCCTGACCTTGCGTTACTCGGATCCGCTTGCCTCGCAGCCAGGGCAACCGGCTGACAAACCTTTTGCCGTCAGGAGGCGCCAGCATATCGCGCTCTCCTCGTTCGCTGCGAAGAACATGTTCTTGACGACGAACAACGGCACGGTTTGCAACATCGACTCGGGGGCGATTTGCAAAGATGCGGCTCTCCGCACGTTGTCGGTCAGCAGTGTCCTCCGGTGGAACGAGGGAGATTCCATCCCGTTCTTCGAGGTATTCACACCGAGCGGTACGGCCTACGAACACACGATCGAGCAAGAGCCCGAGGGGAGCCGGCTTGCCACCAAGGTGACCTTCGAGTTTGCCCAGGATGTGGCCTTCACCAACCCGCTTACCTACCAGCAGGTCGCTCCCAGGCCAAAGAACAACAGCCCAAACGGCTCGTTTCGCTACATTCCGACGCCTTCTCAGTGGCAGATCTTGCAAGCGGCGGGGACCTCCTCGGAGGATCGTCGGCTTTATTTCCGAGTGAAGGTCTGCATGGGTCTGTCCGCCATTGTTGATCAAGCGACCCGGCGCACCTCTCCCCGGGTTT
>CAZSDX010000116.1:0-15192 GCA_964605685.1 uncultured Polyangiaceae bacterium
CGGCGGCTGAGCGCAGGGTCAGGGGCGCTCGCACCGACCGTCGCGGCGGACGGCGCCGTGAGAAGCGTACTCCTCCGGGGCCGGATCGCCCGACCGCAGGGAGCCCACCAGGACCCACCCGGCCCCCAGAACCACTGACGCCGCCGCCATCAACCCCGCCGCCACCAGCCCCCGGACCGCCTGCCGCTGACGCACCAGCTTCCGCTCGTAGGACGCCACCTCGTCGCGGAGGGTAGGCCCCGGGTGCACCAGCGGGATGGGCCGGCTGGCGGGGGACTCCGGCTCGTCGAGGGTCACCTCGTCCTCGGTGATGGACTGGAGCAGGGCCCGGCGCAGCTCCTCCACGGAGGCGAAGCGATCCTCGGGGCGCTTGGCCAGCGCCTTGACGACCACCGCGCCCAGGGCCTCCGGGATCCCCAGGTGCGGGGCGCGCTGCTGGGGAGGAACCGGCGGCTCCACCAGATGCCTCGCCATCAGCTCCTCGGTGCTGTGGTGCCCGCCAAACACATGCTTGCCGGTCAGGAGCCGGTAGGCCACACCTCCCAGGGCATAGATGTCAGCCCGCCCGTCCACCGGTCGGCCCTCGATCTGCTCCGGAGCCATGTAGGCGGGTGTCCCCAGCACCGTACCCCGGCCGGTGATCTCGTTCAGCTCCGGCCCCTGACGCAGCTTGGCCAGGCCAAAATCCAGGACCTTGACCGCCTCCTCCCCCTCCGCCGAGCAGGTCAACATCAGGTTGGCGGGCTTGATGTCCCGGTGAACGATCCCCTGCTTGTGGGCCTCCGACAGCGACCCGCACACCTGCACAAGCAGCCGCACAACCCGCACAGGGCTCATCGGCCCCTCCGACCGGAGCACCCGCGACAGATCCTGCCCCTGCACCAGCTCCATCACCAGCCACGTCAGCCCGTCCGTCGTCCCCCGATCCACGACCTGCACCGTGTTCGGGTGCGACAGCCGCGACGCCGTCAGCGCCTCCTGCTCGAAGCGCCTCAGCACCCCCGGAACCCTCGCCAGATCCCCGGAAAGTAGCTTCATCGCCAGGTGCTTCCCCAGCGCCAGGTGCTCCACCCGGTACACCAGCCCCATCCCCCCTCGCCCCAGCCTCTCCAGGATCCGGTAACGCCCCCCCACCACCATCCCCCGGAACGGGTCAACGTTGACCCCCATGTGGTTGCTGTCCTCGGTGGGGGGGGTGAGTCTTCTGGGTCGGGGGGGCTCCGGAGGAGTGCTCATGCCCGGCCTTGATGCAAGGGATGATCCAGCGCCCCGGGCTACTTGCAGCAACCGTTGCAGTTCCCGCAGTTGTTGCAGCCGTTGCAGTTGATCCCCTTGCAGCAGTCGGAGCAGCAGGAATCGATGCAATGATCGGGCTTGCACCAGCTGCAACACACGTCACAAGACCCCTCCACGCACCGCTTCATGCCGCAGCCATCCCAGCAGATGTTCCCGCAGGTGTCGCAGCAAGGGTTGCTCCCGTGGGAACCCCCGGAGCCGGAGGAGTCGGAGCCCCCCGCGTCGAGGGAAGGGAGCCCGGCGTCGAGGCCAGCGGGCTTGCGAGGGGGCGCCTGGAGCCCCGCGTCGAAGCGAGGGACCACGCCGCCATCCAGGAGCCCGGCGTCGGGGCGAGGAGGGCCGCCGTCGGGGAGGGTCAGGGGGCCTGCGGTGGCGGGGGGCGACACGCCGCCGTCGAGGCCGAGCTTCTCCTTGGCCTTGTCCTTGAGCTTGTCCTTGAGGCTGGACTGCGCCAGCGCCGCCGGGAGCTGGCCGAGCCAGGCCAGCAGGAAGGCCATCACCCAGAGCACGGACTGCCCCGCGCGGGACCACGGGCTGGCTTCCTTCCAGGCGACGAGCTGGGCGGTCCCGGCGGGGGTGACCCAGGCGCGGGCCTGGCGGGCGGCCTTGTAGCCCTCGCTGCGGAGCCGCCCGGTGAGGATATTTTCCAGCAGCTCCCGGTGGCGAAGCAGCGGCAGCGCCCCGAGCGCCTCCTGGATCTCCAGGAAGCTGCGGTGCAAGAGCCCGGTCGCCTCGCTGACCCGCTCCTCGGAGGGCAGGATCGCGTCGCCGCACAGGGCGAGGCAGGGGTTGAAGGAGCCGCTCCAGAAGTCCTTGCGCAGGTCGTCGAGGGCGTCGGTGAGGTAGATGACCCGACCCACCGCCTGACCGAGGGAGGCGAGCGCCCGGCGGGTCGCCCCCGAGCGTGCCCGGAAGCTCGCCCCCGGGAGGTGGACGATCTGCCCGAAGACGAGGCTGAGGGCGCGGGCGGTGGGCTCGGCGGCCTCGGCGGGCCCGGTGACGCCGGGAAGCTCGATGGCGAGCTGCTGATCCTCGAACCCCCGGAGCTCTTCGAGGTGGATGTCGAGATCCGAGAGCAGCGCCCGCGCTGCGGATACGTTCTCCGCAAGCAGCCCCCGGGCCAGGCGGTAGCCCCGGCGACCATCGGCGGCCCGATCCGCGAGGAACTGATCCGCAAGCAGCATCTGCACCCCGGCGGCGAAGCGCATCGCCGGGCTCCCCGGGGAGACCGTCGGCCGGTGGATCACCGGCGCCAGCGGGCACCGGCACGAGGAGGGCTCCGCCGCGACATCCACGAGGGCGTCCGCAAGCAGCGCCAGGAACACCGAGTCGTAGGAGTGGAGCCCCCGGGAGAGCTGACCGTAGTGCTCCCCGAGGGACTGGCAGAGGCCGCAGTAAAAGGTCTGGTAGCTCGCGCGTTCGGCGGTGGCGAGGCCGCACGAGTGAGGTTTCACGGTTCCGAACAAGGGACCCCCCGAGGCAAGAGCCCCGAGGGTATCCAGAACAACCCAGGAAAGGAAGTACCCGCCTCCTGGCGCGGTAAGGCCCCCGGCTGCACCCCCGGCTGGGCCTGCGCAGGCGAGGCGAGCCCGACCAGCCCCAGGCTGACCTCGTAGAGCCGGGCGGCGGCGGCATCGTCGTGGGCGTGAGGGTTGGGAGAGCGCATCGGCCAGCCGCCTTTCCTGGAGGCCTTGTCCCGGTAGATCCCGAGCTGGCTGAAGAACGCGCCGGGGTGTTTTTCGACCTCCGGAGCGAGGAGCGCAAAGAGGGTCGTCTGGGCGCCTTCCCAGGGCTCGATCATCCCTGCCAGACGCAGGAACGGGCGCAGCACCGTGTCCTGCATCCAGGTGGGGAGCGTCGACCGGATCAGGTTGGTCCGCACCCACCCCGGATGCACGCTCACCGCGACCACCCCGGTCCCCTCCAGCCGCCGGGCCAGTTCCCGGGCGTGGAGCACGTTGGCGAGCTTGGACTGGGCGTAGGCAGCCCAGCCGTTGTAGGGGCGCCGCTCGAAGTGCAGGTCGTCGAAGTCGATGCGTCCCTCGTGGCCGTTGGCCACGTCATGGTAGCAGCTCGACAGGTTGACGACGCGGGACGGAGCGCCCCGCTTCAGCGCCGGCAGGAGCAGCTCCGTCAGCAGGAAATGCCCCAGGTGGTTGACCCCGAGCTGGCTCTCGAACCCATCCTTCGTCTTGCCCTGCGGGGTGTTCATCACGCCGGCGTTGTTCACCAGCCCGTGCAGCGCCGGGTGCGCCGCCAGGAACCGCTCGGCGAAGCGCCTCACCGAGGACAGATCCCCCAGATCCAGCTCCGCCACCTCGACGGAGCCCTTCACCCCGCCCGCCACGATCTCCGCCCGCGCCTTCTCCCCCTCGCTCACCCGGCGGCAGGCCAGCACCACCGTCCCCCCCTGTCTCGCGACCTGCTGGACCGTCGTCAGCCCTATCCCCGAGTTCCCCCCGGTGACGACGTAGACCTTGCCGGTCAGATCCCTGGTGAGCAGCTCCGGCGGGCACATGTGCGGACGTGGCATGGCAATTCTCCCTCGATGATGTCGTGAACACGGCCCCTTGAAGACCGGCGGTCTTTTATCTAAGAGACCATCGGTCTCCTGTCAAGGGATGTGCTAGAGAGGGCCACGACGATGGAGTTCGTGCGAGCGCGGAGGCCGGAGCAGAAGGAAGAGCGGCGGGCGCGCCTGCTGGCGACGGCGCGGGAGATGCTCGACGAGGGGGTCTCCTTGCGGGAGCTGAGCCTGAACGAGCTGGCGAGGCGGGCGGCGATGACGAAGTCGAACGTGTACCGCTACTTCGAGAGCCGGGAGGCGGTGCTGCTGGCGCTGCTGGAGGAGGAGTGGCAGGCGTGGTTCGAGGGGATGGCGGGGACCTGGAGGCGCCCGGCGGCGGGGAAGGATCCGCTGGAGCAGGCGGCGCGCCACCTGGCGCGGACGCTGGCCAGGCGCCCGCTCCTGTGCCTTCTGACCAGCGCGCTCCCGTCGGTCCTGGAGCAGAACCTGAGCGAGGAGGCGGTCCGGGAGTTCAAGGGGAGGTCACTGGAATTCCTCCGGGAGGCCGCCGCCTTCCTGGCGGAGCGGGTGCCGGGGCTCCCCCGGGAGGCGGCGCTGCGGTTGCTCCACGATGGGGTTCTGATCCTGGTGGGGCTCTACCCGCTCGCGCACCCGGCCCCGGCGGTGGCCTGCGTGCTGGAGGCCCCGGAGATGCGCGAGCTACGCCACGACATGGACCGGGATCTGGAGCGCATCCTGCTCGCGCTGGCCCGCGACCTGACGGCGCGCCCTTGACCGAAACCGGCGCCGCGGGAGCGGTGGCTCACCCCCGGGGCGCCGAACGCATACGGATCTCCGCCTTGATCACCGCGATCAGGATGCTGATCGCCCCCAGCGCGAAGAGCACGATCATCACCTGGAGAAGCCCCAGCGCCGCACCGAGCAGCGTCAGCAGCACAAAGGTATCCCGCTTGAACAGCGGCGAGATGGCGTCGATGGCCAGGGCCAGGGCGCCCTTGTCCTCGTCGCCCCCGGGTGCCTTCCCTATGCCGAGCGGGTACTTCAACAGATCGCCGGAACCGATCTTGATCAGGTAAGCGTACTCGATCCCCGAGCTGAGCAGGCCGCAGGCCAGGATGATCGCCCCCGCCGCCAGGTAGAGGCGGTTCTGCGTCGTCGTGTAGAGCCCCCAGGATGCCCCGGTAAAATAGCCATAATTGGTGAGATCGTCGCCGACGGTATCGAGCCACTCTCCCAGCTTTGACCCCCGGAAGGTCAGCCGCGACATCTCGCCGTCGCAGCCGTCCAGCACGCTCTGCGCCTGGAACAGGAACGCCCCCGCCAGCAGGTCGAGGTACGTCCCCCGTGTGGCCAGCCAGGCCCCCGCCAGGCCTATCCCCAGGATACCGACCGAGACCTGGTTGGGCCGCAGCGGGGTCGCCACCAGGAACCGGGTGAAGAACAGGGAAATGTGCCGGTTGAGGTAGGTGCTCGTCCAGCCGTCCTGGGGCTTGCGCAGCGACCGGAGCAGCGCCTTGCGCGCCCGAGCCAGATCCCCCGAGGTCTGCACCAGGATGGGGTCGAAGCCGAAGGGAACCTCGAAGGGGTAAGGCTCCTCCAGGATGTTCCAGTCGCGCTCGCCTCGCCCCTGGAGCGCCGCGCCGATCAGGCCCCGGTGGATCACCAGGTTCGCCGGCGCGCGAACCAGCCAGGCGCCCGAGGGCCGAGCCCCCTGCACCGGGATCCGGAGCCGCCCGTCTCGCAGCGCCGGGCGCAGCGCCTCGTCGGTGACGATGGCCACGGCCCCGGCGGCCTGGGCGGTCAGCGCCAGCCGAAGCGCCGTCGAGAGGCCCAGCAGGGAGCGAACGTCGCCGCCGGTGGGAGGATCGATCTGCAAGGCAAAGGACACGGACGCACCGCTACCGGAGCCGAGGGGCGGCGTCACCCGCAGAGCGCCGGCCCCCTGCGCCGCCCTGATCGTTCCCGAAACCGTGGCGGCCCCGCATGGTGTACCATCCAGGATCCATCAGAACTCAAACCGGCGGGGTGAAGCGAATGTGCGAACCAAAGATCCACAAGATCGTGCTGACCGGCGGGCCCTGCGCGGGCAAGACGACCTGCATGACCCAGCTCGCCGCCCGGCTCAACGAGCGAGGGTTCCTGGTCTACGTCGTCCCCGAGGCGGCCACCTTGCTCCTGGGCGGAGGGATCTCCCTCGCGGGCCTGAGCCCCTCGGAGATCGTCGGCTTCCAGGGAAGGTTGATCCGCCTCCAGATGCTCCTGGAGGACACCTTCGAGGCCCAGGCCAGGGTCGCGCTCCGGGACGCGGTGCTGCTCTGTGACCGGGGCGCCATGGACGCCCGCGCCTACGTCTCCGGGGAGACCTGGCAGGCGCTCCTCGACGAGCAAGGGTGGACCAACGTGGGCCTCCGTGACCAGCGCTACACCGCGGTCCTCCACCTGGTCACCGCCGCCGTCGGCGCCGAGGAGTTCTACACCACCGCCAACAACGCTGCCCGCTCCGAGACCCCCGCCGAGGCCATCGCCCTCGACCAGAAGCTCCAGCAGGCCTGGACCGGCCACCCTCACCTGCGCGTCATCGATAACTCCTCCGACTTCTCCCACAAGATCCGCAGGACCACCGAGGCCGCCTGCCGCGTTCTAGGCGTCCCGGCCCCCACGGAGATCGAGCGAAAATACCTCGTCCGCAGCATCAAAGACCCCTTCCCCATCTCCAGCACCGAGGTCCTCATCGAGCAGACCTACCTCACCACCCAGGACGGCTCCCAGGCCCGGGTCCGCCGTCGCAGTGCCGACGGCGCCAGCGTTTACACCCACACCATCAAGCGCCCCCTCCAGGCCGGACAGCGGGTCGAGATCGAACACCCCATCTCCTCGCGCGAGTACCTCTCCTTGCTCGCCCAGGCCGACCCCTCCAAAAAAACCATCCGCAAGAAGCGCCGCTGCTTCCTCTGGGCCAACCAGTATTTCGAGCTGGACACCTTCCTCGACCCTCACCCGGGCCTCTCGATCCTCGAAATCGAGCTGGATGACCCTTCCCACTCCCCCCCCCTGCCCCCTTGCATCGAGATCGAGCGCGAGGTCACCGAAGACCCCCTTTACGGCAACGAGCAACTCGCCGGGGATGGGTGACCGCCGTGCGCCTGGAAGATCCTCGCTTCCTCGAACAAAAACCCGACGACCTCCCCTCGTTCTCCGACCTCCAAGCGCGCCTGGAGGCCGGTGGCGTCCGCGTCGTCGATCAAGCCCTCCGGGCCCGAGGCTCCGCGGCCCCCGACCTCCTCTTCCGGGAGGCGGCCTTCGCGGTGCTCCGCGCCATGCCGCCCCTGCTCGGCCCGGGCAACGCCTCGCTCCGCCGGGAGCGAACGCTGGAGGAGCTCGCCCGCGGTCTGGGGCTCGCAGCAAGCTCCCAGGAGGAGTTTCTCCTGGGCCTGTCCTTCAACGACATCCTTCCGCCTTCGATCCGGCAGGGGACCTACGAGATGATCTGGGACGATGAACCTCCGTGGCGCGAACACCTCCTGGCGCTGGAGGTGGCTGGGGAACAGCTCCGCGGGGTCGTGGTCGTCGACCGGGGGACGGGCCCGGTGGCCCGCGTCCCTTCCCCCGACGAGGGAGCGCACGTCCTCCGGTTTGTGCCCGAGCCGGCAGGGGATCCTTGCGCGCCGCTACGCTTCGCTGTGGACGCCGGGGTGCTGCGTCCGACGCGCCACGAATTCGAGCTGGAGTGGTCGCCGGTGGCGCAGAGAACCGAGCCCTCTCCCGCCTGGGACCTGCTTGGCTCGGTGAGGATCAACGGCGAGGCGAGGGCAGCGCGGGCGCGGTGGCGGCCGTCGACGCCGGGGGTGTCCCCCCCCTGGCCCCGGCTCCCCTCCTGGGGACAGCTCGCTACGGCTCCGTAAATCGAACGTTTGAAGGGACGCAGGCTATGGTTTCTGTTCGGTAAAATGGCCAAAAGAATCGCAGAGAATCCTCTTGATTGAGGATGGTTGGGGGGGGAGCCTCGAACGGAGTCAAGGAGTGCCAAATGGACAGAACAGCGTGATCGAAATCTTGACCTTGCACCTAACCTCGACAGAAGTAGGGGCGCAACCTGTTGCGCCCCTACACCCTCCGCATGGGTAAAAAAATAATCCCCTCCTTTGTCGAGGTTAGACACAAGGCCATGGCTTGATTGCTTCTACCATGGGCCCAGGTAGCTCAACAAGGGAGGGCGCTGAATCGTTTTTCACGTAGCTGGCAGATTTTGTTTGAACCGGCGAACAGGAAGTAAAAAAAATGTCTGAAAAAAGAACAAAATTCAGGAGAAAATTGCCCATCGATAGGCTCGGTGAAGCGAAGGAGAACCGCAAGGTTCCGTTACCTCCCGCCGCCGGGCGTGAAGTTGAACGGGTAGGGGATCGTCGTCTCCTTGCCCTCCGCGTTGGGAGAGAATTGGAGCGCCTTGGCCACGGTGAAGACGCAGTCGTCCATCCCCTGATCGTGGATCTCGGAGGCCTCCTTCTTCGGAAAGACCTGCTTGATCGAGCCGTCGCTCTTCAGCACGATCTCGACGAGGTAATTCCCCTTGAGGGAGGGGGTCTGCTGGCGGGCCGCGTCGTAGCAGCACCGGAATTTATCCCGGTGCTTCTGGAAGGTGGCCACGATCTCGTCGTGGCGCGCCTTCCCCACCGAGGGCGGTCCCGGCGGAGCCACCGCTTCCCCCACCGAGGGACAGTCCGCCGCAGTCCGGGTGGCCTTCCCCCCCGCCTCGCCCCCGGTCGCCCTGGCCGCCCCGTCGCCGCCCTTGTCCGGCGCGGCTGCGGACGGCAATGGCGCGGGCGTTGCGGCGGGCGCCGAGGCGGCGGGCGCCCCCGAGCAACCCAGGAACGCAGCGGTGGCGACCAGCAGGGAGACCGTGCTCAGCAAGCGTCGCATGGCCCCGAGCTTACCACACTCCGCTGACTTGGGAGAGACGTACCTCCCCGTGCTCACCCCGGGTTTGGGGCGGGCTCCTCCGCGGGGGGGTCGCCGATGCGGTCGCCGGCGATGCGGTGGAGGAAGATCACCGGGCGGCCTGCCTCCCGGGAGCGATCGAAGTCGACCTCGCCCTCCAGGTACCAGTCGTTGAAGTCCTGGTCGTCGCAGATCACCTGGCGGATGTGCCAGACCGGGCGCTCGGCGTCGGCTTCCAGGGCGGTGTTGGCCGGGGAGCGGGCCGCAGGGTCGAGGCGGATCTTCTGCCGCTCCGTGTAGAAGTCGGCCATGGCCTGCTCGACGCGCTCCGGGGTCCAGGGCTCGGGGCCCTCGGCCACCAGCTCGCAGACCTCCGCGTAGTTGCGGGAGGCGAGGGCCCGAAGGATCTGGAAGAGGGCGTTGCGGAGCAGCACCAGGAAGGCGCGGGTGTCCCGGGTGATGTCCGGGGTCTCCGGGGCCTCGCGCAGCTCCGGCTGGAGGGCAGCGGCGGCGAAGTAGTCCGGGTTGCGGAGCCGCTCCCACTCGTCGAGCAGGCTGGAGTCGGTGCCGCGGACGATGGCGCTCAAGTAGAGGATGATGTCGTCCAGCTCGGGGGTGCGCAGCCCCACCGGGATGGTCTGGAGCATCACCTTGTAGACATCGGTGAGGTAGCGCAAGAGCAGCCCCTCGGAGCGGAGCAGCTCGTAGTCCTTGATGTAGCCGCTGAAGGAGTAGAACTGCTCGTGCATCTCCCGGGCGATGGACTTGGGTCGGATGTTCTCCTGGGCGATCCAGGGGTGTTCCCGGGCGAACTCGTTGAAGGTGGCGTAGATCAGCTCGGCGTTAGGCTTGGGGTAGTCGATCTTCTCCAGCTCGGCGATCCGGTCCTCGTAGTCGACGCCGGCGGCCTTCAGCTCCAGGAGCTTCTCCCGCTTGAGCCGGTCGACCTGCTTCATCAGGATGGCCTCCGGGTTCTCGATGATGGACTCGGCCAGGGAGAGGACGTCGAGGGCGTAGGTAGGGGTGCTCTGGTCCAGGCGGGTGACCACCTCGACCAGGAAGAGGGAGAGGGTCTGGTTGAGGGAGAAATCTTTCTGGAGATCCGCGTTGACCCGGATGGGCCCCCCCTCGGCCCTCGGGAGCAGCTCGACGATCTTGGCCTCCACCAGCGAGCGAAACAGCATCAGCGCCTGCTTCTTGAGCGCGCGCTTGTTGCCGGGGGGCTCGTGGCAATTCTTGAGGAGCTGCTTGGTGGCCTGGCAGCCGCGGGGGCGGCTCAGCGTGTTGAGGAGCATCCCGTGGGAGACCTGGAACCGGGAGACCAGGGGCTCCGGCGGGGCGGTGGTGAGGCGCTGGAAGGTCGAGCGATCCCAGTGAGCGTAGCCGCGCTCCGGGGGCTTCTTCTTGACGAGCTTCTTCTTCTTGGTGGGGTCGAGGGCGATCTTCTGGTCGATGCGGATGTTCTCGATGACATGCTCCGGGGCCTGGACGGCCACGTAGCCGACGTCATCGAAGCCCTTGCGCCCGGCGCGTCCGCTGATCTGGCGGAAATCCCGGACGCTCAGGATGCCGACCTTCTCGCCGTCGAACTTGCAGAGCTTGGTGAAGAGGACCGTGCGGATGGGGATGTTGATGCCGACGCCCAGGGTGTCGGTGCCGGAGATGATCTTGAGGAGGCCCTTCTGGGCGAGCTTCTCCACGAGCAGGCGGTAGCGGGGGAGGAGGCCCGCGTGGTGGATGCCGATGCCGTGGGCGAGGAAGCGGCGCAGATCCTTGCCGTAGGGGCTGTCGAAGCGGGCGCCCCGCAGCTCGTCGGCGAGGGCCTTCTTCTCGTCCCGGGAGCACAGGTCGATGCTCATGAGGTTCTGGGCCTCCTCCGCCGCGGAGCGCTGGGTGAAGTTGACGACGTAGATGGGGGCCCGGTTCTGGAGGATGTAGTGGTGGATGGTCTCGTGGAGCGGGGTCTCCCGGTAGTCGAACTCCAGGGGGACGGGGCGCTGGTTGGAGCTGACGATGGACGCCTCGGTGCCGGTGAGCTCCTGGAGCTTCTGCTGGAAGAACTCCGGGTTGCCGATGGTGGCGGACATCAGCAAGAAGGTGGTCCAGGGGAGGGTGAGCAGGGGGATCTGCCAGGCGACGCCCCGCTCCCGGTCCGCGTAGTAGTGGAACTCGTCGACGATCAGGTAGTGGACCTTGCCGAACTCGCCGTGGCGCAGCGCGTGGTTGGCAAGGATCTCCGCGGTGCAGCAGACGATGAGGGCGTCGCGGTTGACCACCGCGTCGCCGGTCATCATCCCGACGTTCTCGGGGCCGAACTCGGCGCACAGCGCGAAGAACTTCTCGCTGACCAGGGCCTTGATGGGGCAGGTGTAGAACGAGCGCTTGCCCTCGGCGGTCGCCTTGAAGTGCATCGCCAGGGCCACCAGCGACTTGCCGGAGCCGGTGGGGGTGGTGAGCAGCACGTTCTTGCCCGCCATGATCTCCAGGATGGCCTCCTCCTGGGCGGGGTAGAGCTCGAGGTTCTTCGACGCGACGTAATCGAGGAAGCGGTTGAGCAGGTCGTCCGGGTCGGGGGCGCCGCCGGGGGGCGGTAGACGGCTGGCGAGCGGGTACTCCACGGGGTCTCCTTGGGGGTCCAAGAGGTAGCATCCGGCGGGGCAGCGAGGGGGGAGGATTTTTTTTCGAGGCGCCGTCAGGGAGCAGGAGGACGCCCCGTAGGTATCCCCCACGAGGTGGGCTCAGAACCCCCTCTCTCCATCCCTACCCCTGCACGACCATGACCTCGATCCTCCTCAACCACCTCACCTCGAACGCCTGGCAAGGCGCGGGGTCGGTGTGTGCGCGGCCCGAGGGCTCGATCAAGCAGGAGAGCACGACAAAGCCGGCGGTCAGCAGCCGTAAATTTTCCAGGAACGGTCGCTGCAACCGCGAAGCAGGAGATCCCAGATCGGCGGTTTCGTAAGGCTCCTCCCTCCCTCCGGAGAAGGACCTCGAAGCCGCCCAGGGACCCCCCTCGGCGGCTTCGGTGCTTTCCGGGGCCATGACACAGCGGGACACAAGCTCAAGAGGTCCGAGCAACCGGCTCTTACCCGGTAGGACAGGGTTCGATTCCCTGGTGTCCCACCGTGGGGGAAACCTACCCCCGCCGCTCTTTGACAGCAGAAACCTTGTTCCATCGTAGCTCAATGGTAGAGCGCCCGGCTGTTAACCGGAGTGTTGCAGGTTCGAGTCCTGCCGATGGAGCCATCCATCCGGATAGTTCAGCGGCAGAACGCCGTCCCGGTTCAGGCGGAGATGCACGTTCGACTCGTGCTCCGGATGCCAGCAGCGAGGAGAATTTCATGGAGAAACACCGGAAGAAACACCCGAAGCTGAGGAGAAAATGCAGCCGCGCCCACAGGAAGGCCGGCGGACTCGTAGCTCAACGGTAGAGCACTCGCCTTTTAAGCGATGAGATGAGGGTTCGAATCCCTCCAGGTCCACAGCTTTCACGAGGCCCGCGAGCCGGGCGAACGACGAAGATCCCGCGTGGTCCAGAGGCAAAGACGCTCCGCTCTGAACGGAGAGACGCACGTTCGATTCGTGCCGCGGGAACCACGCCTCTCAAGCATAGGTAGCGATGCACCCGCCTTGTAAGCGGGGGAAGCCGGTGCGATCCCGGCGAGAGGCTCGCAGATGCCCTCCAGGCGTAGAGAGCGACGTTCCCGGCCCGTACCCGGGAGAGGCCGGTGCAGGTCCGGCGGAGGGCTCCATGGCTCGGTAGCTCAAAGGGTAGAGCACCCGGTTGAAACCCGGGGGTAGCCGGTTCGATCCCGGCCCGAGCCGCCGCCGCGCGAGGGTGTTGCGCGGCCAGCGGAGGGGTGCTACAAGGCGCCCTGTTCGGCGTGTCGCCTAGCGGCTAGGGCGCCTGGTTTGGGTCCAGGATACCGGAGGTTCGAGTCCTCTCACGCCGACCACCCCATCGTGCTCCTGCCGGGCGCCTCGCGGCGCGGAAGCGGGAGAACCCGGGGTACCTTCCTGGATCGTCTAACGGATAGGACGCCCCCCTTGTAGGGGAAAAAGCGTGTTCGACTCACGCGCCAGGAACTGCACGCCCCCGTCGCCCAGTGGAAGGGCTACCGCCTTCTAAGCGGTCAAGACGCAGGTTCGAATCCTGCCGGGGGCGCCGCGGGGCCTCACCCCCCGGCCTGCGGTCCGTCGCCCGCGGGTTCCTCACCCCCCGGCCCCCTCTCCGTCTCCCGCGGAGAGGGGGAGATCCTCGGCAGATAGAAGAAGAGAAGAATAAAAGAAATAGGTGTCAGGAAAGAAGGGGGCGAGACGTGAGGGAGATCAGGGGGAGGCGAGAGGGCAGAGGAAGAGGATAGAGGAAAAGGTCTGCGGCTATCGTCCAAAGGTAAGACGCCAGAGCGCCACTCTGGAGATGCGAGTTCGATTCTCGCTTGCCGCTCAAGGCTCCCTTCATCTAAGCGGTCAGGATGCCTGATTCTCAATCAGGAAACAGGGGTTCGAGTCCCCTAGGGAGCGCGAGGTTTGCCTCTGTAAGCATCTGGTGAAGCTGCTCGTCTGTCTAACGAGCGAGGAGGGTTCGATTCCCTTCAGAGGCGCGAAGATGGGGCGGTCGTCCAACGGGAAGACACGGGCGTCGCAAGCCTGGGATAGGGGTTCGATTCCCCTCCGCTCCACGAAGCAACAACGCTCCCGTCGTCTAACGGTCAGGACCGCGGGCTTTCAATCCGACAACGGGGGTTCGATTCCCCTCGGGAGCGCCGTCGGGGCAGTCGTCTAACGGGAAGACACAGGTTCGGCAGACCTGGGATAGGGGTTCGATTCCCCTCCGCTCCACCAACTCGCCCTCTTCGTACAACGGTGAGTGCTCGATCTTGGTAAGATCGCGATGCCGGTTCGACTCCGGCAGAGGGCTCCAGCGCGGGCATCGTCCAACGGCCAGGACTCCGTGTTCCCAACCCGGAAATACCGGTTCGAATCCGGTTGCTCGCTCCAGGTCCCCGTCGCCCAGAGGAAGGGCCGCCGCCTCCTAAGCGGTCGCGCGCAGGTTCGAGTCCTGCCGGGGATGCTCCGCGCCTGCCAGGCCCGCCGGTCCCTCCGGCGGGGTCGCTCTGTGACAACCGAATCCGTGTACCCCCTCGGCTGCTGGAAGCAGGCGCGAGTCAGCGAAGCTCGACGAGCCAGGTTCGAATCCTGGCGGGGGGGCAAAGCCCGGGCTGGTCCCGGGTGAGTGTGACCCGATTCTCTGGGAGGAACATGGTCTGCAAAACCGTGGTTCCGGGTTCGATTCCCGGTCGGGTCTCCAACGCCCCCGTCCTGCCGGAAGCAGGCGCGACCCTCCGAAGGTCGACGAGGCAGGTTCGACTCCTGCCGGGGGCGCCGCGGGGTAGAGCAGCGAGCAGCTCGCGAGCCTCATAAGCTCGAGGTCGGAGGTGCAAATCCTCCCCCCGTCACCACGCTGCGTCTCGCGGCCGAGACGCGCGCTTCATAAGCGCGGCGGAGCCGGTTCGACCCCGGCCGCAGCGACCAGGCCCCTGCTAGCGGGGGTTGTCTCGGGGTGTAGCCCAGCGGTAGGGCGCTCGGTTCGGGTCCGAGAAGTCGGGAGTTCGATCCTCCCCACCCCGACTCTGCGAGGTTTGTCGTCTGGTGACGACCACGGTCCTACAAATCGTTGAAGGAGGGTTCGATCCCCTCACCTCGTACCGGCGGGCTGCAAATGGTTGCGGCTCCGCTATGCTAGCCAGCGGTCGTCGTGCCGCAGGCCCGACCACCAGCGACAAGGAACCCACCGATGTTCTCCCCCAAGAGGCTCAGACGGCCGAGGTGATGTCATGAAGACGCTCCTGCTGACCCCGTGGATGACCCCACACAACATCGTGTCCTGGCAGACCGCCGTGACGCTGATGTTCCTGGAAAAGATCGAGATCCTGGAGGAGTACGACGAGGAGATCGCCTCCCCGTCCCTCTCCCTGCGTGCCCCCGCCGTTGCCCGGCTGAAGAAGCCTGTCGGCATGGTCAAGCGCGGCGTGAAGTTCTCGCGGATCAACGTGTTCACCCGCGACAGCTTCCGCTGCCAGTACTGCGGCAGCCGCAAGCCCATGCGCGAGCTGAACTACGATCACGTCATCCCCCGGACGCAGGGCGGTCGCACCGTCTGGGAGAACATCGCCACCTGCTGCTACCCCTGCAACGAGCGCAAGGGCAGCCGCACGCCGGAGCAAGCCGGGATGAAGCTGCTGCGGGCTCCCTTCCGTCCGAAGAGCCTGCCCATCTCGCACCTGTACCTGGAAGCTCACCAGGTTCCTCCGGAGTGGAACGGCTACTGCGTCACCGCCAGCGACGGCGGCGACGCCCTGTTGCTCGCCACGGGCTGAAGGGCTCGCCGAGCGCCGCCCGGGCGCTCGAGCGCGGCGGCGCCCGGCGCCCCC
>CAZSDX010000117.1:0-15167 GCA_964605685.1 uncultured Polyangiaceae bacterium
TGCTCGACAAGATCAAGACCGACGGCCTGTAGCCGACGCTGGGCAAGTGCCTGCCCCAGCCGTCGGATCCTGCCTGCATCTTCAAGCCGCCGGTGGGGGAGTTCGAGCCGGTGCTGGAGTGGTCCTGGACCGGGAGCACGATCCAGCCCACCCACAACCAGGTGATCAACACGCCGCTGGTGATCGACCTGGAGAAGGACGGGACGCCGGACGTGGTGATCGTCACCAGCAGCGGCTTCTCCGAGGACGGGCCGGCGTACCTGCGGGCGCTGGACGGCAAGACCGGCCAGGAGAAGTGGGACGCGAGCGCGGGCGTCTACCTGGCCGCAAACCGGGTGGCTCCCCGGAGCGTCCCGGCGGTGGGCGACATCGACGGCGACGGCCTCGTCGACATCGTGGCGCTGAAGATGGGTGGAGGGCTCATCGCCTTCGAGCACGACGGCTCGTTGAAGTGGACCAGCAAGAACCAGAACGGTACGGCCTACAACGCGACCTTCGCCTCCAGCGCGGTGTCTTTGGCGGATCTGGAGGGAGACGGCTCCGTCGAGATCATCGCGGCGGGCGTGGTGCTGGAGAGCAACGGCACGGTGCGCTTCGCCAACGGCACGCTGGCGGGGTCGAACGGGGGGTACGGCGCCGTGAGCATCGTGGCCGACGTGGACGGCGACGGGAAGCAGGAGATCGTCACCGGGCGGCGGGCGTTCCGCTCCGACGGGACCACCCTCTGGGACAACACGCTGGCTGACGGCTACGCGGCCATCGCGGATCTCGATGGCGACGGGAAGCCCGAACTGGTCGTGGTCGCCAGCGACACGGTGCGGGTCCACGACGCGGCGACCGGGGCGCAGCTCGCTTCCCTGGGGATGCCGGGCAACGGCGCCGGGGGGCCCCCGACCATCGCTCAGTTCGACGGCGTCGGCGGGCAGGACTTCGCCGCCGCCAACGGGAGCGCCTACAGCGTCTACACCTACGACGCCGCGGCCAAGCAGATCTCGGTGCTCTGGACCCAGACCACCCAGGACCAGACCTCCAACCGCACCGGCTCGACGGTGTTCGACTTCGAGGGCGATGGGAAGGCCGAGGTTGTCTACAACGACGAGTGCTTCCTTCGGGTCTACGGCGGCCAGGACGGCCAGGTCCTCTTCGCCATCGAGAACTCCTCCGCCACCATCCACGAGTACCCGGTGGTCGCCGACCTCGACGGCGACAACAACACCGAGATCATCGTCGGCGCCAACGACGCGGGGCACAAGGGCGGCTCGGTCACCTGCCCCTACGGCGCCGCCAACGCACGCCACGGCGTCTTCGTCTACGGCGACAAGCTCGGCCGCTGGGTCCGCACTCGTCGCCTCTGGAACCAGCACGCCTACCACGTCACCAACATCAACAACGACGGCTCCATCCCCTCTCCCGAGCCCGCGAGCTGGGGCCCCCAGGGGTTCAACAACTACCGCCAGTCCACCCAGGGCAAGGCTTCCTTCAACGCCGCCGACCTCCAGGTGAGCCTCGCCGCCCTCGTCGACCAGTGCCCTGACACCATCACCCTCCAGGCCACCGTCAAGAACGGCGGCAGCCTCGGCGTCCCCGCGGGCGTCGTGGTCAGCTTCTACGAGGGATCTCCCCCGGGCGGCGCCTTCCTCGGCTCCAAGGCCACCTCGCTGCCCTTGCTCCCGGGCGCCTCGGAGGTCGTCTCCTTCCCCACCCCGGGGAAGTTCGACCAGGTGAGCTACTACGCCGTGGTCGACGCCGACGCCTCCGGCCTCGGCGCCATCAACGAGTGCATCGAGGACAACAACTCCGCCGTCGTGGCCGGCGACCTCTGCGGCAAACCCTGACAGGCTCGCCCTCGTCCGCTCACCGCGCCGACGGCCCCGGGAGCCGCGGCATCGGGGGCAACGGTTTCCCCAGCGCTCGCGCCCGGAGCACCGCCTTCACCCGGGCTGGAGAACGCTGTTCCAGCAGCGCCAGCAGCTCCGGCGGGGCCGCCGGGTGGCTTGCCAGCCGGCACGGGAGCGCGTACCCCTTGTACCCCTGCCGAGCGAGGGCGAGCAGCACCCCCGGCGGGGTCGCCGGGTGGCTCGCCAGCAGGTGATCCGTCCGCTCGCTGTGGGCGCCGCGGAAGACCTCCGCGAGCGCCTCCGGTGGGGCCGAGGGGTGCTCGGCCACCAGGCCGCGGATCCGGTAGCTGGTGTCCCGGGAGAGCGTCAGCAAGGCCGCCGCCGAGGTCTCCGGGTGGAGCACCACCTCCAGCCGGATCATGTCCGAGGGATGCCGTTCGAGCCCGGGCAGGAGCTCCCGGCACAGCTCCGGGTGCTTCAGCAGGCGCTTCAGGGCCTCGTCGACGCCTCGCTCCACCAGCCTCCGCAGGAGGGAGATCGTGCAGTTGCCGTGCCTCGCGACGGCGATTAGGGTGTGGTAGGGCCCCTTCTCTGCGAAGCGCTCCAGTAGCTCCGCGGGTAGCTCCGGGTTCTGGAGCAGCAGGTCGCGCAGCTTCGGATCTTCGTGGATCCGGCGCATCACGGAGACCCGGCGAGTCTTCGAGGCCAGCACCCGGTCGGCGGCCTCGGCCAATCTCGGGTCGGAGAGCACCAGCAGCGGCCAGCAAGGGTTATCCGTGACCGCGTCGGGCACGTACCCGAGGAGATGCAGCAGGGCCTCCTGCGGCGCTGAGGGGTTGGTCGCTACCCGCTTGCGGATCGCCGTGTTCGGGAGCTTCCCCAGCTCCGCGAGGCGCTCTGGTGGGGTCCTCAGGTTGCTCGCTTCCGCCAGGAGGGCCGGGGGAGGGGAGGGCTCGGACATCCCGATAAGCTTAATGCCTCTCCCGGGGGTTCCCTCTGTTCAACGGGCGTCTCATGGTTTCCCATGCCCCCCATGAAGCATGCCTATACCGGACTTTGTCTCCTGTCCTTGAGCCTGGTTACCTCTTGCAAGCCGGGCGCGGTGGCCGAGGGTGTTCGCCCCAACGATCCGACCGCTGCGGCGGCGCTCGGGGAACCCAGCGGACCTTGCCGTCAGGTGGATCGGCGCGGCGAACCGCTGGTGGTCGACTGGAAACCCGAGCAGCGCGGCGACCTGGAGGAGTTGATGCACGACGGGATCGCCGTGGTCGCCTACTCCTGCGAGGGGATCAAGCTCCTCAAGGAGTGCAAGCTCGAAGGGAGCTACGGGTACCTCGGGATGACCCGCCGGGAGCAGCTCGTCCGGCTGGAGAACTCCGACGAGATCCGGGCCAACCTGCCCACCCTCGGCGGCGGCCTCGCGGCCAAGATGAGCGGCGAGCTGGCCCGGGGCTCCACCCTGGACGTGGCCATGGTGATGGTCGGCAAGCGCCGCACCACCTGGAAAGACCCGACCAAGGCGGACCTCCAGGGCTCCTGCGAGGGCGCCACCCACTTCGTCCGCAGCGCTCTCGTCGGTGCCTTCGTCATGGAGACCGGCACCCGCGCCAAGGTCCGCGCTGCCGCCGAGATTCTCGGGGCCGGCGCGGAAGGGCAGAGCTCCAGCGACAAGAGCACCCGCAACCAGGAAGGCGACCCCAAGGACTGCTCCAACGCCTCCCCGGATGCGAACAAACCTCCCGCCCAGTGCGGCGCCGCCGTCCGTCTGGAGCTGATCGCCATCGCTCCGGCCCCCAAGGACGATGCCAAGCCCACCGCTCCGGCGACCGTCCAGACGGAAGCTCCCGAGGTGGCCTGCCCCCAGGGCCTCGTGCTGACGGAAGGGAAATGCGCCCAGCCCGCCGCCGCTGCCAGCTTCCTCTGCGCCCCCGACAACGCAGCCCAGTGCGCCGAGCAGTGCTCCAAGGGGAACGCCGGGAGTTGCGTCTCCCTGGCGGCCCTCCACGCGAGCGGACGCGGCGCTCCGAAGGACGACGCCAAGGCCTTCGAGTTCTTCAAGAAGGGCTGCGACGGCGGTGAGCCCCGCGGCTGCCTCGCACAAGGACAGGCGCTGGCCGCCGGGCGCGGCACCGGGAAGGATCCCCAGGCGGCCCGGCCCCTGCTGGATCGGGCCTGCAAGGACGGCGTGGCCGCCGGCTGCGGCGCCCTGGGTGCCCTCCTGGCCTCCGGGGAAGCCGGCTCCAAGGACGAAGCAGGGGCCGTGACGCTCCTGACTCGCGCCTGCGAGGGCGGCGACGACGTGGGCTGCGGGCTCCTGGGCGACATGCTCGCCGAGGGCCGCGGAGCCCCCGCGGATCGACCGAAAGCCGCCTCGTTCCATGGCCGGGCCTGCCAGGGGTCCGTCTTGACCTCGTGCGAGAAGGCCGGAGCCCTCCGGGAAAGCAGCAACGACGCCGTCGGCGCCGGGATCTTCTACCGCCGCGCCTGCTACGCCGGCCTCTGGAGCGGCTGTACTGGGCTCGGGCGGCTCCAGCAGGCGGGGAAGGTTCTCCCCGAGGCCCAGGCCAAGGGGAGCTTCGAGCGGGCCTGCAACTTCGGCCGGGACAGCCTGGCCTGCGCGGTGATGAAGGTCTCCTACGGGGCGACGATCCCGGTGATCGACGTGGCCCGTGCGCAGCAGCTCCAGCAGTCCTGCAACAGCGGGGTAGCCCGGGACTGCGCGGCCTCCGGCGTCTTCGACGTGGCCTCGGGGGCGAAGCCCATGGGACTGACCAAGTTCCAGCGTGCCTGCACCATGGGGGACGCCTGGGGGTGCTTCCTGCAGAAGACGATCAAGTGAGCGGCGGCTCTGCCTGAGCACTGCGCCGCTCGACCCGGGCGGCCACGCACACGGCCACGGAGCGGGCGCCCTCCAGGGCCTCCATGCAGGCGCCGAGGGTGGATCCGGTGGTGAGCACGTCGTCCACCAGCAGCACCGAGCGCCCCTGGACCGTTCGCGCGCAGGCGAAGGCCCCCCGGACGCTCTGGCGGCGCTCCTGCTCCCCCTGGTGGGCGAGCTGTCTGGTCTCCACCACCCGCCTCAGCCGGATCGGGTCATGTTCCACGCCGAGCCGGCGAGCGACCCGCGCGGCCAGCAGCGCGGCCTGGTTGTAGCCGCGCTCGCGGAGCCGGGCAGGAGCCAGCGGCACCGGCACCACCAGGTCCACGGGGGGGAGGGGTTCGGCGGCGCGGGCCATCAGGTCGCCCAGGGGGCGGGCGAGGTCCGGGCGCTGCTCGTATTTCAGTCGGTGGATCGCCTGGGCGAGCGCGCCTCCGAAGGAGCCGACCTCGGCGGTCGGTACCGGAAGAACCGAGGGGAACGCGGCGGGATCGATGGAGACCACGCAGCAGGAGCAGAAGGCGTGGCCGAGGGGGACCGGCTCATCGCAGGCGGCGCAGCGCTCCGGCGACAGGAGCGCCCCGAGGAATTCCAAAAACATGGGCCCCGGTCGGCGCGCCGTCGCTCCGGTTGTGCGGGTTGGCGATTTTGGGTGCAGCCAGGTGCGGGTGAGGGCGCCGGTGGCCGGTGCGCTCACTCCTCCGGGAACTGCGGGGCTATCCTCACCAGCCGCACCCCTTCGGCGGTCCGCAGCAGCGTGTCCCACCACTCGCGCCCCCGGAAACGGTAGCGGAGCTGCACCCCCAGCACCCGCCCCTCTCGCAGCGCCTCCCGAGCCTCCTCCAGCGTCGCCCCGGAAACCGCCGCTCGCTCCTGCCCTCCTCCCTTGAACGAGACCCCGATGAGCTCCGCGGCATGCTTCACGTCGAAGAAGAGTTGATCGAGCAGACGCTCGTCCAGCAGCGCCTCTTGCAGCTCCGGGAGCGGGATCTCCGCTGGCCTGCTCGAAGGGGGATCATCGCTCACGGGGGGCCTCCTCGGGGATCACCTCGAAGCCGTTGATCGGCGCAGGACACGCCGCCACGCAGGCGCCGCAGCGGGTGCACGCCTCCGGGACCACCCGCGGGCGCCCCAGCTCCACCAGCAGCGCCCCCTCCACCGGGCAGCGCTCGGAGCAGACCGTGCAGAACCCGCGGTACGCCAGGCAGGCGTGGGGGCGCACCCGAGGCGTTCCGGCCAGCGTGGCGGCGGGGGCCTGGTTCACCCAGGGCGGTCGCGGCGCCTCGCCCGTGGGGGTGCCGATCACCGATGTGGGTATCTCCGGTCCCCCCTGACGCACCGGGAAGACCGGGAGCGGTGACGGGGCGGGGGAGCGCTGCTGGTAGAAGGATTCGAGGGAGAAGCCCGGTTTTTCGGTTTTCTCGGCGGGTTGTTGGCGGAAGAGGCCGAGGAGCTGGCGGCGGCTGACGGGGCTCACGGGACGGGCTCCCAGCCGGCGGGGCCGGGCTTTCCCTGGGGGGAGCGCTGGTCGCGGTCGGCGGAAGGGGCGTGGCACTGGAGGCAGTTCTGCCGCTCCGGATGGGTGGTACGGAGCCCTGGGGCACCGAGGGGGCCGTGGCAGCTCAGGCAGTCGGAGCGCATGGCGGTGGTGTGGGGGAGCACCGGCGGGGCACCGGTCCAGGCGCGGGCGCCGCCGGAGGGGGCGGGGAGGCCGACGAAGGCGTTGGAGGCCAGGGGAGGTGGGGTGGCGGCGAAGGGGCGAGGGTCGGCGGCGACGACGTGGCACTGGGCGCAGTTGTCGTGGCGCGCGTGGCTCATCCTGGGGGCGATCTTTCCGGCGACGGAGGCGCCCTGCTCGTGGCAGCCGAGGCATCCCGGGGCGTCGAGCTGCTCGATCTGGTGAGGGATGGTTGGGGGGGCTCCGTCGTAGGCGCGGAGGCGCGCGCGGTGCTCCAGGGAGGCGAGGCGATCCTCGGGGGTCTGGGGGGGGACCGGGGCGGAGGGGGCGGCGGAGAGCTGGGCGAAGAGGGCCGGGTAGAGGGCGGAGTTGGGCCCCCAGGCGCCGCGGCGCGCGTCGCTGTAGCTGCGGGCCTTGACGGTGGAGGTGGGCAGGGGTCGCGAGGCGAGGAAGGAGCCGACCTCCTGGCTGGAGCCGCGGAGCCCGGTGAAGAAGCCGATGGCGGCGAGGGCGAGGACGGCGGCGACGCCGACGTGGAGGCCCCGGGCGCGATCCGCCGGGGGAGGCGGGTCGGAGGGGAGGTCGTCGGTGCTCACGGGGACCTCCCCGGGGGCTCCTTGCGCAGGACGCGGACCGCGCATTTCTTGTAGTCGGGTTGCTTGGAGAGGGGGTCGTGGGCGTCGAGGGTGACCTTGTTGATCAGCAGGGTCTCGTCGAAGAAGGGGACGAAGACGGAGCCGGGGGGGGGCTGGCCGCGGCCGTCGATCCAGGCGGGGAGCTCGATGCGTCCGCGGCGGCTCTCGACGACGACGACCTCGCCGTTCTGGATCCCGAGGCGGCGGGCGTCGTCCCGGTGCATCTCGACGTAGGCCTGGGGCATCGCCGCCCGGAGCTGAGGGATGCGCATGGTCATGGAGCCGGAGTGCCAGTGCTCGACGACGCGGCCGGTGCAGAGCCAGAAGGGGAAATCCTTGTCCGGGGACTCGGGGGGCGGCTCGTAGGGGTGGAACCAGATGAGGGCGCGGTCGTCCTTGGTGACCGAGTGGTAGAACTGGATGTCGTCCCTGGTGGCGTAGGGGTCATCGAAGCGGGCGAAGCGGAAGCGGGTCTCGCGCCACGAGCCGTCCTTCTGCTGGACGACGGGCCAGCGCAGGCCGCGGGCCCGGGTGTACTCCTCGTAGGGGGCGAGGTCCTTGTGCTTGAAGCGGGTGAACTTGCGGTACTCCTCGAAGAGCTGCTGGTCGACGTTGACGTCGTAGTAGCGCTTGAAATCCCACACGGGGATCTCCTTGCCGTCCTTCTTGATGGAGAAGAGGAAGTTGCCGTCCTTGTCCTTCATGCCCGGGTGGCCGAGGTCGTGGAGGCGGCGGGCGACGGCGATGATCTGCCAGCAGTCGTCCCGGGCCTCGCCGGGGGGCTCGACCATCTTGAACCACTGCTGGGTGCGGCGCTCCGAGTTGCCGAACATGCCGTTTTTTTCGACCCACATCGCCGATGGCAGGATGAGGTCGGCGTTGCGTGCGGTCTCCGTCGGGTACACGTCGGAGACGATGAGGAACTTCCCGGGGATCTTCCGCGACGGGTAAAACAGCTCGTTGGTGTTCGGGAGCGTCTGCCCGGGGTTGGTTACCTGCACCCAGATGGTGTCGATGTCACCGCCCTGCTCCCTGGGCTTGCTGAAGCGGCGCCACATCTCCACGGTGTGGTACCCCGGCTTGGGGTTGATGCGCCCGGGGGGGAGGTTCCAGATGGCCTCCGCCTCCTTGCGGTGCTCGTCTTTGGCGACGAGGAGGCCGCCGGGGAGGGTGTGGGCTAGGGTGCCGACCTCGCGGACGGTGCCGCAGGCGGAGGGTTGGCCGGTGAGGCTGGTCGGGGCGTCGCCGGGTTTCCCGAAGTGCCCGCTCAGCAGGTGGACTCCGTGCACCAGGTCGTTGATAGCGGTGCCTCGGGTATGCTGGTTCATGCCCATGCACCAGAGGCTGGTGATCTTCAGGTCGCGGCGCCCGAAGAGGTCGCCCAGCAGCCGGATCTTCTCGGCGGGGACGCCGGAGATCTCCTGCACCTTCTCCGGGGTGTAGTCGGCCAGCGCCTTCCTGAAGTCCTCGAAGGACATGGGCTGTCCGTCGAGGGTGGGGGGATCGGTGCGCTGGCGGAAGTTGCAGAACTTCTCCACGAAGGCCCTGTCGTAGGTGCCCCTCTCGACGAGCAGGTGCATGATCCCGAGGGCGATGGCGAGGTCCGTGTGGGGCTTGAAGGTCAGCGCATGCTGGCAGAAGGCGGTGCTGCGGGTGCGGCGTGTATTGAGGTCGATGATCAGCACCTCCTCCCCCCGGGAGCGGCGGTCGATCACCCGGGAGAACAGCACCGGGTGCATCTCCGCAGGGTTGTTGCCCCAGAGGAGGAGCACGTCGCATTTATCCAGGTCGTCGTAGCAGCCTGCGGGCTCGTCGACCCCGTAGGTCGAGAGGAAGCCGGTCACGGCGGAGGCCATGCAGAGGCGGGCGTTGGGGTCGATCTGGTTGGAGGCCAGGCCGGCCTTGATCAGCTTGTTGGCGGCGTACCCCTCGGGGATGGTCCACTGGCCGCTGCCGTAGATGGCGAAGCCGGCGGGGTTGGCGAGGGCGCGGCGGGCGATGAGGTCGATGGCCTCGTCCCAGGAGATCGGCTTGAAGACCCCGTCCTTCTTCAGCAGGGGGCGGGTGAGCCGGTCGCTGCCGTAGAGGGCGAGGCCGACATGGTAGCCCTTGACGCAGAGCAGGCCCTTGTTGACCTCGGCCTTCTGGTCGCCGGCGATGGCGACGACGCGGCCTCCCTTGACGCCCACCTGGACGTGGCAGCCGGTACCGCAGAAGCGGCAGGGGGCCTTGTCCCAGCGCAGGTCGTCCTTACCGGGAGCGTTGGCCGCGAGGCTCTCGCCGCCCAACCCCCGGGTCGCCGCAGCCGTGGCTGCCGCCATCGCGCTTGCCTTGAGGAAATCTCTCCGGTCCATGGTCACGCTCCTGCCTCGGAGAAGTCGACGTAGACGACATCGACGAAGTCGACGCCGGCGGTGCGGAGGAGGGACTCGACCAGCTCCTCGCTCTCCTGGGCCGTTCCGGTCTCGGCGACCACCGGGAGCTTGCGCCCGGTCTCGTTGCCCAGCGTCAACCTGTCGTCGCCTCCCAGGGCGGCGAGGGCGTCGGCTCGCTGCCGGGGGTCTTCCGCCAGGGTCACCACCAGTCCGCTGATCATCATCGCGAGGGTCAATGTCGGCTCGAACACCTCCGGGTGCACTGATTTCGGTCAGTGCATGGCGCCGGAGAGCTCCCTAGAAATTTTGGTGTGAAACGGCTCCTCCAACTCATCCTGGTGGTGGCTTTGCTTGCGGGGTGTCGCCAGCCCGAGCACCACCATGAGACGGCGCCGACCCCCTCTTTCTCGGGGCCGCGCCATCCAACGGAGATCCACATCCCGCCCAAGCTCACGTCGATCGACACCGGCAAGGTGGACGCGCTGGGCAAGCCGATCCGGGCCGAGTGCGTCGCGTGCCACACCGCGCGCCGTCCCGAGCGGTTGCCGTCGTCCACCGCCGACCTGAGGGAGTTCCACCAGGGCATGTCCTTCCAGCACGGGGGCCTCTCCTGCGGCTCCTGCCACGTCGTCGGCGCCCAGGACGTGCTGCGCCGGGCGGACGGCGTGCTGCTGCCGATGCGGGACGCGATGCAGCTCTGCGCCCAGTGCCACGGGCCGCAGTTCCGCGACTATACGCACGGCTCCCACGGGGGGATGCAGGGCCACTGGGATCTTGCCCGTGGGCCCCGGGTCCGCAACCACTGCGTCGACTGCCATGACCCGCACACGCCGCAGTTTCAGCCATCGATCCCGGTGCTACCGCCGGCGGATCGCAACCTGCCGCCGGCGCCCTCCTCGCGCCCTGGCTTCACCGTCCCTCGCCTCTCCACCAAGGAGGCCCACCGATGAGCGATCAGGCCAACCCCAGGCGCCGCGTGGCGCTCCAGGTTCTCGGGGCCACCCTGGGCGCGGGCGCCTTCGCCTACGCCATGGAGCCGCTGCGCGCCTGGTCCAAGGATCTCACGCTGGAGCAGTTCCTCCAGCGGCATTACAAGGAGATGAGCCGGGAGGAGCTGGCCCGGGTGATCCAGCGGATCGAGCGGGAGACGCAGGAGCAGTACGGGGCCAAGGTGACGGTGAAGGACCCGAGGCCCCAGCCTGGGGTCGAGTTCGGCTACGCCCTCAACCTGAGCGTCTGCATCGGCTGCCGGAAGTGCGCCGAGGCCTGCCACATCGAGAACAACCACGACCGGCGCACCAACAACTCCTACATCCGGGTGCTGGAGATGGATCAGGGGAGCTTCGACCTGGAGCGGGGCACTGCGCAGTACGACCACGCGGTTCCGGCGCCGGGGAAGTACTACCTGCCGATCCAGTGCCAGCAGTGCGACAACGCGCCCTGCGTGAAGGTCTGCCCGGTGCAGGCCACCTGGAAGGAGTCCGACGGGATCGTGGTCGTCGACTACGACTGGTGCATCGGCTGCCGCTACTGCGAGGCGGCCTGCCCCTACCACGCGCGGCGCTTCAACTGGACGAAGCCGGAGATCCCGGCGGATCAGGTCACCAGCGAGCAGGGCTACCTGTCGAACCGGATCCGGCCCCAGGGGGTCGTGGAGAAATGCACCTTCTGCCTCCACCGCACCCGGGAGGGGCGCCTGCCCGCCTGCCTGGAGGCCTGCCCCACCGGCGCCCGCGTCTTCGGCAACCTGCTGGATCCGGAGAGCGAGATCCGCTGGGTGCTGGAGAACAAGCGGGTCTACGTCCTCAAGGAAGAGCTCGGGACGAGGCCCCGCTTCTTTTACTTCTTCGACGAGTGAGGCCCGCCATGAACACCACCAGCCACGCGATCACCTACCCTCGCTTCCTCCTCCAGGCGGTCGCCCGGGCCTTCGACGGGAGGCCGCTCTTTTACGCCTGGATGACCTTCCTCACGGCGGTCGCCCTGGTAGGGGCCAACGCCTGGGCCCACCAGCTCGCCCTGGGCATGCAGATCACCGCGATGACGGACCACGTCTCCTGGGGGCTCTACATCGCCAACTTCACCTTCGGTGTGGGGCTCGCCGCCGGGGCTGTCATGATGGTGATCCCCGCCTACCTCTACGACGACCACGAGATGCACGACGTGGTGCTGGTCGGCGAGCTGCTCGCCGTCGCCGCCATCGTCGTCTGCATCCTCTTCATCGCCGTCGACATGGGGCGCCCGGACCGCTTCTGGCACATCATCCCGGGGATAGGCCGCTTCAACTGGCCCATCTCCATGCTCACCTGGGACGTCATCGTCCTCAACGGCTATCTCGTATTGAACCTCCACATATGCGGCTACCTGCTCTACATGAAGTTCCTGGGCCGCAGGCCGGACAAGCGCTGGTACCTTCCCTTCGTCTTCCTCTCCATCTTCTGGGCCATCTCCATCCACAGCGTCACGGCGTTCCTCTACGGCGGCCTCGGTGGGCGTCCCTTCTGGAACTCGGCGCTGCTGGCCCCTCGCTTCATCGCCACCGCCTTCATCACGGGGCCTGCCTTTGTCATCCTGCTGCTCCAGCTCGTCCGCCGCTTCACCTCCTTCCGCGTGGGGGACGGGCCGATCCGCACGCTGACCTCGGTGATGCGGATCACGGTGCTCCTCAACCTCTTCATGCTGGGATCCGAGCTGTTCACCGCGCTCTACACGGGGGGCGCCCACTCCACCGCGGTCAAGTACCTGTTCTTCGGCTCCCACGGGCAGAGCGCCCTGGTCCCCTGGATCTGGACCGCCGTGGCCTGCAACGTGGTCTCCGCGGTGCTGCTGCACTTGCCGGCGACGCGCCGCAGCCTGGGGCTCCTCGACCTGGCCTGCGTCCTGTCCTTCGTGGGCGTCTGGATCGAGAAGGGCATGGGCCTCATCATCCCGGGCTTTGTCCCCAGCACCCTCCACGAGATCGTCGAGTATGTCCCGACGATGACCGAGTGGAAGATCACCGCGGGCATCTGGGCGGCGGGCTTCCTGGTGCTCACCGTGGCGCTGAAGATCGCCCTGCCGGTGCTCACCGGGGAGGCATCTCTAGAGCGCGGCGACGAGGGGTGAACCTCCCGGACCCGGAGGTTATCCGTGGCGCTCGGTCCAGGTGGACCCGATGCGCCAGCGCTCGACGACGGCGCTCTCGGTCATGGAGAAGCGGAGCAGGTCGAGGACGAGGGGCTGGCGGAGCAGGGGGTCGGAGGCCTCTCCGTGGCGGCGGAGGGCGTCGATGCAGGAGAGGAGGGCACCGGTAAGCAGGTAGGCAATGCGGCGCTCGCTCAGGTGCATCGCTAGGACGTAGGGATGGATGTCGAAGGCGGTGGGGATGCTGGCGATGACCTCCTCGATCTGCTTGCGCTGGCGTCGCCCGATGACCTTCTGCATCAGGGCCTGGTAGGGTTGCATGGCGCGCTCCCGTGGAGGCGGCAGCAGCGGGGCCATCGTGGGCTCGGTGGCGCAGAGCGCCGAGAGCAGGAAGCCGTCGATGCGATCCGGGGAGAAGTCGTCCAGGAACGGCAGGCCGACGGCGACGCGGAACAGGAGGCGACCCAGGGTGACGGCCTGCTCCAGCTCCGGCAGCTCGGCGGTCGACGCCGGGAGCACCAGCAGCGGAGGATCCCCCGGGTAGGCCCGGGGCGGCGTGGGCCAGGAGGGCGCCAGGTACAGCTCGAAGGACTCGACCCCCAGCGCCTTCGCCATCCGGTCCGCCAGCGCGCGGGTGGGGTGCCCGTCCCGGGGGGAGATCCGCTCCCGGGAGCTCAGCCCCAGCGCCCCCAGCGAGAACCCCAGCACCCGCGCCGCGACGGGGGCCACCGCCAGCGCCACCTGGGTCATCGCGCTCCGAGCGCCCGGCAGCAGCACCCGCTGCAGCTCCGCCCCCGCCAGCGACCCCGGCATCGGCGCCCCCGCCGGCAGCCTCCGGTTGCGCATGGACGCCACCCAGTCCTCCGGCATCCCGCCGAGGCAGGCCCGCACCTCCTGCACCGGGAGCTGCTCCTCGGTGCGTCCTTCCTTGGCCAGCGCCGCCTCCAGCGTGGCCAGCGCCACCCCCGGCGCCCCCAGCGCCAGCAGCCCGTCGCTCTCCGCCAGCAGCCCTCGCAGCGTCCGGATCGCCTCGGCGTTGCGCCCCAGCACCTCCAGCCCTTGCCCCAGCATCGCCACCTCTTCCGCCGTCGACCCGGGCAGCTCCACCGCCTGCCGCAGGTGCGCCAGCGCCTCCTCCGGGCGGAACAGCGCCGTCGCCTCCAGCATCCCCAGCGCCGACAGCCACCGCGGGGAGGGCTTCTTCAGGTGCTCGTCCGCCTTGCGCAGCAGCAGCAGCAGCGCCTCGGCGTAGGCGCTGGCGCCCTCCTTGGTGCCCAGCCGGTAGAGCCGTGCCAGCGCGTCCCATGGCCCCGGATCCGGGCCCGCGAACAGGATGGCGTCGCAGAGCGCCTCCACCCGCCCGGCGGGGTTCCCGGCGGCCTGCTGGGCGTCCGCCAGGAGCAGGTCGTATTCGACCCGCTTCGGGGCGCTGGGAGCGTTCTGGGCGAGGCGAGACAGGGCCTCGATGGTGAGGTGGTGGTCGCCGACGGCGAGGCCGAGGCGCCGGAGCTCCTCCAGGGCGCGGAGGTTGTGGGGGTCGAGGGAGAGGAGGGACCGGAGCGCGGCGAGGCTCTTGTCGCTGTCGTCGAGGGGGCCGCGGTAGAGGGCGATCAGCTCGAAGTAGGCGGCGACGAGCTGGTCCTGCTCGGAGGCGACCTCCAGGAGACGGAGCAGGGCGTCGCGGGCCTCGGGCCAGAGGCGAGCGGCGGCCTGGAGGCGCGCCAGGAGCATCAGCAGGGGAGGGGAGTCCTTGGCGTGGTCGAGGGCGCGGCGGACGGCGGCGATGCCGACGCCGGGGGCGGGGCGGTCGTCGCGTCCCGCGTCCTGGAGCACGGTGCGCCCGATCTCGGCGCCCAGGTAGAGGATCTGCCCGGAGGTCTGGGCGCGCTCCAGGGCGGCGTTGAGGGTGGCGACCAGGCGGGGAGGATCCTGCGAGAGCAGGAGCACCAGGCTGGTGGCGGCGCTGGAGCAGTCCGGATCCCGGGCGAGGGCCTGCTCGTAGAGGTCGACGGGGGGCCGCTGGCCCGGGGTGGCGCGGAGCAGGTCCGCCGCCCTGACCAGGTGGAGCGCCTGCTCGGAGGGCGCCTCGACCAGCGAGCCGAGGGCGGTCTCCGCCTGCACCAGCGCCTCCCGGTGGCTGGCCAGGGCGGCGAGCCGGGCGAGGCCCCGGGCCGCCAGCAGGCTCTCCGGGTTGCCGCCGAGGGCCGCCCGGTAGCAGAGGAGCGCTCCGGCGCGGGCCTCCTCGTCGTCCTCCTGCTCGCGCACCAGCGCCTCTTCGAGGAAATAGAGGGACTGCTCCATGCGCTCCTGGACCAGCTCGCGGCGCCCCTGGAGCGCAAGGCGGAGCTTCGGCAGCGTGGCCTCTCCCCGGGCCCGGAGCCTCCCCGCGAGCCGGAGCACGCCGTCGAGCGCGGCGCTGTCCCGGGGGGCCTCCTGGAGGATGCGCTCGAAGGCCGCCAGCGTCTCGGCTTCCCCGGTGTGCTCCTCCAGGGAGGCCAGCTCCCAGAGGGCTCCCCGGCGAGCCAGCCCCGAGCGCGCCACCCCGACCTCCTCCCGCAGCAGCGCCGCCAGCGGGGCCGTCGCCTTCGCACGCCGCAGCAGCGAGCGCTGGAGGCGGAGCGCTGGCAGCAGCTCCCGCCC
>CAZSDX010000118.1:0-14986 GCA_964605685.1 uncultured Polyangiaceae bacterium
AGGCGGCCTCCTGCACCTCCAGGGCGCGGCTCCGGTGGCGCAGCCGCGCCGCCACCCGCAGCGGGAACGCCGCAGGGCGCGAGGGCGCGGTGAAGGAGTACTCGACGGCCACGGCGTCGCGGGGGGCGATGGTGTGGTTGAACACCGGGGCGCGGAACAGGTGAGTCTCCCGCTGGAGCAGCGGCTTCCCGTCGGCCCCCGCCTGGAGCACGAAGAACCGGTGCGCCGTCGGGTCGTTCGCCTCCCGCTCGTGCTTGACGCCGGCCTCCGCCACCGGGAGCCCCTGGGCGTCGGTCACCACCAGCTCGATCCAGGTATCCTGGGCGTCGAGCACGCCCCCGGGGAAGCGGTGGCCGACCCCGGTGTTGCGCACCACCACCGACAGCGTGACGGCCTCCCCGGCGGCGACGGGGGCGCCATCCGCGGGCAGGGAGCGCCGCCCGTCGGCGTGGATCACCGCGGCCACGTCCAGCGTCGCGGCGCCCTCCAGCACCGCCTTCGCCCTGCGGAGCTGATCCTGGTCGCCCCTCAGCGCCGCCAGGAACGTGTGCGCCCCCAGGAAGCGGTGGGAGCGGATCTTCCCCTCCTTGGCCGCCGCGTCCCCCAGGGGAGCTTCCTCCTTCGGCATGTGGCAGTCCTTGCAGGTCTTCTCGTCGACGGGATCATCCAGCCGGGCGGCGTGGCTCCCCGCGTAGGGGGAGCGAAGCCAGGGGGTCGCGTCGTCCTGGCCGACGAGGTGGGAGGGGTTGCCCGTCCCCGGGTGGAGGAACGTCTTGTGGCAGGCCAGGCAGAACTCCCGGGTCTTCACCGCCGACGGGGTCACCCGCTTGATGTGCGCCTGCACGCTCGCCGCGTCCCCCTCCACCGGGATCGGGATCGGCTCGCCGGTGATCGTGTAGCTCCCGTTTCCGTCCAGCTTCACCTCGGTGATCCCGTGGCAGACCCGGCAGCTCACCCCGACGTGGGCCCGGGGATCCTCCGGCTTGATCTCCCGGTCCATCGCCCCGTCCACCAGCAGCGCCACGTCGTGGCAGGCACCGCAGAAGCGGCTCGGAGTGTTGCCCACGTCCCGCCGCAGCCGCTCCACCGCCACCCGGTAGATCGGGTTGTTGAAGGAGGCCAGCGCATGCGCGCTCTGGCGCCACTGCGCCGTGGCCTCCGCGTGGCACCGGACGCAGCCGTCGATGTCCGCCAGCTCCTGCCCGGTCACCTTGCCCTCGACCTTGAGCCTGCCGGGCTCCATCGGTCCTCCAGGCTCCGGGAGCCGCCCCGTCAGGTCGACGGAGGACGCAGGGACCGCCGCGCTCCCCGCCCCCGACGGGGACGGCAAGATCGCCGCCCCCGAGGAGGCGCTGCCCGCGTCGCCGGAGTCGAGCACCAGCGGCGCGCAGGCCACCAGCAACAGCACACCAGGGAGAAGCGTTCGTCGCGTCATCGTGTCCTTCGTCGCAAGCGCAGCAGGCCGGCGAGCCCCACCGCCAGCAGCGCAGGGATCGCGGAGGAAAAAGGTGTCATCTGGCACCCGGCACAGCCACCGCGAGCAGGCTCCGGCGGAGGAGAGGGGGGCGGAGGAGGTGGGGTGACATCGCTCGGGGAGGGAGGGGGATCTGGCGGGGGGGATTCCGGGTCCGGGGAGGAGGCGGAGGGGAGCGGAGAGGGGACGATGAGGGGGAGAGGGTAGGTGGAGTTGACCTTCTGGGCGGCGCCGAGGAGGGAGGCTTCCACGGGTCGATTTGTCTTGATCAACGGCCAGGGGTCGAAGTTCTTACGGGGGGCGAAGGCGAGGTTGGTGGCGGGGCGGATCTTCTCCTCCATGTCCTCGTGGGGGGGCCCGCCCCAGACGCCGCGCCGGGGGTTCTTGCACCGGACGGGGCCCATCCAGGGGTAACGGATGGCGTAGCGCGCCTGGAAGTTGTTGATCGAGCTGACCTGGGCGCCTTGCTCCAGGGTGCCCTGGTCGTCGACGACGTGCTCGCGGCCTCCGACGATGGGGCCAGCCTCCCGGAAGACCAGGTCTTCGCCGAGGGTATCCTTGCCGTAGCGGGCGTGGAGCCGGGTCAGCACGAAGCCCCCAACCCGCCGGGGGGCGGCGGAGCGGGTGGTGGAGGGGGGAGGGACGCCGGGGGCAACGTCGGCGCCGAGGGCGGCGAGGTCCTGGAAGGAGAGGGCGGGGCCCGGGCAGGGGTCGCAGGTGGAGGCGTCCCAGGCGTACTCGGTGATGACGGCGCCGGGGTGCTTCTTGAGGGTCTGGTCGAAGAGCGCCGCGTAGAACGAGCCGAAGGCGTCCTTGACGGGGTTCTTCACGTTGAGGTTCGTGGGGATGGCCACGTTCTTGTAGTTGGCCACCTCGAAGCGGACCCCGGGGGCCAGGATGTTGACGATCAGATCCTGGGTGCCCGACGAGTTGAGCAGCCCCAGCCGCACCGGCAGGCTGAACAGCTCCGTGTCGTAGTGGAAGCGCAGCGGAGAGAGCATGGTCTTTGCGCCGTCGCGCTTCACCTTGGTGATATCGACCTTGGCGACGAAGAACTTCATGCCCGCCTGGACGTAGGGCTTGAGCACCGGCTCGGCGCCTTCGGGGATGTTGTACTTGTTCTCCCGGAGCCAGGTATCCAGCCCCATCGAGTCCTCCGCCGAAAGGATCACCACCTCGTACTCTCCCACGGCGAACTGCGCCTCGATCTTCACCGCGGATTTTCTGGGAAGCGAGTCCGTCGCGACGGCGCCGGCGCCCTTGCCCACGCCCATGCCGCCCACCCCGAAGCCCATCATGGGGCCATCCGGGGGGCAGGGATCCTGCTCCCAGTACTCGACCAGCCGGGGTGAGGTGAGCTGGTCGACGTGCTCGAAGAGGGAGGGGTTCAGGGTCTTGACGTTCTCCTTCTGCAAGACCACCGGCACCGGGACCACCATGGCGAAGTTCTCCGGGGGGCCCTGGTAGTTGTTGGCCATGCTCAGCACGGTCCGCGTCCCGAGGCGCATCATCACCACCTGGGTCGCGTTGTTGAACAGCTTCGCGCCGGCGCCCCCCACGTAGAACCCGCAGAAGGCCCGGGCCTCCGGGGACGCGAGGAGCGGGGTTACAAGGGCGGCGGCGGCGAGGAGGTGGCGCATCGAAGGGAGGGTACACCCGGTTCAGGTGGCCGCGAACCCACCCCTCGTGATCAACCCTGGACGTCCTCCCCCCGGAAGCTCTAGCTCTTGGGGGATGCAACCCCTCGGCGCGTTCCGGACCCTGCGAGCCCTTCGGACCCTGAACGTCGCCGGGGTCGGGCTCTCCCTGGCGGCGTTGACCAGCGTGGTCTTCAGCTACATGGTCCAGGAGATGTCCTTCGGGGGGCCTACCCTGGTCACGGGCCTCCCGACTCTCCTCCTCGGCACGCTCTGGGCCATGCTGCTCCGGTGGCGCGTCGAGATCGCCGTCGGCTCCCGGAAGATCCGCGCCGGGTGGCTCCTCTCGATCCCTCTCGCCGCTGCCAACGGGGGCCTCGCCGCGGGGATCCTGCTGGCCGGCGATGGCCACCCTCGCGAAGCTGTTCGGCTCATCGAACAATTCCTTGGCGGCGCGTTCCTGGGGGTCACCTTCGGGGCCCTCATCTGGGTGCCCGCCCTGATCTTGACTCTACTCTTCTTTGGCCTGCCCATCGCCCGGGCCCAGCGCCACGCGCTCCAGGGGCTCTCCGGCGAGGAGCGGGGCGAGCGCACCGTGGGCCTGACCAACCTGATCCTCTCCCTGGTTGCCTTCGCCGCCGTCGCCTTCGCTCCCCCCGCCTCCTCCGGCGACCACTGGTACAACCCCGTTGGCTTCTGGACGCTGGTCGCCATGGCCAGCGGCGGCCTGCTCACCGGCAGCCTCGCCGCCGCCTTCGCCACCCTCCGGGAGCGGGATCGCAGCCGCTTCGTTGCCGCCGTGGAGCAGGGCCAGGTGAAAGGTTTCCGCGTCGATCCGACGCCGGAGGGCAAGGTGCTGCTGCGGGTCTCCTCCGAGGGCGAGGGCTACCGCGCCGCCGAGTTCGACGAGGAGCTATTCGCCCTCGACGCGGAAGGACACGTCCGGCAGGAGATCCCCCGGCACCTCTCCAGTTCCCCGGACCCGTGACCCCTCACGGGAGCGGGATGCACGTCGGATCGTCCGCCGCCACCACGTCAACGGTGAGCGTCACGGCGCGGGGGTATCCATCGGAGCTGAGGGCCTGCCTCCCATCGTCGCCGTGGAGCTGCACCTCGATGGTGTGGGAACCCAGCGGCTCCGGGAGCAGCGCAAGCGGCACCTCGATGGTGTAGGTCGACGCCCGGAAGGCCAGCGCCTCCGTGTCCGCGGACGTGGGATCGACGCGCACCAGGAGGTGACCGCAGCGCGGAAGCGCCCCGCAGGATCCTGGCGCCCTCAGGGTCAGCTCCAGGGGCTTCTCGGCCCCCTCGTCCGAGAACGGCCCCCGGACCTGGAGCAGCAGCAAGTCCTCATCCCGCGGGCGGATCGCCTGGTACCGGGCGGGTTCGCCCTCGCACGGATTGAGCGCTCTGACCCGGTAGCCCACGTCCATGCGCGTGGGCCCCGTGTCGGTCGGGACCTCGACGGTGTCGGCGGTGGTGGTGCAGGCCGCCAGCATCAAGGCCCCCAGAAAGGAAGTTCGCCGCACAAGCATGACGCCTAGATAGCACCGCTCCCCGGGGCCTGGGCGGGAATCCCCGACGGAAACCTGTTCACCCAGAGCGGGCGGCGCCGAAGAGCTCTTCGAGCGCCTGGATGTCGGCGCGAGCGCGGTCCTTCTCCGCCTCGATGGCGGCGAACTTGTGGGGCCAGACCCGGGTACACTCGGAGCGCACCCAGCGGCGGAGCGACTGCTCGCCCTCCCGGTCGATCCAGGAGTCGTGCACCGTCCGGATCGCCTCCTCGTGGTATTTTTGCAGGCCCCGGGGGTGCTTGGCGAGGGCTTCGAGGAAGTTGCAGATCCGCTCCACGTCGGTGCGGACCCGGGCGAGCATCTTGCTCCAGTCACGCTGGGCGAAACCGCCGCCGGGGGGCTGCGGGAACGAGCCCGGTTGCCCCGGGACGGCGGGCTGGGCCACCGGCTGGGGAGCGACGGGCGCCGTGGGGAAGGCGCCCATCGCCGGGGCCGTGGGGAAGGGGGAGGCGCCTGCCTGGGGGAAGGCGCCCAGCGCCTGCTGCGGGGCCAGCATCGGGTTGGGAGGCTCGGGGGTGGAGCCCAGGCCCACTCGCTGGCGGATCTGATCGATGACCCCGGAGGAGCCCGCCCCCGCCGCCTTGTCGACGATGCCCATGCCGAAGAACTGCTCTAGGCCCCGCATCTCCCGCTCGCGGATCTCCCGGTCGCCGGGGTCGGTGGCGTCGAGGATCTCGATGATCTGCCGGGCGAAGTACCGGGAGAGCACCTCGAAGGCCACGTCCGCCTTGGCCATCTCGATGTTCTGGAAGCGGACCACGCTCTCGGACACCTGACCCCCGCGGCCCAGGGCGTCCACACGCTCGTTGAGGGTCTTGCCGGGGGGGAGCAGCACCTCCAGCCGCCCGCCCTCGTAGGTGGCGCTGACGAACATCTCCTTGAGCATGCGCTCGATGCTCTCCCGGGCGGTGTTGCGGAAATCCTCGCCCAGGCCGGCGATGCGGGCGGCGACCCGCTCGCGCATCTGCTTGCGCATCTCGATCTCGACGGCGGTCTCGTTCATCAGCCCCGGGTTCTTCATCTGGCGGCGCTTGGACTCCGCCTCCTCGGGGGTCAGCTTGGAGAGCAGGTCCGCCTTGATCTGGCGGATCCGCTCGTCGGCGCGGGCGGCGCGGGCGTTGCGCTTGTTGTCACTCAGCTCGTCGTCCATGTAGGCGCTCAGCCGGCGGCGGATCTCCGGCAACAGGCCCGTCGGATCCTCCCCGGCGCGGACGTGCTCGAAGAGCTGGTCGAAGACCTGCTCGGAGCGCCGCTCGAACTCCCGGTCGGAGAGCCCATCCTTCACCGAGACCAGGGCGCCCCGGAGCTGCGCCTCCAGCTCGGAGCAATCCCCCTGGATGGTGTTCATCACCCGCTTGTCGATGGCCTCCACCTCCGTGGCGAGGTAGCTGGCCACCGCCGCCTGGAGCTTCTCCAGGCCCGAGACCGGCACCGTGGAGCCGTAGAAATCCATGACCTGACGGCAGACCGGGTGGTTGAGGTTGGGCCCCTTGTGGACCCACAGCATCGAGTACGGGAAGATCCGATCGACGCCCTGCTCCTTGAAGTTGCGGGTGGCCAGCGACCAGTGCCAGTTGCCGTTCTCGTCCGGGTGGTCGAAGAGATCGACCTTGGTGAGGACGACGAACATGCGATCCTTGAGGGACACGCTGCGGTCGGCGGTCTGGGCCATGCGCAGCAGATCGATCTCGTTGCGGACCAGGGAGGGCCGGGTCACGTCCTTGACGAAGATGATGACGTCCACCTCGTTGGACAGCGCCTCCTCCGTGTCGCGCTTGGCCTTCTCCGAGGGCGCGTCGATCCCCGGGAGATCCATCAGCACCACCCCCGGCATCGCCCCCTCCACCGGGATCGCCACGCTCACCATCTTCACCGCCCGTACCCCCGGGTAGGGCCGGTTGCCGTGGCGCGTGTCCTTCAGCGCGATGAAGGGCCGGATCTTCTCCGCCAGCTCGTCCAGCGTGGCCGCCGCCAGCGTCTGCGGCTCCCGGTTGAGGAAGGCACGGATGTCCGGAAGCCCCGCCGCGATCTCCTGCAGCTCCTGGAAGGCGGTCTGCTCCCGGCGCCCCGCCCGGTCCGGGTCGTCCACCTCGTAGCCCATACGATCCCGGAAAGAGGCCCGGAGCCGCTGCAATTCCGCGTGGTTCAGCCCCGCCCACCGCTCGGCGCTGCCGGGCTCCAGGGCGTCAAAGTAGCTGGCGATCCGCTCCTTGAACTCCGCGTCCTGGTAGAAATGCACCGTGGCTCCGAACTTACCCGCCGGCCCCGGCTCGATGACCGTCGTGCTCCAGGTGCAGCGCTCCGCCTCGCTCGGCAGCAGCCGCTCGCTCCGGAGCCAGGCAGACAGGAACGCGCTCTTCCCCTGCTTCTCCAGCCCCACCACGCCGATCTTCACGACCCCCTTCGCCAGCCGCTTCTCCCGGTCCATCGCCCGGGCCCGCAGATCCTCCAGCTTCCCCTGGATCTGCCGGAGCTGCCGCGCGTTGTCGCTGTCCGGCTGGAAATACCCGGCGAAGCGGTCGGCGAGCTGCCGGTAGCGCAGCACCTTGTCGGCGATCCGTCGTAGCTCCTCGGCGTTACGTTTGCGGCCTTCAGGGCTCCACATGGTCTCTCCTCGGTGACCCGGACCTCCCCGGGCTCGGACCGTATGCCTACCACCTCTCCCCTCGGTTCCGCTACCTCACCCCCCCGCAAGCCAGGCTTCGCAATTGAGTTGCAATAGTATCCAAGTTGCGCAAATTGGTCTCCCCTGTCCGCGGGGCGCATGCGCTCGGCCACCGCGGAGGAGCTCCCCGGGAGCGATGAAGGAGACTGGATCGGTGAAGCTTTGGAAGATGCAGCTAGGCTGGGTGGCGGTGCTCTTGCTTGCGACGGCCTGCGGAGGTTCCGACGAGGAGCAGGCGCCGAGCGGAGGGAACCCGGCAGGGAGCGCCGGGGTCGCCGGGGCCGCAGGGGCGGGGGGCGGCGAGGCAGGGACCGGAGGTTCCGGACAGGCGGGGGCGGGTCAGGCCGGGACCGGCGGAGGCGCAGGGACCGGCGGAGGCGCAGGGACCGGCGGATCCGTCGGGGGGGCGGGCTCCGGCGGCGACGGTGGCGCGGGCGGCAGCACGGCGGGCAACGGTGGCACGAGCGGGGAGGCCGGGAAGGCGGGCGAAGGCGGCCACGACCACGAGGAGCATGGGGAGGGACGGCTGTTTTTCGGCGACGTGGAGGCGGCAAAGGTCAGCGTATTCGACCTGGAGGAGGGGGAAGAGAAGGTGATCAAGGAGTTCACCACCCTGGGTCCGGCGTCGGTCTACAGCTCGGAGGACGGTCGCTACGGTTTCGCGATCCAGCGGAACAACGACAGGGTGCACCTGTTCGACGGTGGTCTGGAGGTGGAGGATCATGTGGACCACGTCCATTACAACCGGCTCCCTCCGGCCAAGCTGGCCCTGGAGCTCTCCGGGGTGAGGCCGACCCATTTCGTCCGCCACGAGGGGTGGATCAGCATCTTCAACGACGGGCTGGCGGCAGACGCAGACAAGGGGGTGGAGATGGTGAAGGCCAGCGCGCACTTCCTGGACATGGGGAAGATCACCGACGCTGGCTACAAGCCGCTGGAGCTGGAGAGCATCAAGAACCAGCACGGCGTCGCTGTGCCGGTGGGGGCGGATGATTTCCTGTTCACCGCGCCGAACCTCGACCCGCAGGCGACCGGGACGCTGCCCATCGGGGTCGATCTGCGGGGGGCCACGGGCACCATCAAGGAGAGCTTCCATACCTGCCCGGGACTCCACGGCGAGGCCGCGAACGAGCTGGGCGTGGTGTTCGGGTGCACCGACGGCGTGCTGTGGCTCCACCAGGACGGAGGGAAGTGGGCCGCCAAGAAGCTCCCCAACCCGGAGGGAACGCCGGAAGGCACCCGCGTGGGCACCCTCAAGACCACCCACGATGCGACCTTCTTCCTCGGCAACTGGGGCCCCACCGCCCTGGTCCGCCTCACGGAGGACGGCAAATACACCCCCATCGACGTGGGCGCCGCCTACTACCAGTTCGATCTCACCCACGACGCCAAGCACGTCGTCGTCCTCGGCAAGGACGGGAAGCTGCGGGTGTTCGCCGCGGAGAGCGGCTCCCTGGAGGGCACCGTCGACGGCGTCTCCACCGTGGATGATCCGGAGGCCAAGCCGCCGCTCCCCAGGGGCTACTTCGCTCTCCTCGACGACATCGCTTACGTGACCAGCCCCCTCACCGGGAAGATCCACAAGATCGACCTGGAGAAGGCCGCCGTCGAGGCCACCTACGAGGTCGGCGGAAAGCCCTCCTCCATCGCCGCCTTCTTCTTCGAACACCACGAGCACTGACATGCGCTCCCTCCTCTGGACCCTCCCTCTCCTCGGCCTGCTCTCCCTCCACTGCGGGGGTGACGAGGAACCTCCCTCCAGCCCTGCGACCGCCGGGGCTCCCTCCGGTGGGGCCAGCGGCTCCGGCGGGGTCAGCGGCTCCGCGGGCGACGGCGGCTCCACCGGCGACGGCGGTTCCACCGGCGACGGCGGCTCGGCAGGCGACGGCGGCGCCGCCGGGCAAGGCGGCGTCGCAGGAAGCAACGCGGGACAAGGCGGCGATAGCGGCTCCGCGGGGGCCTCGGGCGGGACCGCTGGCAGCGGCGGTGCGGCGGTCCCCTGCGATCCCTACGGCGAGGTCACCTGCGAGGCGGGCTCCACCTGCCTGAGCAGCAGCCACGATGGCTCCACCGGGGTCTGCAAGAAGAGCGGGACCAAGGCATTGGGTCAATCATGCCCCACCCAGCTCAACCACACCGGCTGCGTGGACGGGCTGGTATGCGCGGAGGAGCCCCACGGGAACCATGCGCACCCGACCTGCCGTCGCGTCTGCGATCCGCTGGCGACGGAGACCGGCTGCACCGGGACGCAGCTCTGCACGGCGGGTTACCTGCTGGGCGGGTTCACCGGGGCGTGCATCGGCAAGCACGAGGACGCGCAGACGGCGGCGCTGGGAGAGCCCTGCACCAAGAGCCCGAAAAAGGGATCTCCGTGCGCCCCGGAGCCGGGGGTGAAATACCACGGGGCCTGCACGCCGGAGGGCGCTGGGTTCGTGTGCCGCGCGCTGTGTCGGGTGGGTGGAGAGGGCTGCGCGCAGGGGAGCTGCCAGGACGCGCTGGGGCTGGGTGGGCTCGGGGTCTGCCTGCCCTGATCAGAAGAAGCGGGCCAGCGGCATCTTGAAGAGGAGCCCGCCCTCGCGGAAGGCGTACCGCTGGTTGTCCTCGGTGGCCAGCATGCCGGTGCCCAGGTAGGCGCTCACCAGGAACGCGGAGAGCAGGCCGCGGATCCGGAAGCCTCGTCGGGGGTTCCGGTCGTCCAGCTCGCCCACGTAGCCGACGTCGAGGCCGAAGGGGCCGAGGCCCATCTCGGGGCCGAAGCTCCAGCGGGAGCGCCGCAGGCCGAGGTCCTGGAGGAAGTCTCCGTAAAACCCGAACCACACGCCGTCGTCGAAGTGGACCAGGCTCAGCTCGGCGCCGAGGAGCGCCCCCGGGGTCTTGTGGAAGGCGCCGCCGACGTTGGGCCCCAGCAGCAGGGCGTAGCCGCTCTGCTCCTGGAGGAAGCGGTCGGCGCGGGCGGGGGCTGGCGACAGGGTCGCGAGCGTCATCGCGGCGACGAGCAGGACCCGGCGAACCATGGGAGGGGGCGAAGCATACACCGAGGAGCCCGGGGGTACCGTGGATTCTGGTAGGCTCGCCGCCCATCATGGAGTTCCCCAACTGCACGGTGGTCGATCACCCGCTGGTGAAGCACAAGCTGACGTTGATGCGCAAGGCGGACACCAGCACCGCCAGCTTCCGCAGGCTGCTCAGCGAGATCTCGATGCTGCTGGCCTACGAGGCCACCCGCGACATGAAGCTCGCCAACATCGAGATCGACACGCCTCTGGCCCACATCGAGGCGCCAATGCTCGAAGGAAAGAAGGTGGTGCTGGTGGCGATCCTCCGGGCGGGGCTCGGCATCCTCGACGGGATGCTCCAGCTCATGCCCTCGGCCCGCGTCGGCCACGTCGGCCTCTACCGCGACCACAAGACCCTCGAATCCGTCGAGTACTTCTACAAGGTCCCCCAGGACCTCGCCGACCGCGCCGTCATCGTCTGCGACCCGATGCTCGCCACCGGCAACTCCGCCATCGCCGCCGTCGAGCGCCTCAAGCGCTCCGGGCCGGCCTCGCTCAAGTTCGTCTGCCTCCTCGCCTGCCCCGAGGGCCTGGCCAAATTCCACGCGCACCACCCGGATGTCCCCGTGGTCACCGCCTCCGTCGACAGCCACCTCAACGAGCTCGGCTACATCGTCCCCGGCCTCGGCGACGCCGGAGACCGCCTCTTCGGCACCAAATGATCCAGGGGGGTGAGGGGGGGTGAGGTCCCCGAAAAAAAGTTTGTCACCAGGGGCACGGGCCGCGCGTTGATCGCGCAAATCCCACGAAAGGATCCTCCCATGCAGGCCGCCCTCTCCACCGCCCCCCTCCCGGTCCCTCCCCCCAGCAGCGGCGTCCGCCTCGTCGCCTCCGACGGCCGCGAGCTGGCCTTCCGCGGGGCGACGGTCCACGTCCGGGCCCAGGGGGGCCTCGCCGTGGTGGTCCTCACCCAGCGCTTCGTCAACCCCCACGCGGATCCCCTCTCCGTCCGCTACACCATGCCCTTGCCGGCGAACGCGGCGGTCCGGGGCTACTCGTTCCTCCTCGCCGGGAAGCTGATCCGCGGCGAGATCGACCGGAAGCAACGCGCCCGCGAGCGCTTCGAGGAGGCCGTGGCCTCGGGCCGCACCGCCGGCCTCGTCGACCAGGAGCGCAGCAGCGTCTTCACCCAGGAGCTCGGCAACATCCCCCCCGGCGAGGAGATCGTCGCCATGCTGGAGCTGGACCAGAAGCTCGAATGGCTCGACGACGGCCAGTGGTCCTGGCGCTTCCCCACGGTGGTTGGCCCTCGCTACCTCGGCGCCGCCGGGCGCGTCCCCGACGCCGACAAGGTCAGCGTCGAGATCCCCGAGGCACCCCGCGCCGTTTCCCCCCGCGTCGAGCTGGTGCTCCACGTCCTCGACGCCCTGGAAGGCGACCCCTCCTCTCCCACCCACCCCCTCGCTGTCACCCGCAGCGAAGGCACGGAAATCCGCCTCGCCCAGGAGGCCCCCCTTGACCGCGACATCGCCGTCCGCTGGCCCGTCGCCCAGCCCCGCGTGGGCCTCTCCCTCCAGGTCGCCCGCCCCGAGGCCCGCTCCCCCGTCAGCCGCAGCGGCTACGGGCTCCTCACCGTCGTTCCTCCTACTCCTTCCGCTCGCCCCCGGCCCCTCCCCCGGGACCTGATCTTCCTCCTGGACGCCAGTGGCTCCATGTAGGGCGCCCCCATGCAGCAGGCCAAATCCCTGATGCGCTCCCTGCTCCAGACCCTGGAGGACACGGACCAGCTCGAATTGATCTCCTTCGGCAACCGCCCCCACCGCTGGAAGCGCGGCGCCACCCGCGCCACCCCGGACGCCAAGCGGGAAGCCCTTGCCTGGATTGACCGCCTCCAGGCCGAGGGAGGCACCGAGATGCGCTCCGGCATCCTGGAAGCTCTCCAGCCCCTCCGCCCGGGCGCCCAGCGCCAGGTCATCCTCCTCACCGACGGGCTCATCGGCTTCGAGAGCGAGATCGTCGCCACCCTCCAGGAAAAACTCCCCCCGGGGTGCCGCCTCCACACCGTCGGCGTCGGCTCCAGCGTCAACCGCTCCCTCACCGGACCCGCAGCCCGCGCAGGCCACGGGGTCGAGGTCATCCTTGACCTGGATGGGGACGTGGCGGAGGCCACCCGGGCGCTGCTGGCCCGGACCTGCGCGCCGCTGGTCACCGACCTGGTGCTGGAGGGCGACGCCCTGGAGGAACACGCCCCGGCGAAGCTGCCGGATCTCTTCGCGGGGGCGCCGGTGCTTCTGTCGCTGCGGCTCAAGGCGGGCGGCGGGGCGCTGCGGCTGCGGGGGATGACCTCCGCGGGGCCCTGGAGCGAGGTGGTATCCGTGCCTGCACAGGAGCCCGGGGAAGGATCGCCCTCGCTGGCGGCGCTCTTCGCCCGGGAGCGGGTCGAGGATCTGGAGACGCTCTGGGCCATGGGGCGGGACACGCACCGGCTGGACCAGGAGATCGAGCGTACAGGGCTCGACTTCCAGATCGCTACCCGGCTGACCTCGTGGGTAGCCGTCACCGAGGAGCGCACCGTGGACCCGGAGGCGAAGAAGCGCGACGAGGTTGTCCCGCAGGAGCTTCCTTACGGGATGAACGCCGAGGCGCTTGGGCTGCGGGCTCCGGCGGCGCTCACCACAAAGCTGGCGGACGCGCCTGCACAGCCCGACGGCGGGGCGCTCTTCTCCCTGAAGGAGCTCATGTCGCTGGAGGACGCCCGTATCGCCCAGGAAGAGGCACCCCCCACCGAGAGGATGACGCTCGGCCGGCGGAGCGAGGCCCAGGAAGCGCCCAGAGCCATGGCCAACGCGGACAGGAGCACGAGGGCGGGCGGCTACTCCCCCGAGGCCCGCGAGGAGATGGAGCGGCTCATCGCTCTGGCAAGCACCAGGCCCGCAGCCCCGCCCCAGGCGCCCCTGAGCCCCGCCGCGCAGATGGCACCGATGACCAGGCGTCGCCGCCCCGGGTGGTTGCTCTTCCTCGTGTTGCTCCTGATCGCGGCGCTGGTGTACTGGTTCTTGCTGCGGCGGTGAGCTGCGCCGATGGACCTCGACCTGCATCTGCACGCCATCCAGCAAGGAGACGCGGACGCCTTCGGGCGCTGGGCGGCGGGGGCGGAGCCCTCGCTCCGGTCGAGCCTGCGACCCTTCGCGGCGGTGGTGGATGCAGAGGCCGTGCTCCAAGAGACCCTTCTGCGGATCTGGCAGGTGGCGCCGCGCTTCGAGCCGGACGGGCGCCCCAACGGGCTGCTGCGGCTGGCGCTCCGGAGCGCCCGGAACCTCGCCATCAGCGAGGCCCGGCGGCGGCGCTCCAGCCCCGCCGGGGTGGACGACCTGGAGGCGCGGCTGGCGGACGCCGTGCAGCTCGCCGAGTCCCCCACGGATCCGCTGCTACGGCGGGTGATCGAGGGGTGCCGGGAGAAGCTACCGGCGAAGCCCGCGGAGGCGCTGGAGGCGAGGCTCCTGAGCGGAGGCGGGGAGCCGGATGAGGTCCTGGCGGAGCGGCTGGGGCAGCGGCTCAACACCTTTCTCCAGAACTTTACCCGGGCCAGGAAGCTCCTGGCCGATTGTCTCGAACGCCACGGGGTTTCCGTGGAGGAGGTCCATTCGTGAGCCCGCCGGACGCGCCCGATTCGCCAGAGGATGCGCCGGACGAGGAAGGTCCGGGGCGCGAAGGTCTCGTCGAGGCGGCGACCTCCGCCTGGCGCCCGTACCGACGGGACGGGATCGGTGCGCATCCGTCCTGGGACGATCTGGACGAGAAGGGGCGGCAAGAGGTCTTCGAGCGAGCGGCGGAGCTCCGGAGGCTGGAGGCAGCCCTGGACCCGGAGGGGCGCTCGACCACGGTACGGGCGGTGCTGGCCCGGATCCAGGCCGCCCGCCCGCGGTGACTTCCGCCCCCGGAGCGGCTAAAAGGATCCAAGTGATCAAGTCGCGCTGGCCGTGGTGGGCGAGCGGGTTGGCCGCGCTCCTCGGCTGCACCCAGGGACCGGAGCGTCTCGCCGGGAATTACCACTCCACCTGGGGGCTCTGCGTGGTAGAGGTCCGGGGGCGGGAGGCGGCGATCCACTACCCGCGGGGGGTGATGAACTGCCGGATCGAGGAACCAGCGACCTTCCGATGCCGTTGGCAGAGCGGTGAGGCTCAAGGCAAGGCGGTGCTGCGGGCCCAGAAGGACGGGACGCTCCGGGGGACCTGGGGGCGGGCGGAGAGCGAAGAGGACGGAGGGGCCTGGGTGCTGGCACGCTGATTGCTCGCGAGCCGGCGGGCCAAAGCTCTCCTGCTGCCATTTTTCCGCGAAAGCAGCCTTCTCTCTGCCGAAACCTCCAGCTCTCGACAAGACCGGCCCGGCTCAACGACGAGGACGACGAGGCTTCCCCGCGGGCGCCAGCAGGGCCTCGGCGCTGGGGACGGTGACCGCGGCACGGACCCACGCGTCGAGCTGCGCCAGGTCCGCGCAGGACAGCACCGCCTTACGCACCCGCTCGGACACCGGCAGACCTCGCGCCTCCAGCACCGCGAGGAGCGCCTGCGCCTTCCCCTCGATCTTCCCCTCGATCTTCCCCTCGATCTTCCCCTCGATCTTCCCCTCGATCTTCCCCT
>CAZSDX010000119.1:0-3152 GCA_964605685.1 uncultured Polyangiaceae bacterium
GCCCAGCTCCACGACGAGGACCCGGGCGCCTCCGGCGCCCTCCTCGCCTACGCCCGGGACCTCGACGCCTGCGCCGGTCCGGACTGCCCACCGGTGCGCCGCTGGCGCGACCGGCTCTCCGAGGAGCGCCCCCGCGCCGAGCAACAAGGCGCCGCCACCCGCGAGGCCGCCTGCATCGAGCAAGGCTACGTGGCCTCCTGCTGGGCGGCAGCCGAAGCCTACGCGCTGGGAGAGGGGGTCAAAGAAGACCCCAAGCGGGCCGAGGAGCTCAACGCCAGAGCGCGGACGTTGCTCCGGGAAGGGTGCTCCAAGCCCGGCGGCGACTGCGCCTCCCCGGACGCGCTCCGGACCCTCGAAGCCTGCGACCGGGGAGACGGCAACGCCTGCCTGACCGCGGTGCAGACGCAGGGCGGAGGGACCACCGGCGACGCAGCGCCGCTCTTTCGCCGCGGGGTACGGAGCCTGCGGGCCGACTGCGACCGCCAGAAAGGCGCGGCCTGCTGGGCGCTGGCGGGGCTCCACGAGGCGGGGAAGCTCCCGGGGGGCGAGGAGGCCCAGATCGAGCAGCTACGCAGGGGCTGCGACGGGCGCCACGGGCGGAGCTGCCACGCGCTCGCCCAGCGCACCGCCGAGGGGCGCGGCGTCCCGAAGGGGAAGACCGAGGCGGATCGGCTCTTCCGGAAGGCCTCCGAGCACCTGCCAGCGGAGTGCGAGGCCGGCGACGCGGCGGCGTGCGGCGCCCTGGTGGAGATTTTCAGCGAAGGCAAAGGAGTTCCCCGGGACGAGGCCAGGGCAAGGCAGTTCCAAAAACCTCCTCCCCAGCCCTGAAAGGGGAACGCCTCACCCCCCGGCCCCCTCTCCGTTTCCCGCGGAGAGGGGCCTCACCCCCCGGCCCCCTCTCCGTCTCCCGCGGAGAGGGGGCCGGGGGGTGAGGCCCCTCCGTATCCACCGTCACCCCGACCATCCCATGCGGGAGCACGCCACCGAGGGTGTAGCTCGCCCAGGGGAGGGTGAGATCCTCCTTGCGGGCCTGCCGCTCAGGAGCCACCTGGAGCCCCAGCGCCAGGTCGATCCGCAGCGGCAGCCCACGGAGCGCCAGACCGGCCCCGGCGGTGACCTCGTGGGAAGCAGGAAACAGAGGTGTCAGGTAGCCCCGCGGTGTGGCGAGAGGCGAGGGGTGGTAGCCATACCCTCCACGCAGCGCCAGCAGACCCGAAGGCGAGGTCAGCTCCAGGGCAACGCGGGGAGAGAGAACGTCGCGGAGCGGCGGGGGCTCGAAGGTCTCCTGGCGCTCGAAGGGGCGCAGCACCAGGTCAAGGTCGATGGCAGCGCTGGCCACCGGGGAAGGAGCAGCGCTCCAGCGCTCGTGGCGAAGCCCGGCGAACAGGGCAGCGCGCCAGGCCCCGTGGAGGACGAAGCGCTCGGACAGCCCGAGGTCGACCAGCAGCGGGTCGTAGGCCGCGTCGCCACGGAGCTGGACCCGGGTGACCCCGGAGAGCGGGTTGTCCCGGAAGGTGACCGCGGTGGCCGCGTCCAGGGCGGCGCGGAACGATCGCGCCCCCCGCAGCCGCAGCGCCACGGAGAAGTCGTCGTCCGGGCGGAAAGCCAGCGCCAGGACCGGGGCCAGCCGGTAGGTGACGGACAGATCGACGGCGCCATCGGAGCGGACACCGCGCCCGTCCTGCGCCAGCGTCACGTCAACGCCGGGCCCCTCGGTCCCCGCGCCCACCGAGACCCCCGCCGCCCCCCGGAGCTTCCCCCCCACCGCCGCCACCAGGTCGAGGGTCGCCTTCGCCGCTGCCGCCTCGTACCGGGGAAAAACCGGCTCGCTCGCGGGCCGGAAGGACACGCTCGCCAGCCCTCGATCCGGCAGGTAACCCCCCGCCGCGAAGCCGATCAGGGTTCCTCCGACCTGCGCCCCCGCCTGGACCCCGAAGGTCGTCCCCCGGAGCGACGCCACCTCCACCGGGACGCCCCGGAGCAAGAATCGCGGCGACCCCACCCCGTAAGCCACCACCACGCTTGTCCCGTCGGTCGCCGCCGCCGTCGGGCTCACCAGCGCCGCCGACGCAGGCTCCCGGGAGGCCCCGTCCGCCTGGGCCAGCGCCGCGCTCCGGGGACTACCCCCGAGCACCTCCGGCGCTGCCGCCCAGGTCGGTGACGCCAGCGCCCCCAGCGCCGCGATCCACCGGACAGGGTGGCGCCTCACCACCGCCCCCCCACCGACATCACCCCGGCCAGTGCCTGCCCGCCTCCCCGGAGCACCGGGTAACCAGGATCGGTGATCCCCTCGGACGGCGCGCTCGCCTCGGGACCCACCGCGGTGTCCGGGGCGCAGGGGGCCGCCTGGCAAGCCACCTTGTCCCAGCGACGCTCCGGGAGGTGATGGAGCTGCCCCCCCAGCGTCACCACCAGCGTCCCCCCCAGCAGCGCCTCTGGCTGCTCGTAGCTCAGCCCTGCGGCGGCGATCCATCGCGGCCCATCCGCCAGGTTGGTCTCCCCTTGCCGTTCCTCGCCAAGCAGCGAGGACTCGTAACCAAGCCCCGCCCGCACCCGGAGCTGGTGAGCCCCGCCCAGCACCCGCGCGCTCCCCCCAAGCCGCGCGCTCGCCGTGTCCCGGAACGGCGGCGGGCGCGCCGATGGTTCCGCGCGGACCCCCGGAAGCTCGGCGCTCACCCGGAGCAACGGCCCCTGGTACTGGCTCCACCGGTGGTAGCCCGCATCCACCTCGATGGACAGACGGCGCGTGGGCGTCCAGGCCGCCCCCAGCACCAGCGACGCCGGATCGTAGAGCGCCTGCGCGTGACGCACCCGCGCCTCCAGCGGCACCCCCGCCACCGTCGCCTCCGTGCGGGTCTCGATGTTCACCGCAAAGGCCCACCGGTACGCCGCCGCCAGGTGCCACCGGGGAGAGGGGTCAAAACGGACACCAACCGCGGGGCGCAGCGTCGGGCGCACCTGCTGATCCACCGCGGGCTCGCTGGCTCCGCGGGGGCCCGGCTGGAGGCGGGCAGAGCCGGTCAGCCCCGCCAGCGCGTCGAGGGAGGCGCCGACGCCCAGCCAGCGGACCGGACGCAGGCCGAGGCCCGGCGCCGCCACCAGCCGCTGGCTCCGGCCGTCGTAGTAGGGGAACTGGGGGGCGCTGGCCTCGC
>CAZSDX010000119.1:3247-14979 GCA_964605685.1 uncultured Polyangiaceae bacterium
GCAGCATGGTCGCCAGCTCTTCCTCACGCGCGTCCAGGTCGACGCGACGGCCCGCAGCCCGCAGCCGGGAGGCGGCGAGGAGCACCCCGACCTCCGCGTCCTCGCCCTGCCCGAAGGCAAGGCCCGCGGGGTTGTGGTGGACGGCGGTGCCGTCGGAGGCGGAAGCCGCGCGGGCCCCTGCCTCCGCCACCCCGGCGGCCCCCGCGCCCCAGAGGGAGAACACGTCGGCGCGGCCCCGGACCGGGGAGAGCAGCAGCAAGGCGGAGCTGGCGAGGACGGAAGGACGGTGGAGCATCCGGCGGCGAGGCGCCGCACTGTAAGCGGAGCGCCTCGCCGGGGGAAGGCGCGGTGATGGCCTGATCGAGCCAGCGCTCCAGCGTGGCCAGATCGCCGCAGGCTTCCACCTGCGCCTGCTGCTCGGGCGTCAGGGCGAGCCCCCGGCGCGCCAGCACACGCAGCACCGCTCGTCGCGCTCCCTCCAGCTTCCCCTTGAGCTCGCCCTCGGAGATGGCTTGCTGGAGGATGGGGTTCCCCTTGGCGAGCAGCGCGGAGGCCACCGCATCGTCGGTCTTCGCCGCCCTGGCCAGCGCATCCACCGGCAGCGGAACCGCGAAGCAGCGGTCCTCGATCCTGGTCTTTTCCTTGAGGTGCTTCCAGGCGCCCTTGCGGGGTGACCACTCCAGGACACGCTGTCCTTCCACGTCCAGGGCGAAGATCCGGCGTACACCCCGCTCCTGGAGCTTGGCGGCCTTGATGGCGGCGTGACCCAGGGACTCGGTGCTGACGATCTCGAAGGCGAGGTGCTCGAGCTGTCGCCCGCCGGTCTCCGGGTCGCGGGCCGCGGGGTAGACGCTGGCGTCGGGCGCGAACTCGTCGAGCCTGTCGGTGCGGGTGAGCATGTCGACGGCGGCGTTGAAATCCGCGGCCAGGTGGGCTTCGAGCAGCGCGGCGAGCTTGCTGTTGAGGCTGGCGTGGGGTTCTTGCGCAGGAGGCACAGGGAAGAGTTTTCCGTCGAGGATCTCGTGGCGGGCACCATCCGCCAGGATGTGGTCATCAACCGCGGGAAAGGACCGTGCGAGCGCGGTGGAAGAAGGCATCGCCAGGGAAGGTAGCAGATCCGTCAGGCAGCGAGGAGCCGCGCCCCGTGGTAGGCGAGGAAGGCCGCCGCGTAGGCGAGCGCGTAGGTGTAGAGCAGCACGAAGCCAGTGAGCGACCAGCTACGGGTCTCCCTTCGCACCGCCGACAGGGTGCTGATGCACTGGCAGGCGAAGACGAAGAAGGCCAGCAGCGCCGCCGCGGTCGCCGCGGAGTAGGCCGGAGCGCCCGCCGGGGTCCTCGCCTCCCGCAGCTTCTCCGCCAGAGGAGCGGGCTCCTCCTCCGCGTTCTCCACGCCGAAGATCACCCCCAGGGTGCTCACCATCAGCTCCCGGGCGCCGAAGGCCCCGATCAGGCCCACGTTGATGCGCCAGTCGAAGCCGATGGGCCGTGAGATCGGCTCCAGCGCCTTGCCCACCGCCGCCGCCGCGCTCCGCTCGATCAGCGGCGTCTTCCCCGAGGGATCCTCCGACACCGGCAGCTTGAGCAGCGCCCAGAGCAGCACCGACGCCGCCAGGATCACCGTCCCCGCCCTCCGGGTGAAATCCCAGGCTTCCCGCCCGCACCGCCCCCGGATCTGCCGCCAGGACGGCGCCTTGTAGGTGGGCATCTCCAGCAGCAGCGGTAGCCCCTTGCCCCGGGCCACCGTCCGCCGCATCACCGACGCCGCCACCAGCCCCCCGACGATGCCCACCAGGTAGAGCCCCGTGCTCACCGCCGCCTTGTGGAGCGTGGCGCCGCCGAAGAAGGCGCTCACCAGCAGCGTGTAGGTCGGCAGCCGCGCCGAGCAGCTCATCAGCGGCAGCACCAGGATCGTCGCCAACCGCTCTCTGGGGTCACGAAGAACCCGGGTCGCGGAGATCGCCGGCACCGCGCAGGCGTGGGCGGTGAGCAGGGGGACGAAGGCCTTGCCGCTGAGGCCCACGGCGCGGAAGAGGCGGTCGATGAGGAAGGCAGCGCGGGCGAGGTAACCGCTGCCTTCGAGGATCTCCAGGAGGCCGATGAGGACGACGATCTGGGGGAGGAAGGCGAGCACGGTGCCCACGCCGCCCAGCACGCCGTCCAGCAGCAGGGAGGCGAGCAGGCCGTCGCCCAGCCTGGGGCGGAGCGCCCCGACGAGGCGCCCCAGCAGCCCGTCGAAGAAGGATGAGGCTGGGTCGGCGATGAGGAAGACCGCGGCGAAGGTGGCGCCCAGGATCAGCACGAACAGCAGAGGACCGAGGACCGGATGAAGCAGCACGCGGTCGAGGCGCTCGCTGCGCTCCTGGGGGCTGGCGGAGCGCTCAGGGGGGCGGAGCGCGGCGCGAGCAGCGTCCTCCGGGGTCCAGGGGGCTGGCTCCGCGGGGGGAGCCTCCGCGATGGCCTTGAGGACCACCACGGCGACATCCGGATCGCGGTGGCCGACGACCCGCACCGGGAGGCCCACGGCGGCGGCCAGCGCCTCGCCGTCGAGGGAGCCCCCTGCCTGCTCGAGAGCGTCCCGCTGGGTCACCACCAGCAGCAGCCGCTGCCCCGGGAGCCGGTCGAGGATCTCCCGGGTGAGCCGCAGGTGGAGTTCAAGCTGGGTGGCGTCAAGGACATGGACCAGCACCGGCGGCGTGCCGTTCTTGGCCTGCTCCTGGAGGAAGTCGACGGCGACGCGCTCGTCCGCGGAGCCCCCGGGGCCCGGGTCGAGGCGGTAGACGCCCGGCAGGTCATGGATCTCGAAGACTTCTCCGGAGGGGAGCCTCGCCTCGCCGGAGAGCACGTCGACGGTGACACCAGGGAAGTTGCCGACGTGGGCGTTGCCGTCGGTGAGCCGGTTGAACAGGGAGGATTTCCCGGTGTTGGGCCGGCCCACCAGGGCCACCTGGAGCGGAGCGCTCATCGGGCCTCGACGACCTGGACCCGCACCGAGCTGGCCAGCGACCGCCCCACGGCAAAGCAGGCGTCGCCCACCCGAACCTGGAGCGGCCCCCCCAGCGGAGCCCGGCGCAGCACCCGGATCGGCTGCCCTTCCAGCAGCCCCATGGCCCGCAGCAGCGGCCCCTCCTCGTCCGGGGCAACGACCTGCGCGATCACCGCGTCCACGTCGGGAGGGAGTTCAAGGAGCGACATGGCGGGGCTCAGTCCAGCGCCTTGAGCGGTGGGGGTAGCACCGCGAGGAAATCCCGCATCATGCGCTCCTCGTAGGTGTCCAGAAGCTCGGTGATACGCTCGTGGCGCTCGGAGCGGAGGATGAAGCCCGCGTGGTGGGTCTTCTCCAGCAGGCGCATCCAGATCTCCGGATCGTTGTAGGCGCTGGTGTCCGGGCGCTCCTGCTGCGCGAGGGAGTTGAGCAGGCCCGCGTAGTCCCTGCGGTGCGGGGGCAGCTCGTAGGGCCACTTCCCCTGGGCGATCTCGATGCGCGCCCACTCTTCCCAGAGGTTGATGCCAGTGGACGCCTCCACCAGATCGGTGATATGGGCGCCGCCGGCCCGGGCCGCGGTCTCCAGGAAGTAGAGCTTGCCGTCGTCGCGGCCCTTGATGAACTCGGTGTGGGACACGCCACGGACCAGGCCGAGGGTGTGGATGAGCTTCTCGTGGAAGGCGAGCAGTTCCCGCTCCTCCTCGCCGCCGCGGGGCAGGGTGGCGGTGCCGAAGATGCCACCCTCCTGGGTGATCTGGAGGATGGGCCGGCGGTAGCGGTGCGCCTCGGCGAAGATCACCTGCTTCTCCGAGGTGATCGCGTCCACGTGGTAGACGTCCCCGGGGATCATCTTCTCCAGCAGGTAGTTCGACTGCTTGTCCCCCAGCTCCTCGATGAGCGGCCACAGCTCGTCCGCGGAGAGCACCCGCTTGATCCCCAGCGCCGCCGCCTCGCTCCGGGGCTTGAGCACCCAGGGACCAGGGACCTCCTTCATGAAGGCACGCACCGTGTCGTAATTCAGGATCTGGACGAAGGGAGGCACCAGGATCCCGCTGTCGTGGGCCTTCTCCCGCATCGCCAGCTTGTCCCGGAAGTAACGGACGGTGGTGTCGCCCATGCCGGGGATGCGCATGTGCTCCCGGAGCATCGCCGCGACCTCCACGTCGTAGTCATCCAGCGGGACGATCCGGTCGATCTTCCGGGTGCGGGCCAGGTAGCTCACCGCGTGGATGACCTCCTGCTTCTTCTCGTTGAGGGTCTCCTGGGGCATGGCGAAGACCTCGTCGAGGTGGTCCCGGGGCCAGTCGTCCTTGAGGTGCCCCTCCACCGTGAGCAGCAGCACCGTGCACCCCTCCTTCTTGCACTGCTGGAGGAAGCGGACCCCCTTGTAATAACTAGCCAGGCAAAGGATCGTCAGCGAGCGAGAAGACACGTAAAAAACTCCCGGTGAACGCCCAGGCTCGGGGCGCGGCGGCGCACTCTTCCCCAGGGGCGCCCGCTTGACAAGCCTCCCACACCCTCTCCTGAACGCCCCGACCTCGCCCGCCTCCGCAACTTTTACATAGCTCCGCAACGTTCGCAGGGCTCTCCCCCCAACACCAGGGCAACCGTTCGATTCCTTCCAGGGCACCATTCTTGCACTCCAACCCTCACCCTCCCTGGATCTTCCCCCGGCTCTGTTGGAAACCCAACCTCCGGCGGGTAACATGAACGGTTGGTCCACCCTCTCCCCATGCGCTCCCCTTCCCCCCCTCACAGCCCCGTGAAAATCGCCAGCGTCGGGCTGGGGCTAACAGGGTTTCTTTTGACCCTGTGGTGGGTCAAGGGGTCGCCCTCCCCGCAGAGGGAGCCGCAGGGAGCCGCCGCACCGCAGCAACAGCAAACCCGTGGAGCCAGCCCGACAACGGAAAGAAACCTGGCCAGGGCCGACCAGCAGGCAACGAACCCACCGATCCCCGCTGCCTCCTCGCAAGGAAGCGTGCCCGGAACCCCGGGGGAGGAGCGCCCCGAAGCCAGCCCGGGAGAGGAGCGTCCCGGAGCCGGACCACCAGGCCAGGAGACGCAGACCACGACAGGACACCTCGCCGCGATGGCTCCTCGCACCGCAGAGGGAAGCGGGGCCGAGCCGGGGGGGCTCCCGGGGGACGGCAACGCCCCCCCGGCGGGGCCCTCGGTGGACGTGGTGGATCCGGAGCACGAGCACCTGCATGAGCACACCGACCCGACCGGGTGGAAGATCCCGCTCACCTCGAAGTGCAAGAACGAGCGAGCCTTTCGTGCCGGAGTGCTGGAATTCTCCGACCCCACCCCGAAACGGCTGGCCGGGGCGCTGCGCGAGGTGGCCGCCGGAGGGCTCACGGTGGTGATCCAGCGCCAGGGGGAGGATTTTCAGGTGGCGCTGTCGGCCACCGAACCCCACGACGGACGCGAGAGGTTCCTGCCGGGGACATCGCCTCCCTTCGTGCGGCTGGTGGACGGGGCGGGCGAACCTCCCGGGCTCGCCGGGGAGCGCTTTCAGCCGTTCGGGGTCCTCCGCCTCGCTGGCCACGGCAAGTCCACGCCGCTGGAGCTCCGCAGCCTCAACTGGCATGCCACCGAGCGCGACGACTGCTCGGAGCTGACGGTGGACGTCCACGCGATCCTGCGGTCCGACCAGTGGGACGTCCCCCTGCCGCTCAAGGCAAAGAGCACCCCGATCCGGGAGCTCCTCGATCCGGAACAGCTCCTCCCTCCCGGGGGATCCCCCGGGGTCGCCTCCGCTCACGTACCGACCCGGCCTCTGCCGGTATCGCTTCACTTCACGTTCAAGGCCACGTCGACGCTTTTTGTTCGATAACACTCTGGGGTCCACCATGAAGCCACCCGAAAGAACCTCCCTCCACCAGCGGCTCGCCCTGGCCGCCGCTCTCCTGGTCACCACCTGGACGATGCTCTTCGCCGGGTGCTCCGTGGACACGGAATCCTTCGGTGCGTCCTCGGGTGCAGGCGGTGCCGGAGGAGAGTCCTCGGGCCTCCCCGGTGGAGGGGATGGATTTCTCCCCCAGACCCGGATGGACTGCACCGTCCCCGAGCCGGGGTGCCTCTGCGACACGGAAGGTGAGCAAACCGCCTGCGGCCAGGTCGTCTCCGTGTACGACGGCCAGAAGATGTGCGGCAAGGGGGTGAGCACCTGCCGCGGCGGGAAGTGGGACGAGTGCGTCCTCGACGGGGCCGATCTGGTCCCCGCCAGGGAGCCCTCCTCCGGGTTCTACAACACGCAGAAGGCCCAGACCCCGACCCCCTGCCAGAACAACCCGTGCAACCCCTACTGCTGGAATTACCCGGACGGCCCCCAGGACGCTGGCGTCACCGATTCGGGGACGAACCTCGCCCTGGAAGACGGTGGCATCGGGACCGTATGGGACGCTGGCCCAGGCTCCTGCACCCCCTTGACCAAGGCCCAGGCCTGCGCCGGCGGCAAGAACTGCGGCGAGGTCGCCGACGGCTGCGGCGGCGTCGTCGTCTGCGGTCCGGATCAATGCTCAACCCCGGGGCAGATCTGCGGCGGCGGTGGCGAGCCCAACAAGTGCGGCTCCACCCCCATCGCCGCGTGCACGCCGAAGACCAAAGCGCAAGCCTGCATCAACGGCATGAACTGCGGCTGGGTGTCGGACGGCTGCGGCGGCGTGGTGTCTTGCGGCACTTGCACCGGGCAGCAGCTCTGTGGCCTGGGTGGGCCAAACATTTGCGGTGACAAGTGCAAGCCGAAATCCTGCAACCAGCTCGGCAAGAACTGCGGCCTCACCAGCGACGGGTGCGGCAACACGCTCAACTGCGGCTCCTGTCCTCCGGGGCAGTTCTGCGGCGCTTACTCCGCGGGCGTCTGCTGGGCTGCGGGCAAGTGTACGCCGAAGACCTTCGCCCAGGCCTGCACCAACGCCGGGAAGAACTGCGGAGCCGTCGCGGACGGCTGCGGCGGCACCATCAACTGCGGCACCTGCCCGGCGACCCAGATCTGCGGCGGTGGTGGCGTGAGCAACGTGTGCGGCGGTACGGTCTGCATCCCCAAGACCTTCGCCCAGGCCTGCACCAACGCCGGGAAGAACTGCGGCCCCATCTCCGATGGCTGCGGCGGGCTGATCGATTGCGGCACCTGCCAGGCCCCGGCCTCCTGCGGGGGCGGGGGCGTCCCGAACAAGTGCGGGACGCCCGCCAACTGCACCAACCTCTGCCTCCAGCAGGTCAACTGCCCCGTCCAGGGGCAGACCACCTCCATCACCGGGACGGTCTACGCGCCCAACGGGGTCCACCCGCTGCCGAACGTGGTGGTCTACGTCCCCAACGCGCCGGTCCCGGCCTTCCCCCAGGGGATCACCTGCGAGAACTGCGCGCAGGCGGGCGGCTCCCCGCTGGTGAGCACCAAGACCAACACCGACGGAACCTTCCAGATCAACAACATGCCTGCGGGAACCAACATCCCGCTGGTCATCCAGATCGGACGCTGGCGTCGTCAGATCACCATCCCCACGGTGACCGCCTGCACCAACACCGCGCTCCCGGCGAGCCTCACCCGGCTGCCGCGGAACAAGTCCGAGGGGGATATCCCGAAGATCGCCGTCTCCACCGGCTGCGTTGACCGGATGGAGTGCGTGCTCCGCCGCATGGGTGTTCAGGACTCCGAGTTCACCTACCGGGGCCAGTTCGCCTTCAACTCCGCGAATGACGGTCGCATCCACTTCTTCAAGGGCGGCTACTGCCCGGGGAGCTACGTCAGCAACTACAACAACACCCCCTGGGAGAGTTCGCTCGTCAGCAGCGTGTCGACGCTGGACGACTACGACATGGTGCTCTTCCCCTGCCAGGCGAACGAGTACGCCTATACCAACGGCTACGAGAAGATCTTCCAGAACAACATCGCGCAGTACGTGAACGCGGGGGGGCGCGCGTTCATGACCCACTACAACTACCACTGGTTGCTGCGCCGTACCCCCACCTGGGATTCCCCCCTCTACACCGCCATCAACTGGACCCCGGGCCAGTGGTTCAACAACGGCACCCTCCAGGGGACGCTCAACACCGGGTTTGCCCGCGGGCTCCAGCTTGCCCAGTGGCTCCAGCTCCCGGCGATCAGCGGCTCCGTGGGTTTTGGTCAAGTCCTGGTGGACGTGACCCGCAAGGACTTCAGCGGCTGGGACGTCAACAACACGATCAACTGGCTGACGCTCAACAACCCCGCGTACCCCATCCACCTCACCTTCGACACGCCCCTCAACGTCGCTCCGACCAGCAAGTGTGGTCGCGTCGTCTTCTCCGACTTCCACGTGTACAACGCGAACGGAGGGTCTCCTGCCTTCCCCAGTGGATGCCCCAACACGGCGATGACCCCGCAGGAGAAGCTGCTGGAGTACATGATCTTCGATCTGTCCTCCTGCGTCGGCTCCCAGCCCCCGCCGCCGCCGTGCCAGAAGCTCACCTGCGCCCAGCAAGGGATCACCTGCGGCCAGGCGGGCGACGGCTGCGGCGGCGTCCTCACCTGCGGTCCTCCCTGCCCTGTGCCGAGCTGCACGCCGAAGACCTGCGCCCAGATGGGGGCGGATTGCGCGTCCGTCGGCGACGGCTGCGGCGGCGTCCTCAACTGCGGCACCTGCCCGTCGAATTACCTCTGCACCGCCAACAAGTGCCAGCCCGTCGCCTGCGTGAAGGATCCCTGCCCCACGGGCCCCGGCACCTACTGCGGTCCCGTCCCGGTCGGCTGCCAGAACGATCCCAACGTCACCAACAAGTGTCCCTGCACCGAACCGGGCGAGACCTGCGGTGGCAGCGGGATCACCCACAAGTGCGGCAAGCCCTGCGTCAAGAACACCTGCCCCGCCAAGTTCTGCGGGACCATGCCCGACGGCTGCGGAGGTACCATGCCCTGCGGCTGCACGGCCCCCGAGACCTGCGGCGGCGGCGGGATCATCAACCAGTGCGGCAAGCCCACCTGCGGACCCAAGACCTGCGCCGACCAGGATATCTCCTGTGGGCAGGCAGGCGACGGTTGTGGCGGTGTCATCAACTGCGGCACCTGCCCTGCTCCGCAGACCTGCGGTGGCGCCGGTGTCCCCGGGAAATGCGGCTCCGTGAAGGTCCACTCCGACGGCTACTTCGTCCGCGACTACGTGGCCAACTGCCCCTCCGGTACCGCTCCTTACTGGCAGCTCTGGTCCTGGGATACCTCCACTCCTGGAGACTCCTACGTGGACTTCACCGTCCAGACCGCCACCACGGAGGCTGGGTTGACCTCCGCGCCGAAAGACGCACTCCGCTACTCGCTCCCTCCAGGCCCCGCCGCCCTCGTCAGCCAGGTCGTCAAGGCCCAGGCAGGTTCACCGAACACCCAGGTCGGTGCGGCCTCCGTCGACAACACGCTGCAGCTCAACGGACGCCCGAGGCACAACAACTACCTGCGCATCACCACCCACCTGGCGCCCACCAGCGACAAGACCCAGACCTCGCTGCTCAAGCTGTGGAACATGCAGGTGGACTGCATCCCCAGCGAGTAACACGGGTTCCTCACCCCCCGGCCCCCTCTCCGTCTCCCGGCCTTGTTCAGATCCACGTCCACGAAGCTCGTCCACGTCCACGTTCACGAAGCTCGTCCACGTCCACGAAGCTCGTCCACGTCCACGTGGACGGGAACCGTGGCCGTGGACGTGGACGGCCTTGTGAACAAGGCCACCGTTGGCCTTGTTCAGATCCCCGTCCACGTCCACGTCCACGTCCACGTCCACGAAGCCCGTCCACGGAGCCCGTCCACGTGGACGGCAATCGTGGCCGTGGACGTGGACGTGGACGGCCTTGTGAACAAGGCCGAACCGTTCAGGGGACGCAGAGGTTGGTGGTCAGGTTGCAGGTTGGCTTTTCCGGGAACTTGTTGCAATCGCTGTTGGAGAAGCACTCTCCGCAGCGGCCACTGGCGAGGTCGCAGATATCCAGGATCGAGGGGCAGTCGTCCTTCGATTTGCACTTGGCCCGGCAGACGCTGTCGTCGCAGATAGGGGTTCCCGGATCCGTGCAGTCGCTATCGACCTTGCACTGGACGCAGAGGTTTCCTTCCGTATCACAGAGCTTGTAGAGCGGGTCCGTGCAGTCGTTGTTGCCGAGGCACTGGACGCAGATGCCCTGGGAGACGAGGCACACCGGGAGGAAGGACTGGGAGCAGTCGGCGTTGGAGAAGCACTCGGCGCACTTGCCGGTAGCTGCATCGCAGATCTGGTTGAGGAAAGGGCAGTCGCCGTTGACCTTGCAGCCGGCGGTGCAGACGTTGGCGTCGCAGACGGGCTTGAGGGGATCCTTGCAGTCGTTTTTGGTGTTGCACTCGACGCAGGCGCCGGTGGTGGGGTTGCAGGCGGGGAGGCCCGGGGTCGAGGCGCAATTTGCGCTGGAGGTGCACTTCGCCGCGCAGGTTCCACCGTTGCAGACCGGCTTGGTGGGGTCGGAGCAGTCGGCGTTGTTGAGGCAACCGACGCAGACCCCCTGGAGGTGCTTGCAGATGGGCCTGGTGGGGTCCGTGCATTCGGAGTCGCCGGTGCACTCGACACAGGCGTTGTTGAAGCAGGTGGTCTTGCCAGGAGTCTTGCAGTCGGAGTTTCCGGTGCACTCGACGCAGTTACCGGTGAAGGTCTCGCAGGTGGTCTTGCCGGGGAGCTTGCAGTCGTTGTTGGAAGCGCATCCGATGCAGAGGCGGGTCTTCGGATCGCAGACCGGCGCACCGGGGAAGGAGGCGCAGTCGCTGGCCGAGAAGCAGCCGACGCACTCCCCCGTGGGCACGTCGCAGAGAGGCCGGATGAACTCGGGACAATCCTGGTTGGAGGAGCACTTGGCGATGCAGACGTTTGCCTCGCACACTGGGAAGGAGGGATCCTTGCAGTCCGCGCTCCCGACGCACTCGACGCAGCCCTTGGTGGCCTGGTTGCAGACCGGCTTGATCGCTTCGGGACAGTCGTTGTTGGAATTGCAGCCGCCGCAGGTCCCGGTGACCTGGTTGCAGGATTTCCCTTCGGGGCAGTCATCGTTGAAGAGGCACTCGGCACATCCACCCTTCACCAGGTTACAGATCGGGTTCGATGGGTCCGTGCAGTGCCCGTTGTCCAGGCAAGGCACGCACTTGCCGGTGGAGCAGAAGGGCTTGGATGAATCCTTGCAATCCTCGTTGAGGAAGCACTCGTGATCGCAGTCCGGAGGGACACAGGGATTCTTGCAGGTACCGCTAGCCTGATCGCAGAATTCGCTGACGGGGCACTGGGTATCGAAGAGGCACTGGGAGCAACCACCCTTCACCAGGTTGCAGTAAGGGGCAGCTGGGTCCGTGCACTCCGGATCGCCCAGGCACTCGACGCATCGGTTGTCGAAGCAGTGGGGCGTCGTGCCGCCGCAGTCCAGGTCGCTGAAGCAGACGCCAGGGCAGAGGATCCCGCAGTTCGGGAGCTCCTTCAGGCAGGCTTCGCCCCACTCCTGGTCGCAGCAAGAAGGTCTCTGGTTGCAGACACAGGCCTCGACCTCGGCGCTCTCGGCGCACCCTTTTTGTCCCGGGGTTGCCGCGCAGCAGACCGGCTCCGCGCCGCCCGAGCCTGCGTCGCCGCCCTGCCCGGCATCGCCCCCAGCCCCCGCCAAGCCACCTTGCCCTCCGCCTGCGCTTCCGCCCTGCCCTGCGTCTCCCCCTTGCCCTCCCCCGGCGTTCCCCGCGCCGGCATTCCCCGCGCCCGTGTTCCCCGCGCCGGCGTTCCCC
>CAZSDX010000120.1:0-14867 GCA_964605685.1 uncultured Polyangiaceae bacterium
CGCGCCGCCGGAGCCCGCTGTCGCGCCGCCCGAGCCACCGCCGCCGCTGCCCGCGGACGAACCGCCGGAGCCGGCTTGCCCCCCGGTGCTGACGGGGGCTTCGAGGGTCTCGCTTTCGTCGCTCCCGCACCCGGCGAAGATCGCGCCGAGGAGAAGGAGGGAGCGGATCCTGGAGAAATGAGGGGAAAGGAAGGTGTTCATCGGTCTGTGGGGGCTTGGTGGAGAGGTTGAGGAGGAGAGTACCCTCCGAGGTAACCAGCCCGGGGCGGACCTTCGGGTTCAGTCCAGCTCGGCCTGCATCTGGTCGCGGAGGTCGCGGACGGGGCGGAGCTTGTCGGCGGCGATGCCCGCGGCTTCGAGGGAGGCGATGACGCCGTCGAGCTGCTGGATCTCGGCGGCCTGGCGGTCGCGGAGGCGAGCGACGGCCTCCTCGAAGGCGGTGAAGAAGTCGACCAGCTCGTCGCCCTTGCGGAGCTTGCTGGGCATCTTGAGCTTGCCCTGGCCCAGCTCGTTGAGCTGGCGCTTCATCTTGAAGATGGGGCCGGCGATCTTGTGGGTGACGACGATGCCGGCGAGGCCGATGAGGACGACGAGGAGAGAGAGCGCGGCGACGAGGGTGGTGAGGATGGTGGTCTGCTGCTGCTCGACCAGCTGACTCTGGCGGTCGAGGCGCGCGGCCTCGGCCTCGAGGCGCTTCTGCTCGGCGTCGAGCTCCTGGGCCTTCTTCTCGGCGCCCTGGTTGAAGAGGGCGGCGGTCTCCGGGTTGTCGGCGTACTTCTCCGCGATGTTCATCTGAACGACCTTGGAGAGATCCTGGCTGGTCTTGACCAGCTCCTTGCCGCGCTTGACGGTCTCCTGCCCCTGGGAGACCGCAGTGCGGCTCTGGGAGAGGACCTCCTGGCTGGTGGACCAGAGGACGGCGCCGAGGCCCGCGGACAGGGCGAGGGCGACCGCGACCAGGAAGCCGGTGTACTTGAGCTGGAAGGCCGGATCGAGGAGGTAGTTCTTGATGCTGCGCTGGTGGCGCCCCGTGGCCTGGGCGGGCGGATTGGCGGAGCTGGACATGGCGGACCTCGTGCCCTCACACCGAGGGCGTGCTTCGGGCTAGGCTCACATGGAAGCGACGGATTTGTCGAACTTCTCGATGGAGTCCTCGAGGAGGAGCTTGAGGAGCTGATCCTCGGTGGCGGTGTCCTGCTTGCGGACGCCGCCCTGGGAGATCTTGGGGGAGGAGGCGGCCTTGATGTCCTTGCCCGGGTAGGTGGTGATCATGACCTTGAGGGCGATGACCACCTTCTCGCCGTCGTAGACCGGCGCTTCGGCGGTGATCTGGAACTCGAAGCCCTTGAGCTTCTTCGCCTGGAGGATCTTCTTGGCGGCGTCGGCCTTCTCGCCGGGGGGGGCGACCGCGTAGCCGTCGAGGGAGCGGAACTTGCTGGTCATCGCGCTGCGGATGACCCCCTCGAGCTCGCCGCTGGGGCGGGAGGTCTTGTTGTTGATCTTCCCGATGGAGACGTACCAGCGAGCGTTCGCCGGGATCTCGCCTTTTTCAGCGGCCTTGGCGATGGCGTCGAGGGCCTTGATCGACTTGGTGATCTGGGCCTTGACCTTGCCGTTGGACTCCTTGGATTCGTGATCCTTGAGGCAGGGTAGCCCCTCGACCTTGGCGAGCTTCCCGAGGGCAGCGGCGGCGGCGCCACGCACCGCCTCGTGGCTGTCTTCGAGGGCGCCGCAGAGGGGCTTGACGGCGTCGATCTCCTTCGTGACGCCGAGGGCCAGGGCCGCCTGGGTGCGCACGCGGAAGTCGTCGCTCTCGCGGAGCTGCTTGCTCAGCTCCTCGACCTTCTCGCTGGCAGCGGCGAGCCCGCTGGAGGCCAGGACCACGAGGAGCGCGAGCCAGCGGAGCGAGCGGGGCGAGAGGAGGCGATGCATGACGCTCCTCCATGCTACCATGAGCGGGCCTCAAACCTCCCTGCCCTGCGCCTTGCCTCGATCACGGAACCACTGTCCCACATGATCCTCCTCCCCCCCCTCCCGGGAAGGGCGGCGCGGGCCTGCGCCGCCGGGGCCCTCGCCCTGGCGGCGGCGCTGTGGTCGCCCAGGGCCGAGGCCGTCAAGGTGCTGGTGAAGGGCTCCGCCTCGGTGGAGGGGCAGGTCCAGGTGGACGGGACGGCCCAGGTCGTGCGCGGCAAGCTCCGGGACGACCTGGGCGGGCCCATCCCAGGGGGGCGCGTGGACGTGCAGTTCCTGCAGAAGGACGGGGAACCGCTGGCAGGGATCTCCGCGCCGAAGTCTTGCGCAGCCGGGGGTTCGCTCCCCCAGGGGGCCGACGGGAGGTACGCCGCGGAGACCGACGCCCAGGGGGTGTTTTGCCTCCGCACCGGGCGGCTGCCGAGGCAAGGGCTGCTCCGGCTCCGGTTCTCCGGGCGTCCGGGGCTCACCGAGGCGTCGATCGACGTGCCCTTCGACACCGACCACCCGACCGCGATGCTCTCCTGGGATCCGAAGCCCGAGGTGATCGATCTGGACGCGCCGCTGGCGCGCTTCGCCGTGGCGCTCGGGGGCGGCCCGGGAGGCAGCCCGCTGGACCTGCTCGACGAGCGAGGCAAGGTGCTGGCGACGGCGACTACCGACGAGCGAGGGCGGGCGCTGTTCGAGGTGGCCACGTCCCGGCTGGCGGGCCCGGGCAGCGGCGAGCTGACGGTCCGGCCTCGACAGGCGGGGAGGGCGGGGCTCCAGGCCAGAGTGGTGAGGTCGGCGCGGGTGGCGCTGGTGGCGAGCGCACCGAAGGAAGCGATCATCCCCCACGACGGACACCGCTTCGAGATCAGCGCGGAGACGCTCCGGGGAGGGGCCGAAGGGGGCGTGATCGAGGCGAGGCTGGGGAACGAGATCCTCGGAGCCGGAGCAGTGCAGGCAGGGCGAGCGACGCTGACGGTTGCCTTCGATGTCCCCGGGGAAGGGGCCGTCGACCTGACCTTCCGCTACCTGCCCTCCTCGCCCGGGCTCCGGGCCGGCGAGGCTCTGGTGCTGCGGGTGCCGGTGAGGCCCCCCTCGCCGTTGCGCAAGGCACCGCTGCTGCTGGCGGGGCTGCTGCTGCTGGGGTGGCTGGCCCGTGGCTGGAAGCGCCCTCCCCGGGCCGAGCGCCCTGCCCCCCGCCCCAAGGAGGCCGAGGCGGAGGCGCCCCTGCCGGAGCTGGCCTCGGAGCCCGAGGCGGAGGCCACCGGCTGGCGGGGAGTGGTCCTGGACGCCCACGAGCGCCGCCCGCTGGCCGGGGTGCAGGTGCGGGTGCTCTCCCGGGATTTCTACGGAGAGCGGGAGATCCAGCGGACCGCCACCGACGAGCGCGGTCGCTTCGAGCTACCAGGCGAGTGGGCCCCGACCTTCACGCTCCACGTCGAGGCCCCCTGGCACGTCCCGGTGGAGCGCCCGCTGCCCAGGCCCGGCCGGCTGTCGCTGGGGCTGGTATCCCGGAGGCGCGCGCTGCTGGAGCGAGTGGCCGCGGTGGCCCGGCGGGTGCTGCCCGAACACCCCCAAGAGCCCACCCCGGAGCAGCTTGCCCGCCACTACGAGGATCGTGCCCGCCCGGGCGAGGCCCGCTGGGCCCGGGCGGTGGAGTCCGCAGTTTTTGGCCGCGATCCGGTGGGAGCCCGGGAAGAAGCCGAGCTTTCGGCGCTGGCGGCAGATCTCTCTCGCCGCGACCCGGGAGATGGGGTACGACGTTGACCGGGTCCCTGGTGCGTTCCTATAGTGCCGCGGTCCCAGTGCAAACGTGAGGGGGCGTGGATCCGTCCGGGCCCCCTCACAAGGAGCGACTGTCCACGATGGATCCCACGATACTCGCGGTCCTGGTCGTCGCCGGCATCCTTGTTGCGGTTGTTTACTTCACGGTCATTGCCAAGAAGCCCGCCGAGTTGCCCGCGGGGGAAGACCCCCAGGGCAAACCCTCGAAGGCGCTCCCCGAGGGCGACAAGCCCAAGAAGAACGAGCTGAAAGACAAGCTCGACAAGAAGCGGGAAGAGCAGCAGAAGACCGACGAAGACCGCGAAAAGGAAGCCGAGGCGGAGAAGCAGGCAAAAGAAAAAGCCGCCAAAGAGAAGGCCGAAGCCGAGGAGAAGGAGCGCAAGGCCGAGGAGGCCCGCCGCGCCGAGGAGGAGGCCAGGAAGCGAGCGGAGGACGAGGCCCGCAAGAAGGCGCCCGAGGCGGAGGCCAGCAAGAAGGCCGAGGAAGCCGCGCCCAGGCCCGCCGAGGCCCCGAAACCCGCCGAGGCCCCGAAACCCGCCGAGGCCCCCAGGCCCGCCGAGGCCGCCTCTCCCCCCGAGTCCATCGCGCTCCCGAGGCGTGCCCCGCCCCCTGCCACCCCCAAGGCCGAGAGCGAGCGGGACGTCGCCAAGGTGCGCCGCGGCCTCGCCCGATCCACAGGCGAGGAAGGTTTTTTTGGGCGACTCTCGGCGCTGGTCCGCCGCAAGGAGCTGCCCCCCGAGTTGATCGACGAGCTCCAGGAGGTGCTGCTCACCTCCGACGTCGGGGTCAAGACCACCGAGAAGCTCCTCGAGCGAATCCGCGCTGGCCTGGAGCGCAAGGAGCTGACCGACCCCGCCCGCGTGTGGGACGCGCTCCGCCAGGAAGCCAAGAAGATCCTCGGCGTCGGGGGCGGCGGCATCACCCTCCCCGGGAAGCCGACGGTGGTGATGATGGTGGGCGTCAACGGCGCCGGCAAGACCACCACCATCGCCAAGATCGGCACCCAGCTCACCCACAAGAAGAAGTCCGTGATCATGGCCGCCGGCGACACCTTCCGCGCCGCCGCCGTCCAGCAGCTCGAGGCCTGGGGCAACCGGGTCGGCTGCCCCGTCGTCAAGGGCAAGGACGGCGCCGACCCCGCCGGCGTCGTCTTCGACGCCATCAGCAAGGCCAAGAGCGAGGGCTTCGATGTGGTGCTCTGTGACACCGCGGGGCGGCTCCAGACGAAGGTCCCGCTGATGGACGAGCTCAAGAAGATCGCCCGCAGCGCCGCCAAGGCCCTCGACGGCGCCCCCCACGAGACCCTCCTGGTGATCGACGCCACCAACGGGCAGAACGCCCTGGCCCAGGCCAGGCTCTTCAACGAGGCGCTCCCGCTGACCGGCATCGTCCTCACCAAGCTCGACGGCACCGCCAAGGGCGGGGTCATCCTGCAGATCTGCGACGAACTCGGGGTCCCGGTGCGCTACATCGGCCTCGGCGAGCGTTCAGAGGACCTGCACGAATTCGATGCGGATGAATACGTCGAGGCGGTCTTCGGCGATCACGGCAAGGACGCCGCGTGAGCGGCCCGGCGAAGCGCCCGGCGGGACCATTTTGGTTGTTGCTAGGCGCGAAAACCGCGTGATATAGTCGTGGCGCTTCGCTAGGTAAGGCGATTTTCCCTGTAGAATCAACCATTTAGAACCCAACGTCGAGGAAGCGGAAGGGGTTACGGATGAACCAGGCTCGCATAGGGCTTCTCGTAGCGGCAGCCCTGTTGGCCACGCCCGGTCTAGCTCAAGCGCAGGGGAAGCCTGCGGCCGGCGAGGAAAAGCCCGCGGATGGAGACACCCCCAAGGAGGGGGATGGCGGCGACAAGCCACCGGAAGGCGGCGGGGACGAAGGTCCAGGCATCTGCGAGCTGGATCCCTCCCAGTGCCCCCAGATCGACATCCCCACGGTGGCCAAGCGGCCGATCCAGGCGCAGATGTACGCCGTGCAGCAGAAGTACGCGCTGCGCGTCCGTCGCGTCGAGATCAACCCTTACTGGTCGTTCACCCTCAACGACCAGTTCGTCAGCCACCCCGGCCCCGGGCTCGCCATCAACTACTACTTCTCCGACGTGATGGCGATCGGCGTCAACGGCAACCTCTACAACGCCGACTTCATCAGCAAGGACTGGAACTTCAACCGGGACTCGGAGTTCAACGCCCAGACCCGTCGCGCCGCCCGCATCGGCGTGCCGCTCACCGAGTACGACTGGGCCGCCTCGCTGAACTTCACCTACGTCCCCATGTACGGCAAGTTCGCCGGCTTCAACTACTTCATCTTCCACTACGACGCCTACGTCGTCGGCGGCGTCGGGGCCCTATCCAACCGCCCCATCGCCGTCATCGACCCGGACAACCGCAGCTTCAAGTCCAAGGTCCACGTGGCGCCCAACGTGGGCCTCGGCCTGCGCATCTTCTTCAACCGGTGGTTCGCCGCCATCCTCGAAGTGCGCGACTACATCTTCCTCGATAGCCTCGAGAACACCACCATCCCCACCGACCCCAACGCCCAGAAAGACGAGAAAAACTGGTACGCCAGCGGGTCGACCCTCACCAACCACGTGCAGGCCCAGATCGGTCTCTCGATCTTCCTGCCCTTCTCGTTCGAGTACAGGCTGCCCAAGTGAGCCCGCCAAGCATGACCGAAGGAAGGACGAAAACGATGACCCGTCGATTCTTCCAGGGGCTGCTGCCGTTCGTCGGCATCCTGGCGCTCTCCGCGGAAGCCTCTGCTCAGGAAATTCAAGTCACCGGCCCCCTCGCCGGCGCCCCCCCCGTGCGCCAGCTCCGCCTCCACCGCAAGGGCCGCTTCGAGCTCGCCCCCTCCGTCTCGTTCACCCTGCTCGACGAGTACCAGCGCACCATCCTGGTCGGGGCCAACCTCAACTACAACATCACCGACTGGCTCGGCGTCGGCGCCTGGGGCAGCTTCGGAGCCGTCAAGCTCACCACCGGCCTCACCGACAAGATCCAGGAGACCAACGACCTCCGCTTCGACCCCAACAGGAACCCCGACTACAACAAGGGCAACGAGGAGGCCGGCCGACGCCTCACCGCCCTCAACGTCGGCAAGGACTTCAAGGCCCAGCTCGGCGCCATCAACTGGGTCTTCGCTCCCCAGCTCACCCTCGTCCCCTTCCGCGGCAAGCTCGCCATCTTCGAGAAGCTGTTCGTCGACACCGACTTCCACTTCTTCGTCGGCCCGGCCTTCGTCGGCCTCACCGAGCGCGCCCCCTGCGGCAGCGGCACCAGCATCGACTGCTCCGAGCGCGACGACTCCCCCGCGGGCCCGGGCACCGGCACCGTCAAGACCAAGCCCACCGAATCCCGCGTCGCCATCGCCCCCACCTTCGGCCTCGGCTTCTCCTTCTTCGCCGGGAGCTGGACCAGCTTCAACGTCGACTGGCGCGCCCTCCCCTACTCCTGGAACACCGGCGGCTACGACATCCGCGGCAAGGGCGACGGCGAGCGCTTCCCCGACAACAAGGTCAACGACAAGGATCGGGAGTTCAAGTTCAACCAGATGGTCTCCCTCAGCTTCTCCATGTTCTTCCCCAGGGAGATCAAGGTCTCCGAGTTATTCCCGCCGCGCCTTGCCCCTCGCGGGCCTCCGGGAGCCTCGCCTGCGGCGGGGCTCTCGCCGTTTGTAGCGGGAGGAGTCGGCGTCGATCCGGAGCCTCAGCGCACGACGCGGCCGCGCTCGTCCACGTCGTAGCCCGCCGGGCTCGACCGCAGCGCACGCACCAGCGACGGACGGAACGCTTCAGGAACCTCCCACCCCCGGAGCTCGAGGCACTCCGCGACCTTGACCACCAGCCGCATCGACTCTTCCTCCGCAACCCTCTCCAGGATCTTCGGCAGCAGCGCCGGATCCTCCAGGGAGAACAGCGAGATGGTGGTCTGGAAGCGGACCGGCTCGCTCACGTCCTCGAGGAAGCGCACCAGCACCTCCTTCACCTCCTCGTTCTTCTGCCCCTCCAGCGCCCGGATCAGGTGAACCTTCGGATCGACGTTGCGACTCCAGTCGGTGTCGTGGGCGTCGAGCAGGTCGACGATCTCCTCCACGTAGCGGTCCGGAGGGAGGATCTCCTTGAGGATCTTCAGGGGCCAGGTCAGGCTCTCCGCCTTCCCGCAGAACAGGAGCACCGGCTCGATGGCTTCCTCGCCGCAGGCCACCACCCCGTGGAAAGCAACCTCCTTCTCTTCCTGATCCGTGATGGAGGGCTCGATGGCGAAGGAGAACCGCTTGAGCAGCGCGGCGGCGGCCTCGCCGGTGTGGACCCGGGAGAGCGCCTCGATGGCCTCCATCCGGTCGTAGTTCTGGGCCAGCTTGTCGGCCACGACCCGCCCCAGGCGGGCCACGTTCTTGTCTCCAGCGGGGCGGCTGGTGGCCCTGGCGTCGGCGGGCGGAGGGGAGCTATTTTTTTTCTTGAGGAAGTCGAAGAGACCCATGCGCAGCAACCTGAAAGAGGAGCAGGCGCAGGATGGTCACGCTTGCCCGGGGTGTCAAACCGTCTCGACCCCGGACAAGAGGAGATTATTCCAGGGGGACGGCGATCAGCTTCACCTCGCGCCCCTGGAGCTCGACCCGGAACCGCACCGGCTTCCCCTGGCGCTCGGAATTCTCCCGCTCGTTGGCCTGGATCCGCTGGACGAACACCTCCTTGGTGATGTGGTCCACGGCGTCGCCGATGCTGCGCTTGGCCTGGATGTACTCGTCGAAGAGGCGCTGGTAGTAGGCGTCGGCGGGCTCGCTCCGGAGCGCGGCCGCGGAGGCGGCGTCCACCTTGGGGGCGCCCCCGTCGACCCCGATGGCGTCGCGGAAGTTGGCGGCGGAGGGCGCCTGGCTCGGGCGCCCTTCCGAGTCGGTGGTGTCCTCCTCGACGCCCATGAGGGTATCCAGCAGGGTGTTGATCCGGGAGATCAACCCACCCAGCTCCGCATGCTCCAGCTCGAAGCGGCGGTTGGTGTCGCCGTTGATGATGGCCAGCAGCCCCTCCTCCAGGGCGACGATCGGCTGCGTGATGTAGCCCCCCAGCAGCACGGCGCCCAGGATGGCCAGGATGACCCCCACGGCGGTGGCCCCGAAGATCGGCAACAGCAGGCTGTTCAGGTCGCCGAACATGGCGACCGGGGCGAAGCCGATGAGGACCGCGCGCTTGCCGTCGCCGTAGCCGGCCAGCGCGTTGCCTGCGGTCATCAGCACCTCGTTGGAGCCATGGAGATCGATGGGCCGGGTCGAGGCAACGGCCTTCTGGTAGCCAGGCTTGAAGTCCGGCTGGGTCGCGGCGGTGACGCCCTGGGGCGGCGCGTTCCGCGACTTGGCCACGATCTCGAGCTTGTCGCCGACCTCGGTGATCAGGGCCACCGGCCCCCCGTTCAGCTCGCTGATCGACGACAGGCGCCCCTCATCGACGGCGGTCCCCAGGATGAGTGCACCGATCACCTTCCCCTTGTCGTCGCGCACCGCGCAGTACGAGGCCAGGAGCTGCTCGTTGCGGGAACGGTTCACCCACAGATCCGAGCCGGAGGTGCCCCGCTTCATGACATCCAGGAGCGCCGGATATACCTTCCCCAGCTCTTCGCCTCGCATCAACCCCGAGCCGTTACGCCCCAGCGCCACCCCCTGCTCGTCGACGAAGGCAACCAGGGTCGGGTTTGTCCCCGGGAAGGCCGCGGTCGCCCGGGAATAGAGGTCGTTGGCCTGGCTGGTCGCGCTCTCGCTCCGGGCGCTGGGGGTCTCGTTGAGGAACGGCTCCCGACTCTTCGGGGACGTCGCCTGTTCCGCCAGCCACCTCTCCAGCAAGAGCCCCTCGAGCTGGAGGCGGGCGCTGGCCCCGATGGCCGCCCGGGAGGCTTCCGCACGAGCGCGCTCGCTGTTGGAGAGGAGATCACCGAGTGAAGCGCGCATGAGGACGAACGACAGGAGTCCTGTGATGAGCACAACGATGCTGTAGATCGCGATGAGCTTGCCGCGCATTCCGAAAGCCCCTCTGCCTTTCGCCGGGGGGGTGCCCCTTGCTGTTCGTGGTTCAGGGAAGTTGCAGCAGCCACGGTACCACCGCCCCGTTCGCCTCGACAAGAACCCCCGCCCCCCCAGAGGAAGCTTGCGCAACGCTGGGGCCTCGTGTAAAGCAACGGCCACCTCGCTCCTGGTGGGTGTAGCTCAGTAGGTAGAGCACCGGATTGTGGTTCCGGTCGTCGCGGGTTCGAGCCCCGTCACTCACCCCAGAAGACTCCCCGCGCGGTTTCCCCCTGGCAGGAAGGCATGGTAAAGCCGACCCCATGTCCCCCTCGCCCCACCGCTTCGATACGCTGGCCATCCACGCAGGTCAGGAGCCGGACCCGGTCTCTGGCGCGGTGATGCAGCCCATCGTGCTGTCCAGCACCTTCGCCCAGGACGGACCGGGGAACCACAAGGGCTACGATTACTCCCGCAGCGGCAACCCGACCCGCAACGCGCTCGAGGCCTGCCTGGCGGCGCTGGAGGGCGCCCGCCACGGGCTCGCCTTCGCCAGCGGATGCGCCGCCACCACCGCGCTGCTCCACACGCTCCGGCCCGGCGACCATGTGGTCTGCGGCGACGACGTGTACGGCGGCACCTTCCGGATCTTCGACAAGGTGATGGCGCCGATGGGCGTCGCCTACACCCAGGTGGACATGACCGATGTGGAGCGCGTCCAGGCGGCGATCCGCCCCGAGACCCGCATGCTCTGGCTGGAGACCCCCACCAACCCGATGCTCAAGCTGTTCGACATCGAGGCCCTGGCGGCGCTGGGCAAGGCCCGCGGGTTGCAGGTCGTCGTGGACAACACCTTCGCCACGCCGGTGCTCCAGCGCCCCCTGGACCTCGGAGCCACGGCGGTGATCCACTCCACCACCAAGTACATCAACGGCCACTCGGACGCCGTGGGCGGGTTTGTCTGCACCAGCGATGACGACTTCCACGGCCGGATCCGGTTCCTCCAGAACGCCATGGGTGGGGTGCCGAGCCCCTTCGACTGCTACCTGGTGCTCCGGGGGGTGAAGACCCTGCCGGTGCGCATGGAGCGTCACTGCCGGAGCGCCCAGCTCCTGGCCGAACGGCTGGAGAAGGCCCCCGGGGTCGCCCGGGTGATCTACCCGGGCCTGGCGTCGCACCCGGGACACGCGCTGGCGCGGCGGCAGATGAAGGCCCCGGGTGGGATGATCTCCTTGACCCTGGAGGGCGATCTGGAGCAATCCCGGCGCTTCCTGAAGGCGCTGCGGGTGTTCGCCTGCGCCGAGAGCCTGGGGGGGGTCGAATCCCTGGCCGAGCACCCGGCGCTGATGACCCACGCCTCGGTGCCCGCCGAGGCCCGCCGGACCCTGGGGATCGAGGACGGCTTCCTCCGGCTGTCGGTGGGCCTGGAGGACGTGGAGGACCTGTGGGATGACCTCCAGGGGGCGCTCCGGGCCGCCCGGGGCTGAGCGGCCCTGGTGACCTGGCGGGGCCTGGGGTACCTTGCACAAACAGGAAGGTTGACGACGGATGAACACCAGGATCGTAAGGCTTGTCTTCAAGGTGGCCCTGCTGGGCGTCGGAGCGCTGGCGGTGGGGTGCGATGATCCGGTCCCGCCGAGCGCACAGGGCGCGGTCAAGTACCGGCTGGGCCGCCAGCCCACGGGCCTCGCCTGCAGCGCCAGCGCCCCCAGCGAGACCATCGGCTCCATCAACGTGAACGACCTCACCCAGAGCGCCCCGCTGGTCAACGACGAGGGGGGCAAGGTCAGCTGCCGGGTCAAGCCGAGCGGCAACAGCTACAACGTCAACGTCAGCCTCCAGCAGGGCCCCAACCTCTTCGCCCTCAGCGGTACAGTGACCCCCGGCGAGGTCTCCAAGGTCATCGTCAACCTGACCGCCGACAGCATCAAGGCGACCTACTCCACCAACCCGGACAACGCCTGCCTTCTCCGCGTCGATGGCACCACCCCCGCCGGCCTCGGCATCAGCCCCGGGAAGATCCGTGCCATCTTTGACTGCCCGGAGATGATCCTCAGCGGCGCCGCCATCGACGCCCCCCGCTGCGCCATCGCCGGTGCCACCAGCGACGAACCTGGCGGCTACATCTTCTTCGACAACTGCGACGAGTAACCGCGGTCCGGTGGCGGCGCCCCCGCCAGCGGTGGCGGCCAATCCGCCAGGGAAACACCCCGAAAATCCGGAGTTTTTCGCCACTCTAGCGCCGGCATACCCCTCGCATGGAGGGGTGCCGTGGCAACCGCAACGACAACCACGCTGCTGGGCATGGAAGCGCACCTCGTCCACGTCGAGGTCGAGGCCTTCCGCGGCCCTGGCGGCTTCGATCTGGTAGGGCTCCCCGAGGCTTCCGTCCGTGAGAGCCGGGTCCGCGTCCGCTCGGCTCTCTTCCGCGCCGGCGTGCTCCTCGACGAGTACCGCGTCGTCGTCAACCTCGCCCCGGGCGACCTCCGCAAGGTCGGCAGCGCCTTCGACCTCGCCATCGCCGCCGCCACGATGGCGGCCCTCGGCCAGCTCCCCCCCGAGAGCCTCGACGGCACCTTGCTCCTCGGCGAGCTCTCCCTCTGGGGCGAGCTGCGCGGCGTCCCGGGGACGCTCCCCCAGGTGATGGCGGCGCGCCAGCGGGGACTCCGGCGCATGATCGTCCCCGCGGACAACGGCGCCGAGGCCGCCGCGCTCCCCGGGGTCGAGAGCTTCGTCGCCGCCGACCTCCCCGAGGTGCTTGATCACCTCCGCGGTGTCCGTCCCCTCCCCCTGGCCCGGCGAAACGCGGTTCCCCCGGATGGTGTCACCCTCGACCTCATCGACGTCAAGGGCCAGGCCGCCGCCCGCCGCGCCCTGGAGATCGCCGCCGCAGGCCACCACCACCTGCTGCTGAGCGGACCCCCCGGCGGCGGGAAATCCATGCTGGCCCGGAGGCTCCCTGGCATCCTCCCGCCGCTCCGCGAGGACGAGGCCCTGGAGGTCAGCGCCATCCACAGCGTCGCTGGCACCCTGCCTGCGGGGATCGGCCTTCTCCACGAGCGCCCCTTCCGCTCCCCGCACCACAGCGCCTCCGACGCGGGCATCCTCGGCGGCGGGTACCCCCCTCGGCCCGGCGAGCTCTCCCTCGCGCACCACGGCGTCCTCTTCCTCGACGAGCTGCCGGAGTTCCGCCGCTCCACCCTCGAAGCGCTCCGCCAGCCCCTCGAGGACGGACACCTCGTCATCGCCCGCGCCCGGACCCGCTCCACCTTCCCTGCCCGCCCGCTGCTGGTCGCCGCCAGCAACCCTTGCCCCTGCGGCTACGCGGGCTCCGAGCGCTGTGGCTGCGCCCCCGAGCGCGTCCGCCAGTACGCCGCTCGCCTCTCGGGGCCCCTCCTGGATCGCATCGACCTCCACCTGCGCCTGCCTCCGGTCCCCCTCGAAGCCCTCCAGTGCGCGAGGCCCGGCGAGCCCTCCGCCGCCGTCCGCGAGCGCGTCGTCGCCGCCCGGGAGCGCCAGCAGCGCCGCAGGGAGCTCCAGAATATCCATAGTCCCACCAACGCGGCGCTCTCCCCGGGGGAGCTGGAGCGGGTCGCCACCCCCTCGCCGGAGGGCAGGCGCCTACTCCTGGCCGCCGCCGAGCGCCTGGGGCTGTCTGCCCGCGGCTACGGCAAGGTGCTCCGGGTGGCGCGCACCATCGCGGACCTCGCCGGAGACGAGCAAGTCGAGGCCCACCACGTCGCCGAGGCCCTTCAGTACCGGGGCTCCGCGGGGGCGAGCGTCGCCCCCCCGAGGGGCCGCCCCGCCGAGGGGACCGCGACATGATCCCGAGATTTTCATGCACCCAAGAGACCGAAAAAAGAACAGGAGAACACGACCATGTTGAGCGAGATCACGGACAAGGCACGAGCGCTGAAGAACGCGCTGAGCAGCATCGAGAAGGCCTTCGGCAAGGGGTCGATCATGAACCTCGGAGGACAGGAGACCGAGGAGCCGGTGGCGGTGATCCCGACCGGGAGCATCGCGCTGGATCAGGCGCTGGGCATCGGAGGTTACCCGCGAGGCCGGATCGTGGAGGTCTTCGGCCCGGAGTCCAGCGGCAAGACGACGCTGACGCTCCATGCCATCGCGGAGGCGCAGCGGGCCGGCGGCACCGCTGCCTTCATCGACGCCGAGCATGCCTTCGACCGGGCGTACGCCCGCGGCGTCGGCATCGACGTGGATCGGCTGCTGATCTCCCAGCCGGACACCGGCGAGCAGGCCCTGGAGATCTGCGAGCTGCTGACCCGCTCGGGGGCGGTGGACGTGGTGGTCGTCGACTCGGTGGCGGCGCTGGTGCCCAAGGCGGAGATCGAGGGCGACATGGGCGATCAGCACGTGGGGCTCCAGGCGCGGCTGATGAGCCAGGCACTCCGCAAGCTGGCAGGCGTCGCTCACAAGAGCGGAACCACGCTCATCTTCATCAACCAGCTCCGGCACAAGATCGGCGTGCTGTTCGGCTCACCGGAGACCACCACCGGCGGCAACGCGCTCAAGTTCTACGCCAGCGTGCGGCTGGACGTGCGGCGGGTGGGCACCGTCAAGAGCGGTGAGGAGCCCATCGGCAGCCGGACCAAGGTCAAGGTGGTGAAGAACAAGATGGCGCCGCCGTTCCAAGAGGCGGAGTTCGAGCTGCGCTGGGGCACCGGGATCGACGGCCCCGCGGACCTCCTCGACCACGGGATCGCCCGCGGCGTCATCGAGAAGAGCGGGTCGCACCTGTCCTTCGCGGGGTCGCACATCGGGCACGGGCGAGAGCGAGCGCGGGAGACGCTGCTCCAGGACAAGGCCCTCGCCGACCGGGTGCGCGCCGCGCTCCTGGCCGCTGCATCCTCCCGGAGCAGCGCCGACGCGGAGTAGCCAACGCTATCCGCACCCACCCGCTCCTCCTCGGCCAGCGCTCCCTGCTGGGGATCTCCCCCCCCCCGCAGGAGGCGAACTCGTGTGCTATTCTGACTCGGATGGCCTCGCTGACCCACGAAGAGCTGGTCGAACTCCTCCGCGCCGACCCCAGGATCGCCGTCGAACTCGTCCACAACTCCGGTCGCGTCGCTCTCCCCTTCTTCTCCTCCCTCGAACTCCGTCCCGGC
>CAZSDX010000121.1:0-14848 GCA_964605685.1 uncultured Polyangiaceae bacterium
CGGTACGGCGGGGGCCGGTGGCGATGCGGGGGCCGGTGGCGATGGCGGGTCCGCGGGCAGCGGCGGCGGCGGCGGTGGGACGAAGACCTACGTGCGGCTGGCCAACATGGTGGTGGGCTACAAGGCCAAGGCCATCGACATCTGCGTGAAGGCCGAGGCCGAGGACTGGAAGGACATCAAGCCTGTCTTTGGCAGCTCGGGCCAGCAGACCGCGGCGGACAAGTTCTTTGCGCCGACGGTCTCCCGCTGGTTCGAGGCGCAGACCCTGGGCGCCGTGGACTTCCGCTTCGTGGCGGACGGCGCCACCGACTGCAACACCAAGGTGGACAGCAAGATCGCGGACTTCCAGGCGAACCTGGAGGAAGGCGAGGCGTACACCATCATCCTGGCCGGGGACTCGGGCAGCGGTGGCTCCAACAAGCCCATCGAGCTGTACTCTTTGCGCTCTCCCAAGGGCGACCCGACGGTGGCGAGCGTGGCCTACTTCAACGGCATCGTGAACGTGCCAGCGGGGGTGAATTTCGGTGCCTACGCCACCAGCGACAAGTCGTTCACCACGCTGATCTCCGAGGGCAAGACGGTCATCAAGTACGCCGAGGGCGACGAGATGCTGATCGACGCGGGCGAGGCGACCCTGGGGCTGCAGCGCGCCGACTCGAAGGTGGTGCTCTCCATCACCCCCAGCGCTTACAACCTCCAGAAGGGCGGGCACTACACCGTGCTGGCCACCGGTACCAACGAGTTCGCCGAGAAGGCCAGCAACAACCTCCCCTGGATCGTCGTCTGCGACGACGACAACGACAAGGCCGTCGACGGGACGAACCTGGTCGCGGATTGCGTCTACTCCCAGGGCCCGCAGTTCGGCGTGAAGTGATCCGTTGCGGCGCAGGTCAGCGGGCGTTGACCTGCACCTTGCCGACGTAGCTGTACGTCCCGTGGCGCTGGGTGCCCGCAAACAGGTTCACGTTGTAGGAACCCGGCGCCGCGAACTTGCACACCACGTCCAGGTTCTCCTCGCCCTTGACCTCGCAGCGCTCCCCCGCGCTCGCTCCCCCGGTTGGGGCGTGGCTCACCAGAAGGAAGCGGCCCTTCCTGCTGGCGAGCCGCATCTTCAGCTCCCCCTGGACATCCACCTGGGAGCGATCCGGCGTGATCAGGGCGAGCCCCTCCGCGAAGAAGGAAGGCGTCAGCATCGGCTGCCGCAGGAACTCTCCCCGGTTCAGGGGGCGCTCCCGCAGCTGCCACCTGTCCTCGTCCGGGAGGTGCGTGTAGCCAAAATACTCCGGCGGCGTCATCAGGTAGCTCGTCCGGAAGTTCCTGGTGAACTCCTTGCCGGAGACGGAGCCGCTGTCCCAGGTCGTATCCACCAGGTACCAGCGCTGCCCGGCCCGCACCGCGTTCCAGGCGTGCCCCTGGCCCGCGAGGGTGCCGTCCTGGGTCCGGGTGACGCCGACGACGTACACCGCGTCCAGCCCTGCGGCCTTCCCCAGCGCCACGAAGAGCGCCGCATAGCCCGCGCAGACGCCCTTGCGCGTCCGCATCACCGTCTCCGCGTCCTGGGGCGGATAGCGCCCCTCGATGTAGGCCACCGCGTCGTAGGCGATCCGATCCGCCACGTAGTCGTGGACCACCCGGATGCGCTCCAGCGGGTCATCCACCCTGCGCTGGATGTAGGCCCCCATCGCGCCGATGTTCCCCTCGATCTCCGCCGGGATCGCCGTCACCAGCGGGTGCAAGCCCCCCTCGATGGGCCACGCCAGCGGGCCAGAGGACGAAGAAGGAAGCACGGGCGCGGGCACCGGCACGGGCTCCGGCACGACGGACGGGGAGGGAGATGGAGAGAGAGACGGAGACGGAGACGGGGACAGCGATGGGGACGGCGATGGGGACGGCGACGGAGATGGGGAAGGAGATGGGAAGGGAGATGGAGAGGGCTCCTGGAAGGGATTTTTGTAGGCGAATTGGTAGAGCCACTCCAGGCGCTGGGCGGCGGAGAAGAGGAGGCGACGGGCCGACTCCGCCTGGGGGTCGGAGCGACCGTCGAGCATCCAGTCGCCGCGGGTGGAGAGGGCGACGAAGGCAAGCTCCGGGCGGCTCCAGAGCAGGAGGCCGAGGAACACCCCGTTGAGGAGCAGCGAGCGCAGGATGAAGCGATCAAAGGCGTGGAGGATCGGGGCCGACGGGGCGACGCCGCGGGCTCGCGAGCGGGCCTCGGCGGAGCGACGGCGGAAGGCGGCCCACAGCTCCCAGAGGGCGGGCCCGAGGGGGAAGAGGAGCAGGCCGAAGAGGAGGGTGAGCTGGAGGGAGGATCGGTTGTAGGCTGCCAGCGACGAGGCGACCCAGCCGCCGAGGAGGGGGGTCGCGACCAGCAGGAAGATCAGGGTCGCCTTGAACAGCAGCAGCAGGATCGACACGAGCACCCCTGCTCCCTCGCCGGACCTGGACTTCGCCATGAGCCTTGAGTGTAGCCAGGCGCGAGGGGCAGGCACCCGCAACCGGACAGGCTCCGCCCGATTTCGCGGGGGGTGGAGCGGTCAGTCCGGGTTGCAGCTCCCTGTACAGAGGTTCTGGATCTTCCCCTGGCGGAGAAACTGGTTGATCATCACCAGCGCGGCGGGGACCTGGCGGATGCTCCCGTGGGGGTCTTTCCCGAGGCGCATGGGCTCGTTGCCGAGGGGCTCGGGGGGCAGGCCGAAGTCGAACTCGATCATGGCGGAGCCCTCGAAGGGGCCGTCCGCCTCCTCGATGCCGAAGAGGGATCGATTGACCGGCTTTAGGTTCTTGACGCCGATGGCGCGGGCCATGACGTGGGCCCCGAGGGTGGTGACCTGGTGATCGCCGATGGAGACCAGGAGCATCACCTCGTGGGCCGGCGTCCCGGGGAGCATGTCCTTTCGGATGTAGGACGAGTAGCCTGTCGGCTCGGCCTTGTCCCAGTGCATCTGGATGAGGGAGAGCACCATCTGGATGTCGAGCATCGAGTCGTAGGAGGGCTTCATCAGGGTGAAGAAGGGGTCGAAGTTCTTGCTGCGCTGGAGCAGCAGGTTGTACGACTGCCCCGGCACCGCGAGGATGCCCCGCTTCACGTCCGTGGAGACCGCCATGTAGGTCGCCCCGAGGATGCCTCCCTGGCTGCCGCCGAAGTAGTAAGGCTCCTCCTTGCGGATGGCGCTGCGGCCTCCGAGGACCACCTCCGGGGCGTCCGCCAGGCGCCCGGTGGCCATGCGGGTCAGCAGCAGGGCGTTGAGGATACCTTGCTGCATCCGGTCGGCGACGGTGCGAAACTGGCCGATGTTGCCGCTGGTGATGATCTCGATGATGTGGTCGAGGTCGTCCTCGGCGAAGCCGGACCAGTTGGAGGAGACGATGGCGAAGCGCCCCTCGTTGCCCAGGTCCCGGAAGGAGAGGGACTCGGTGCGGGAACCCAGCTGGCCGTGGCCGTACCAGAGCACCGCCGCGGGCTCGCCGGTCTCGGCGCTCTTGGGGATGGTCGCCACGAAGGGGTACTCGGCCACGCCGTTCTGCGCTGGCTTGCCGTCCGGGCCGCGGTTGACGCGCGCGCCTGCCTCCGGCTTGTCCAGGTAGAGCGGCACCTTCATCCGGCCGTCGATGCGGATCGCCGTGGTGTCGTTGTTCCAGGTCGTGTCGACCTTGTCGAGGATGTACTCGGGGCCATCCTTGCCGACGACCTCCAGGGCTTTGTCCCGCATCGCGAGGAGGTCGGCGGTGTTGTTCTCCCGGCTGGCGGTGGTGAAATCCCAGGCGAGCTGGAGGTCCGCGCGGGCCACGCCGGCCTTCTCCAGCCTGCGGAAGATGTCGCCGAAGCGCCCCCGACGCCCCGCCACCGCCGGGTCCTCCGAGGGGAGCTTGTCCCGGAGCGCCCGGAACGCCGGGCTCGCCCCGATCACCTGATCGTTCTCGTCCACCACCCGCCGGATGGCCACGATGTAGCGGGTCGCATCCTTCAGCCGCACCGCGGGCCGGATCATGAAGGCCTGCTCGTCGACGCGATCCTTGGCCGCCAGATCCAGCTCGGAGAAATGCGGAACCCGCTGCCCCGACTCGGCCTCGATCAGCACCGTGGGGCTCTCGTCCGTGATCGAGCGGTCGATGGTGAGCGGCGTGGGCAGGCCCTTGGTCGTCGCCCCCGGCAGGTGCGCCAGCAGCGCCACCCCCGGCGAGAACCCGTCGCTGTCCGCGTACTGATCCGGGGTCGGCGCCACCCCCTTGCGGGTCTTCGGCAGCATCGCCTGGCTGAACTTCACCCGCTTGCCGGTGGGCGACGACGGATCCGCCGCCAGCCAGGTGTCGTTCGGGAACGGGAAGGCGCAGTACTCCGGCACGATGGGGTCGCAGTCGAGGGCGAGCGGAGCGTCGGTGACCGTCTCGTCGATGCCACTCGGGTCCGCCCCCGCTGCCCCGCCGCTCCCCCCCGCCGCGGCCGAGGGCACCCGCTCCTCGCTGTCGTCGCAACCCACGCCGAGCTGGGCCCCGAGCAGCCCGAGCAACCCAAACAAACCACCTAGCCACCGGCGCTTCATCGCGCCATGATGCCACATCCGACCGCGTCAGAAGGCGTAAATCGGGAATCTCCCCCCGCATCAACTCGCCTTGAGCCCGTAGCGCTCGGCGTTGGCGGCGATGTGATCGACATAGAACTCGGCGGGCTGGTGGCCCGGGAGGACGCCGGCGTCGACCTCGCCTTCGAGGGCGCGCTTGATGTCGCCGATGAGGCGGGAGGGCGGGAGGCCGAAGCGCCGCATGATGACGTCGCCGACGCCGGAGGGGAGGGGAGGGACCGTGGCGTCCTGCTGCTGGATCAGGGCGAGGCGCTCGGCGAGCTCGTCGAGCTGGCGGAGCCCCTTGCGCTTCTTTTCCGGGCGCTTGGTGGTGATGTCGGCGCGGGACAGGCAGAAGAGGGCGTCGAGGTGGGGGCCGATCTCCTTGCCGAAGCGGCGGACGGCGCTGTCGGTCCAGGAAGGATCGTAAGCCGCGGCCCGGAGGTGGTGCAGGATCAGGAAGCGCACTGTCTCCCGGAGGGGGCCGTCGTCGACGAAGAGGCCCGTGCGGCGGTCGAGCTTGTCGAACATCCGGGCGCCGACCTCCGCGTGGCCGAAGAAGTGGACCTCGCCCTCGGGGGATATGGAGCGGGTGCGCACCTTGCCGATGTCGTGGAGCAGCGCCGACCAGCGGACCTCGAGGCGGTTCTCCGCCTGGCGGACCACCTGCTTGGTGTGCTTCCAGACGTCCTTGTGGCGCCACTCGCCGTCGCCGAAGCCGACCAGGGCCTTCACCTCGGGGAGCAGCGCGTCGAGGGCGCCGCAGGTGAGCAGCGCGTCGAGGCCGGCCTCCGGGTCCTCGCCGGTCAGGATTGCGTCGAGCCGCGCGCGCAGGTCGACCCGCTGGCTCTGGTTGGCGACGAGGAAATCGTCGCGCTGCACCAGGATCAGCGGTCGATCCGGGGCGCCCCGGCGAGCGCAGACGAGGGCGCGATCCAGGGCGTCGAGGGCGCGGGTCGGGTCGGGCACGGTCTCGGGGGCGATGGTTCGGGTCAAGGGGGCGGCCTTTTACTCGTGGAAGGGTGACGTCGACAAGGGGCTTTTCTCCCCCACCACGGGACGTCCAGAGACGACGCCCCCTGACCACCTCCAGCGTGACGCCAACCGGCCTCTCGCACAAGATAGCCCCATGTCCGAGCCTCGCAGGTCCGCTCCCCGGGCGCTGGCCCTCCTCTTGCCGCTGCTGCTCCTGGCCCCCCGCTGCACGCCGAAGAGCCCGAAGATCGACGCCCCGCCGGCCCCGTCCACCTCGGCTTCGTCCGCGGGTGGGTCACACCCGCTCGACCAGGAAGAGGACGGCGAGCACGAGGAGCTCTCCCTCGACGACGGCTTCCCCGGCAAGGAGGATCCGGGCGACCGCCCCGCCAAGCCGCCTCCCCGCGTCGGGCTCCAGGGGGGCCTCGACGCCCTGGAGGCCGCCGAGTACGCCTCCGCCGAGGAGGAGCTGACCAAGGCGTCCAAGAACGCGAAGGAGAAGGGGCCGGCGCTGGTGGGTCTGGCCCGGGTGATGCTTGAGACGGGTCGGCTCGACGAGGCGATCAAGACCGCGGACGAGGCCGCCCGCGTCGACAAGGGGTCGAGGATCGCCGCGGCGCCGATCAAGGCCAGGGCGCTGGCGCGGAGGGGCAAGCTGGAGGAGGCGCTCAAGGCCTGCGACGCCGTGAAGGACGAGGAGAGCGCGCGGAGGGCCCGGCTGGTGGCCGGGGAGATCCTGCTACGCATGGGCCGGAGCCGGGACGCCGAGCCCTACCTGATGTCCCTGGTGAACGACTTCAACAGCAAGAAGATCACCCCCCGCGACGCCGAGGGGATGGCCCTGGTGGGCCGCGCCACCCACCTGCTCCGGAGCAAGCGCGACGCGAACGAGTCCTTCGACGACGCGGAGCGGGCCGGGAACAAGAGCCCGGAGCTGTTCCTGTGGCGCGCCCAGCTCTTCCTGGAGGCGTACAACATCGGCCGCGCGGAGGAGATGGTCCGGGCGGCGCTGAAGGCGGCGCCGGAGCTGGCGGAGGCCCGGCTGCGGATGGCGGAGGTCAAGCTGGCCCAGACCCTGGATTTCGAGGGCGCCGAGCGGGAGATCCAGCGGGCCCTGGCGGTGGACAAGATGCGCCCGGAGGCGGGCTTTTTCCGGGCCGGGATAGCGCTCCGTGACCTGGAGATCGAGGAGGCCGACAGGGCGCTGGCGACCGGCTTGGCCATCGATCCGAGGAGCCCTGAGCTGCTGGCGATGAAGGCGGCGATCCGGTTTCTGGCCGACGACAAGCCGGGGATGGAGGCCGCCCTGAAGGCGACCTTCGAGCAGAACCCGGAGTTCGCCCGCGCCTACCATATCATCGCCGAGTTCGCCGAGTGGGAGCACCGCTACGCCGAGATCGTCGAGATGATGAAGAAGGCGTCGAAGCTCGACCCGCAGGAGGGATCGTTCCTGGTCAACCTGGGGCTCAACCAGATCCGTATCGGCGCCGAGGCGGACGGGGTAGCCAGCCTGAACCTGGGCTTCCGCAAGGACAAGTTCAACGTCCGCGCCTACAACACCCTGAACCTCTACGAGCGGGACATCCCCCAGCACTACGAGAGCGAGAAGGTGGGGACGCGCTTCCTGGTCCGCTACCCGAAGAACGAGAAGAAGGTCCTGGAGCGCTACGTCCCGCGCTTCCTCGACGACGCCTGGGGCGACATGAAGAAGCGCTACGGCTTCGAGCCGACCACGCCCATCGGCGTCGAGCTGTACGGCAACCGCGAGCACTTCAGCGTGCGGACCTCCGGGCTCCCCAACGTCGGCATCCAGGGGGTCTGCTTCGGCGAGACGCTGGCGGCCATCAGCCCCAAGGCCGAGCCCTTCAACTGGGGCATGGTCGTCTGGCACGAGGTCGGGCACGTCTTCGCCATCCAGCAGTCGAAGAACCACGTCCCTCGCTGGTTCACCGAGGGGCTGAGCGAGTACGAGACCATCCTCCGGCGGCCCGAGTGGTCCCGCGAGGAGGACCAGGCCCTCTACCTGGCGCTCCGCCGCGGCAAGGTACCCGCCGTCGAGCAGATGAACCGCGCCTTCACCCACGCCGAAGACGCCCGCGACATGACCACGGCGTACTACGCCTCCAGCCAGATCGTCGTCTTCTTCGCGGAGAAGTTCGGGATGCCAAAGCTCGTGGCCATGCTCAAGGCCTGGGGCGAGGGGAAGCGGACCCCGGAGGTGCTCAGGTCTGCCCTCGGTGTCTCCGGCGACGAGATCGATCGCCAGTTCCGCGCTTGGCTGGATCAGCGCCTCGTCCGCTACAAGAAGCAGTACCTCCCTGACCTGCGCGCCAAACCCCTGGAGGTCGCGGAGAAGGAGGCTCAGGCCCAGCCCGGGAGCGCCGCCGCCCAGGTCCAGCTCGCCCTGGCCCGCCTCGCCTCCGGCGACGGCAAGGGGGCCTTCGCCGCCCTCGACGCTGCCCAGAAGGTCGAGCCGAAGAACCCGGACGCCCGCTACCTCCGGGCCCGCGTCGCCCTCCAGCGCAAGAAGCCCGACGAGGCGAGGAAGGAGCTGGAGACGATGGTTGCCGAGGGCAACGACGGCTACGCGGTCCGCATGCTCCTCGGCGACATCGCCGGCCGAGGGAAGGATCTCAAGACCGCCGCGGCGCACTTCGAGGCCGCCAGCAACCTCGACCCGACCCAGGCCGAGCCGCTCCAGGCGCTGGCCGACATGGCCCGCAAGGACAAGGACGAGGACCGGGAGCTCGCCATCCTCCGCAAGCTCGCCCCCATCGACCAGCACGACCGCCGCGTCTGGCGCCGCCTGCTGGCCAGGCTCGTGGCCCGCGGCCTCTGGGACGAGGCGAAGAAGGTCGGCGAGGGCGCCCTCTACGTCGACATCCACGGCGCCGAGACCCACGCGCTCTACGCCCAAGCGCTGCTGGGCGCGGGCGACGCGGACCGGGCCATCTTCGAGGCCGAGAGCGCCCTGCTCTGCGAGCCCCTCAAGGAGCGCACCGCCGCGGAGGCCAACCTCGCGCTGGCCCGCGCTTACCTGAAGAAAGGCGACAGGGTCAAGGCCAAGGCCGCCCGCGACGAGGCGCTGCGTCAGGATCCGGAGAACAAGGACGCCAGGAGCCTGACGATCCCCTTACCGGAGCACGGCGCGGGCGATGACGGTGCGCTGGATCTCGCTGGTTCCCTCGTAGATGGTGGTCACGCGCACGTCGCGGAGGTGGCGCTCGACGGGGAATTCACGGGTGTAGCCATAGCCCCCGTGGACCTGCACCGCCCGGTCGCAGATCCGGTTGGCGGCCTCGCTGGCGAAGAGCTTGGCCATGCTCGCCTCCCGGGAGAAGGGCTGCCTCGCCTCCTTGAGCGCGGCGGCCCGCAGCGTCAGGAGCCGGGCGGCGTCCAGCTCGGTGGCACCGTCGGCGAGCATCCACTGGATCGCCTGGAACTCCGCGATGGGTTTGTCGAACTGCCGCCGGTCCCGGGCGTAGCGGACGGAGGCGTCGAGGGCCGCCTGTGCGATGCCGCAGGCCTGGCTGGCGATGCCGATGCGCCCGCCGTCGAGGGCCATCATGGCGATCTTGAAGCCCCCGCCGGGCTCGCCCAGCAGCGCGTCGTCGGGGACGAAGCAGCGCTCGAAGGTGAGCGGGACCGTGTTCGACGCCCGGAGCCCCATCTTGTCCTCCGGGCGCCCGGCCTTCATCCCCTCGGCGCCCCGCTCCACCAGGAAGCAGGAGATCCCGCGGGTCCCTGCCCCGCCGGTGCGCGCCCACACGACGAACACCCCCGCGTGGGCCCCGGAGGTGATCCACTGCTTCTGGCCGTCGAGGAGGTAGCCCCCGTCGACCCGGGTGGCGGTGGTGCGCATCCCGCCGGGATCGCTGCCGGCTCCGGGCTCGCTCAGCGCGAAGGCCCCCGCCGGGTAGCGCCCCGACGTCAGCGCCGGGACGTGCCGCCGCCGCTGCGCTTCCGTCCCGAAGGCCGCGATCACCTCCCCGACCATGTTGGTCACCGCCATCGTCACCGCCGTGGACGCGCAGGCGGCGGCGATCTCCATCATCGCCAGCGAGTAGGCCACCACCCCCGCCTCCGCGCCGCCCAGCTCTTCCGGCAGGTTGACCCCCATCAGCCCCAGCCCGGCCATCTCCCCGAGCTGCTCCGCCGGGAACTTCCCCTCCCGGTCGAGCTGCGCCGCGACCGGCCGCAAGCGCCGCTCGGCGTAGTCCCGGGCCACCTGTTGCACCATCCGCTGGGCTTCGTTCGGCGTGAAATCCATCCCCACGGGATGCTCCAGGTGCCGCCGGATCGCAAGGGCCCCGGCGCAGGGCGAGCTCCGGCCGCGGGTGGGCTATGCTGTGGTCCAGTGACGCCGCACCCCCCGCGCTTCGAGCAGCCTGTCGATCTGGATGCTCACCTGAGAAGACTTCCGCCCGGGGCGCGGTGCCGCGGGTTGTTCTTCGCGGCGCCGCTGGCGCAGCTCAGGAAGACGAAACCCACCCACCCGCTGCTCACCCACGGCCTCGGCGCCCAGCGGTACACGCCCTTCCTCGAGTACCCTTACGCGGATTTCTTGCGGCTCCTGGTCGAGGTGGCCCCGGCTGTGTTCCCCGGGGTATCGCCGGGCGAAGGGCTGCGGAGGCTCGGGCGAGGGGGCTACGAGGCGCTGCTGGGGAGCCAGGTGGGGCAGGTCGTCTTCGGGATCTTCGGCCGCGATTTCGAGCGCGTGGTGCAGATGGGGGCGAGGGGCTACGAGGTGTCGCTCAACTTCGGATCGTTGCAGGTCGAGCGCGTCGGTCCCCGGTGCGCGCGGTACCACTACCGGAGACGCCCCATCTTCCTGGAGACCTACCAGGTCGGGATCATCGAGGGGGCGATGAGGACCTGCGGGGTGGAGGGTGAGGTGCTGGTGCACCTCGACTCGATCGAGGAAGGGACGCTGGAGATTCGCTGGGCGTGATCGCTCAGCGCCAGTCCTTCTGCTGACCGAGGCCGCCAGGGTTGCCGGGGGGAGGGTCCGCCTTGGTCGCGGCGGCCTTGGCGCCGCCCGTGGCGGTGGCGGGCGGCGTCGCGACGGTCTTGGCGGCGGTCTTGGCGGGTTTGGAGGGGCCTTCGAGGGAGGGCGGCATGGCCTTGCCGTCGCTGGTGAGGATCACCGGGATCTCGCGCCGCTGGCCCTCGACCTCGATCACGACCTGGAAGCTGTCGCCGGGCTTGCCGGTTAGCTCGACGGCGCCGTCGCGGAGGCTCAGGGGCTTCCCTTGGACAGTGACCACGGCCTGCGGCGGAGAGACCGGCAGGCGGACCACCAGGTCGGTGACCGGGATCACCGTGGGGGCCGTGGCGGTCGGAGCCCTGTCGGCGGAGGCCGGGAGGGGCTGCGCGGCGGCGAGGGTCTCTTGGGGCTGCGGGCTCCGGAGCATCCAGGCGGCGCCCAGGATGGCGGCGACGACGGCCCCCACGGCGGCGATCCTCGGCGCCGGAGAGGGCCTGGAGGGGAGCGAGGGGGGGAGAACGTCGCGGGTGCTGTCGGCGGTGGCGCCGGGGATGGAGGAGCGGCGGGAGTGAGGGCTACGCTCGGCGATGATCTCCTTCTGGTGATCGGATAGCGCCAGGGCCTCGAGGGTGAGCACGGGGCACGCGGAGGCGTGAGGCTCCAGCGCCTGGGCCAGCGCCTCGATGGTGGGGTGGCGCTGGGCCGGATCCCGGTGCATCCCGCGGTGAACGATGTCCGCGAGGCCGGGGGAGATCCAGGGGGCGACGTCCTGGATGGGGCGGATCTCCTGGGTACAGATGGCCAGCACCAGCTCGCCCGGCGAGTTGAATCCCTGCCAGGCCTTCTGTCCGGTCAGCGCCTCGTAGAGCGAGAGGCAGAGGGACCAGATGTCGGTGCGGTGGTCGACGGTCTTGGCGTTGCGCGCCTGCTCCGGCGACATGTAGAGCGGCGACCCCAGGAGGCCGCCGGTCCGGGTCAGCTCGGTGCTGGTGTTGCCGTAGGCCTCGGTGTCCGTCTGCTTGGCGATCCCGAAGTCGCAGACCTTGACCACCAGCGGCTCGGTGGGCCCCCCCGTCTGGTGGAGGAAGAGGTTGGCAGGCTTGATGTCCCGGTGGATCACCCCCTCCCGGTGGGCCACCGCGAGGCCACGGCAGGCGTCGACGAAGAGGCGGCAGGCGGCGGGCGGGGCGAGCGGCCCCTGGCTGGCCACCAGCGTCGACAGGTCGAAGCCCCGGAGTAGCTCCATCAGGATGAAGGGGAGCCCCAGCCCCATGTCGTTGTCGACCTCGATGACCCGCACCACGTTGGGGCTGACCAGACGCATCGACGTGCGCGCCTCTCGCATCAACCTCCGCATGGCGTCGGGGCTCGACCCCACCAGATCCGGTCGAATTACCTTGCAGGCGAAGGACTCTCCCTGCGGCGTGCGGGCCTCGTAGACCGCTCCCATGCCGCCCTCGCCCAGGATCTTCACCAGCTCGTACTTCCCCGCCAGGGTCTTCCCCAGCAGCGGGTCCGCCTCCCGGTTGTGGGCGAGCGCCTCCTGCCAGTTGCCTGGCGTCAACAGCAGGGGCTGCACCTGCCGCCGCTGCTCCTCGGGGAGGCCGACCAGCATCCCCGCGGTCACGTCGTCGCTCCCGCCCGCGTGGGGCGCCAGCGCCCGGAGGAACTCGTCGATGGTGGGGCACCGCGTCTCTGTATCCCGGAGCAGCGCCCCGTGGACCACCGCCGCCAACCCCGGCGTCACCCACGGGGCCGACTCCTGGAGCGGCGGGATCGGCTGCATCGTCAGCGCCAGCACCAGCTCGGTGAACGTGGCGTGGCGCTCCAGCGGGGGCTCCCCGGCCAGCGCATGGTAGAGCGTCATCGCCAGGGCCCACAGGTCGGCCCGGGCGTCGACGCGCCGGGAGCTGAGCACCTGCTCCGGGGCCATGTAGAGCGGCGACCCCAGCACATGTCCTGTCCCGGTCAGGTGCTGCTGGTCGTGGTTCGGGTGGATCTTGGCGATGCCAAAATCGCACACCTTCACGGTGATCTCCCCCGCGCGGTTCACCAGGAACAGGTTGGCGGGCTTGAGATCCCGGTGGACGATCCCCGCCTTGTGCGCCACCTGCAAGCCCCGTCCCGCCTGCAGGATCAGCCGCACCGCCACCTGCGGGTGCAGCGGCCCCACGCGGCTCAGCAGCGTCTCCAGATCCTCCCCCGCGAGGAACTCCATCGCCAGGTACGCGGTGCCCAGGTCCGCGTCGAGCCCCCCGCCGAGCACCTGCACGATGTGCGGACTCGAAAGGGACGACGATACCTGCGCTTCCCTCAAAAACCGCGCCCAGGCGCCGCTCTCCCTCGCCGTCTTCGACGTGTCGAGCATCACCTTGACCGCCAGCCGCTCCCCCCCGGGCCCCTCCGCCTCGTACACCGCCCCCATGCCCCCCTCGGCCAGGAAGCGCACCAGCCGGTACTTGTGATCGAGGATCGTGCCCTCGGGCGGCGCTCGTGGATCATCCGGGGAAGCCATCCCCCGGAAGATACACCAGCCACGGCCCCGGGCTAACCCCCTCCCCCGGATCAGAGCGCCTCTTCGTTCCGCTCGCCGGTCCGGATCCGGATGACCTCGTCCACCGGCGACACGAAGATCTTGCCGTCCCCGATGCGCCCCGTGCGTGCCGCCCGCTCGATCGCGTCCAGCACCGACGGCACCAGCGGCTCCGGCACCACCACCTCCACCTTGATCTTCGGCACGAAATCCACGACGTACGCCGACCCCCGGTACACCTCCTTCTTCCCACCGGTCCGGCCAAACCCTTTCACCTCGGTGACGGTCATCCCCTGGACCCCGACCTCGGTAAGCGCGTCCTTCACCTCGTCGAGCTTGAAGGGCTTGATGATGGCCTCGATCTTCTTCATGGCTTGTGGGGGCGACGGAGGGTTCCACCGCCGCCCTGCCCCTTAGCACGCCTGTGTTTCGTCTTTGTTTCGCCCCCCGCGAGTCGCCATGATCGAGCTGAGCCCTACCCCCGTCCAGCGCATCGACCCCCTCGGGCTCTGGGTGAAGCGCGATGACCTCGTCCACCCCCGCATGGGCGGGAACAAGCCGAGGAAGCTGCAAAAAATCCTGGAAGAGGCCCGGCGTCAGGGGGCCTCCTGCCTGCTGACCTTCGGCGCCGCCGGGAGCCACCACGTGCTGGCCACCGCCCTCTTCGGGCGCCTCGCCGGCTTCCGGGTGCGGGCGCTCCTCTTCCCCCAGCCTCGCACCGGGCATGCGCTCTCCGTGCTCCGCGCCTCCGTGGGTCAGGGCGTCGAGGCGATCCCCCTGGGCAGCCCCCGGCAGCTCCCCCGGGCGCTGGCGGCGTTCCGGGGGGCCCGGGTGATCCCGGTGGGTGGATCCAGCGTCACCGGCGCGCTCGCCTTCGTCGAGGCCGCCGCCGAGCTGCGCGCCTCGGTCGACCGGGGGAAACTGCCCGCCCCCCGGGAAATCGTGGTGGCCACCGGCTCCGGAGGCACCGCCGCAGGGCTGGCCGTCGGGCTGGCCCGCGAGGGGCTCCCCACCCGCGTCGTCTGCGTCGCCGTGGCTCGCCCTGTGGCGATCCCCTTCGCCAGCGTCCTCGCCCTCGCCTCCCGGACCGCCTGGCGGCTGGGGGTGTCCCTCCGGAACACCCTGGATCGCCTCGTCCTCGACGGCTCCGCGGTGGGGGAGGGTTACGGATACCCCACCCTCCGGGGCGAGGAGGCCACCCGCTTCGCCGCGGCGCGGGGCCTGCTCCTCGATCCGACCTACACGGCCAAGAGCTTCGCGGTGGCCCTGGAGCGCGCCCGCGGCGGTGGCGTACTCTACTGGCACACGCTCTCCTCCGCGCCGATGGAGCCGCTGCTCGACGGCGCCCCCGGGGAGGAGCAGCTCGACCCGGCGCTGCGGGCCTTGCTGCGCTTACCCCCGCGGGGCAGGGCCGGCGCATCCCGTCCCGGCGCCGGGGTGAACCCCACTCCACCGGACAGGCGCCCCTCAGCGACGGCGACGACGGAGCAACAACCCGAGCAGCAGCGGCAGCATCCCGGCAGCACCGCTCATCGGCGCGGGCGAGGCCCGGCACCCGCAGCCCCCGTCGGAGCCCACGGCGTCGCCAGAACTCGGCGCGAAGCCTTGCCCCCCCGAGCCGCTCTGCCCTTGCCCGGGGCTCCCACCGGGGTTTTCCTGCCCCCCTTGCCCCTGAGGATCGCTGCCGCCTTGCCCTTGTGTGTCGGTTCCGGCGGTCCCGGTTCCGGCGGTCCCCGGGTCGGTTCCGGCGGTCCCGGACCCGGCCACTCCGGAGCCGCTTGCGCCGCCGTTCCC
>CAZSDX010000122.1:0-14845 GCA_964605685.1 uncultured Polyangiaceae bacterium
GGCCTCCCGGTAGGCCTCCGCGGCGGGCCCCGGCCGCCCCGCGGCCCGGAGCCCTTCGGCGAGGTTGATCCAGGGCTCCACGGGGGTCGGGTCCAGCTCCGTCGCGCGGCGCAGGGCGGCGATGGCCTCCTCGTGGCTGCCCACCAGGGAGAGCGAGGCGCCCAGGTTGGACAGGATCTCCGGGTCCCGGGGGCGCACCCGGAGCGCGGCCCGGAAGTGGACCAGGGCCTCCCCGGATCGACCCGCCGCCAGCGCCGCGAGCCCGAGGGCCTGGTGGGCGGGCCAGGGCTCCGGGTACACCTCGAGGCTGGCGCGGAAGAGCGCCTCGGTGGAGGTAAATTTCGCCGCTTCCTTCCGGGAGACGAGGGAGAGCGCGCCCAGCAGGACCGCCAGCGCGGCCTCCTTCACCCGGGGCCGGTGCGCGAGGCCCAGAGACCAGGAGAGCCCGACCGCCAGCGCGACGCACCCGGGCAGCAAGGCGAGGTACGCGAAGTGGTTCTGCGCCGGTGCGTAGCGAAAGAAGTAGATCTCCACCAGGCCCAGCGCCGGGAACAGCAGCCCGAGGATCGCCAGCGTCAGCAGCAGCGGCCAGGGGCGACCGCGCCAGGCCAGCCAGCCCAGCGCCGCCACGCCGCCCGCCACCAGCGCCGCAAGCAGGAGCCCGGGTGGCCAGGGCGAGGAGAGCAGCGGCGTCGGGTAGAAGAAGGCGAGGTCCGCGGGGAAGACGGCCCGGGAAGCGTAGAAAGCCACCGCCTGCCCCGCCTGCTCCAGCCGGGCCAGGAGCGGCGCGCCAAAATCCCCCGGGTGCTGCATCCGGTGGAGCCCCTCGATGCGCGCCGTGACCAACCCGACCGGGAGAGCGACGGCTGTCAACGCGGCGCCGGCCAGCGCCAGGCGGCCCCTCCACCGCCAGAACACCGGCAGCAGCAGCAGCGGCATCAGCAGGGCCCCGGGCGCCACCGCGCTCTTGGCGAGCATCGCCAGGGAAAAGAGGACCCAGCAGCCCGCGGCGAGCCCCGCGCCGCGGCGACCCTTGCCCGCCTCGAAGGCGGAGAACGCCCCGTGGAGCGCCAGGAAGGAGCCGAGCAGGAGCGGGGCCGCCAGCACGTTCTTCCGCTCGGTGATCCACGCCACCGACTCGACGTTGAGGGGGTGGACCGCGAAGAGGGCCCCGGCCAGCCACCCCGGCCCGGGCACCAGCCGCCGCGCCGCCAGCGCCAGCAGCAGCGCCGTCAGCAGGTGGAGCGCCAGGTTCTCCACCCGGTAGCCCAGCGGGGACAGCCCGTGGATCTGGTAGTCGACCCAGAACGACGTGTGGGTCAGCGGGTAATACTGCTGCGTCGCCCCGGGAGTCTTCCAGATGTGGACGAGCCCCTCCGCGGTCCTGAGCAGCGGGTTCTCCGTCACGTTCGCGTCGTCGTCCCACAGAAACGCCCCCCGCAGCGACGGTGCCGCCGCCGCGCAGGCCGCCGCCACCGCCGCCAGGAACAGCCAGCCCCCTCCCCTCTCGGTTGGCCCCGCTCCCGGTGGGTCGGTGTCAGCATGCTCCGGCGGCATCACCGCCCAAGGTCGCACGGACATTGCCTGTCCGCGAAAGATTTGACGGGGGTTTCGGGGGCGACTACCCCTGAACAGGCTAGCAGTTTCATCCGAGGCGAGGCATCAAGACACCATGAGTTCATCGGTCACGTACCTCTCGCAAGAGGCCCGGGTTCGCTACGCCAACTACGCGCTGTCGGTGGTCACGTCCCGGGCGCTGCCGGACGTGAGGGACGGGTTGAAGCCCGTGCAGCGGCGGATCTTGTTCACGATGAAGCACGATCTGGGGCTGACGCCGGACGCGAAGTACCGCAAGAGCGCGAAGATCGTGGGGGACGTGATGGGGAATTACCACCCCCACGGGGACATGGCGATCTACGACGCGATGGTGCGGATGGCGCAGCCGTGGGTGATGCGGACGACGCTGGTGGACGGGCAGGGGAATTTCGGGTCACCGGACGACGACGCGGCGGCGGCGTACCGCTACACCGAGGCCAAGCTCAAGCCGGTGGCGCTGGAGCTGCTGGAGGAGCTGGGCAAGCAGACGGTGTCGTGGCGCCCCAGCTACGACGGGACGAGGAAGGAGCCGGCGGTGCTGCCGGCGAGGTTCCCGAACCTGCTGGTGAACGGGGCGCAGGGGATCGCGGTGGGCATGGCGACCAGCATCCCGCCGCACAACCTGGGGGAGGTGATCGAGGCCTGCGTCGCGCAGATCGACGCGGGGCGGGAGAACCCGCTGCCGATCAAGGCGCTGCTCCGGCACATCAAGGGGCCAGATTTCCCCACAGGGGCGACGCTCCAGGCGACCCGGGAGGACCTGGCGGCGGTGTACGAGGCGGGCTCCGGGACGCTGCGGCTCCGGGGCGACTACCGGGTGGAGGAGAAGAAGGGCGGGGCCATCGACCTGATCCTGACGTCGGTGCCCTACGGGGTCGCCCGCAAGGATGTGGTCGAGAAGGTGGCCGACGTCATCGTCAACAAGAAGCTGCCGGCGATGGTCGACGTGCGGGACGAGTCCACCACCGACGTGCGGATCGTCATCGAGCTGAAGAAGGGCTCTGACCCGCAGCTGGTGATGGCGTACCTCTACAAGCACACGCCGCTCCAGACCTCGGTGGCGATCAACATGACCTGCCTGGTGCCCGCGGCGGCCCCGGCGGTGCAGGGCGCGGGGCTGGTGATCGAGGGGGCCGAGGACGCCCCGCCGGTGCCGGAGCGGCTGGGGCTCCAGAAGATGATCCAGCACTTCCTCGACTTCCGCATGGAGACCGTGCGCCGCCGCCTGGTCCACGACCTGGACGAGCTGCGCCGGCGTATCCACCTGCTCGAAGGGTTCGACAAAATCTTCGACGGGGTGGACGAGGCCCTGAAGCTGATCCGCAAGAGCCAGAACAAGGCGGACGCCCGGGGCAAGCTGATGGAGCGCTTCGGGCTGAGCGAGCTCCAGGCCAACGCGGTGCTGGAGATGCAGCTCTTCCGGCTATCGCACCTGGAGATCCAGGACATCCGTAGCGAGCTGGACCAGCGGCGCGCCGAGGCCAGGCGCATCGAGGCGCTGCTCAAGAGCGAGGACAAGCGCTGGGAGCTGATCAAGGGCGAGTTGATGGAGATCAAGGCGAAGTACGGCGAGAAGCGGCGCACGAAGATCGTGGGCAGCACCGACGAGCCGGAGTACACCGCCGAGGATTTCATCGTCGCCGAGGACGCCAACGTCATCCTGTCGGTGCAAGGCTGGATCAAGCGGGTCCGCGAGCTGAAGGATCTATCGACCACCCGGCTCCGGGAGGGAGACAGCCCGCTGGTCGCGGTCGCCGGATCCACCAAACACGGGGTCGCGTTCTTCTCCAACTTCGGCGCCTGCTACGTGATGCGCATCCACGACGTGCCGCCCACCACCGGCCACGGCGAGCCGGTGCAGAAGTTCTTCAAGCTGGACGACGGCGAGCGCATCATCGCAGCCATGTCCTTCGATCCGCGGGTGCTCTCCCTCTCCGACCCGGACGAGAAGGGAGAGCCTCAGCCCCCCTACGCGCTGGCGGTGACCCGGGGCGGTCTGTCCTTCCGGTTCCCGCTGGCGGCGCACCGGGAGCCCTCCAACAAGACCGGGCGGCGCTACGCGCGGCTCAACGAGGGCGACGAGGTGGTGCTGGTGGCGGCGGTGGGGGACCGGGACGGGGTGATCGCCGCTGCCAGCGACGGCGTGGCGCTGGGGGTGAGCGTGAAGGAGATCCCGGTGCTGAGCGCCGCGGGCAAGGGGTCAGCGCTGCTGCGGCTGTCGGAGGGGGAGCGGGTCGTCGGGGCCCAGATCGTCCTCCAGAAGAAGGACACGGTGCAGATCGAGACCGAGAAGGGGAAGACCCTGGAGGTCGCCTGGTCCCAGGTCGAGGGTGAGCGGGGCCGCGGGGGCCACGCGCTGGTCAAGCGGGAGCGCTTCTCCCGGATCATCCCGCCGCCCCCCGTCACCCCCTCCTTGAACCCCAACTGAAGCGAGCAACGGCGCCATGGCCAGCAACTACACCGGGCAAGACATCCAGGTCCTCGAAGGCGTCGAGCACGTACGGCTCCGGCCGGCGATGTACATCGGCGGCACCGACCGGCACGGCTACCACCACCTCCTGTGGGAGATCGTCGACAACTCCATCGACGAGGCCATCAACGGCCACGCCCGTCGCATCGAGGTCACCCTCGACGCCGACCACAAGGGGGCCACCGTGGTCGACGACGGTCGCGGCATCCCCGTCGACATCCACCCCAAGTTCAAGAAGCCTGCCATCGAGCTGGTGCTCTGCTCCCTCAACTCCAGCGGCAAGTTCTCCGGGGCCAACTACAAGGTCGCCGGCGGGCTCCACGGCGTCGGCGCCAGCGTCACCAACGCGCTCTCCGAGAAGATGGACGCCTTCGTCTGGCGCGACGGCCACGAGCACACCCAGAGCTACGCCCGCGGCGTCCCCACGGGGCCGCTGAAGAAGGCGCCGTTCAAGGGCAAGAAGCGGGGTACATCCATCCACTTCCGCCCCGACGCCCAGATCTTCGGCAAGGACGCCCGCTTCGACGGCAACCTCGTCCGCGAGCGCCTGGAGGCCAAGGCGTACCTCCACGCGGGCCTGGAGGTCGTCTTCGTCGACGCCGCGACCGGAGAGAAGGTGACCTTCCTCCACCCCAACGGCATCGCCGACTACCTCCCCGTGTTGATCACCCGCCGCGGCTCTCCCACGGTCCACAGCAATGCCTTCTACGTCCTTCGGGAGTCTACCGGCGACAAACCCTTCAAGGTCGAGGTCGCCCTCCAGTGGACCGAGAGCACCGACGAGGCCATCCGATCCTACGCCAACGGCATCCCCACCCCCGACGGCGGCACCCACGAGAATGGACTCAGCTCCGCCGTCGTCAAGGCCGTCCGCTCCTTCATCGAGACCAAGAAGATCGCCATCAAGGGCGTCACCCTCACCGCCGAGGACATCCGCGAGGGCCTGGTCGCCCTTCTCTCGGTCTACGTCCCCGACCCGCAGTTCCAGGGGCAGACCAAGAACCGCCTCAACAACAGCGACGTCGCCGGCCTCACCGACTCGCTGCTGCGACCGGCCCTGGAGCAGTGGCTCATCGAGAACGGCTCCATGGCCGAGCAGATCGTCAACCGCGCCGTGCTCGCCGCCCGTGCCCGCGAGGCCCGCCGCGAGGCCACCCAGAGCGTATCCCGCAAGAGCGCCGTCAGCCACCGCCTCAACCTCCCCGGGAAGCTCGCCGACTGCTCCTCCACCGACCCGGAGGAGAGCGAGCTGTTCCTCGTCGAGGGCGACAGCGCCGGAGGCTCCGCCAAGCAGGGGCGCGACCGCACCACCCAGGCGATCCTCCCGCTCCGGGGCAAGGTGCTCAACGCGCTCCAGGCCTCCGACGCCAAGGTGATGAACAACCGCGAGCTCCAGGATATCGTCCAGGCCCTCGGCTGCGGCATGGGGAAGGACTTCGACCTGAAGAAGCTCCGCTACCACAAGATCTTCCTCCTGATGGATGCGGACAGCGATGGCCATCACATCACCACCCTGCTGCTGACGTTCTTTTACCGGCAGCTCCCCCAGCTCCTGCGCAATGGCCACATCTACCTGGCCATGCCTCCCCTCTACCGCATCGACGCCGGCAAGGAGACCCACTGGGCCCTCGACGACAAGGAGCGTGACCGCACCCTCGCCCGCCTGCCGAAAAACGTGAAGCCCCAGATCAGCCGCTTCAAGGGCCTGGGCGAGATGCCCGCCGCGGACCTCAAGGCGACCACCCTCGACATCAAGCGCCGCCGCTCCCTCCAGGTGCTCATCGACGACGAGGAGGCCACCGACCAGGTGCTCACCGAGCTGATGGGCAAGGACGCCCAGGCCCGCTTCAAGTTCATCATGGAACAGGCCCGAAAAACCGACCTGGACGCCCTCGACCTCTGAGCCCCCCCGGAGTTCACCACCGCGGTGGCCATGCTACCGTGGCGGTCGTGAGCCGAACGCGCCACGACCGCCTCGACAAGGAGTCCCTCCTCCACTGGCTCGAACGCCTTGGTATCGTCCGCCTCAACCACCCCATCGCTGGCGAGGTCCTCTTTGTTGATGTCTGCTTCGAGCAGACCCGCCTCCTCCCCGCTTACCGCAAAAACTCGGCCTCCTCGGTCGCCTCCTCCGGCCTCGCCTCCTGTTCGAGAGCTTCCGTAACCCGGCCACCGACCGCGAACTGACCGTCGCGGGGGCCAAGCTCGTCCTCTTCAACGAGGGGCTCTTCCGCGCGGCCCGCCGCCGCAAGGAGCCACCCTCCAGCGTGGAACTCGCCTCGCTCTGCGTGCTGACACCTCACCTGCCCCCGGCACAGCGCAAACGCTTTGCCATGCGGGCGGTAGCGGGCTTTCCCTCGGGGGTCTGGTCGCTACCGCAGCCCGAACGCACGGTGGTCGTGGCGCTCGACGAGCTGCCCGTCGAGCCGGGTACCCTGTGGCTGCGCCTGCTGGGGCGAGATCGTGTGCAACAAGAGGCCATCGAGGAGCTCGAAGCGCACTCCGGGCAAGATGAGCTGGTGGATGCTACGCTGGCTCTCCTGGTGGCCTGGCAAAAGAGCCTCCCCCATCCCTCTCCTCACGACCCGGATCCGGATGCCATGAACCCCCACTTGCAGCAGGTTTATGCTCGTCTCGAAAAGAAACTCAAGGCCGAGGGCAAGGCCGAGGGCAAGGCCGAGGGCAAGGCCGAGGGCAAGGCCGAAGGGCTGCGAGAAGGCAAGGCCGAGGCGCTGCTCGTGCTGCTGGAGAGCCGAGGGCTGCGGGTGACCAAGGCCCAGGCGGAACAGATCCGCAGTTGTGTTGAGCTGGCGCAGCTCGACACCTGGCTCCGGGGGGCACTCACGGCGGAGTCGGTAGCGGCGCTGCTGAGCCCTCCCAAACTTCGGCGTCCTCGCCGCTCCTGAGACCTGAAGCTCCCCTCGAAGTCCGGGCGGTGGCGTGCTCTCCTCCGCTGTGTTCACCGGGAGCCTCTGGCCCCCTGCACGCCCTCGCGCCGGCGTAAACGCAGCGGGTTCCTGGCGAAGCGCTGGGCCAGCTCGTCGAGGGCCTGCTGGAGCTGCGGGGAGGCTCCCTGGCGCGCCTGCTCGATCAGCTTGGGGGTGCTCGGGTCGTCGACCATGAGGAGGGCGGCGGTGGCGCTGCTACGGGGCTCACCGGGGCGGGCGACGAAGAGGTCGACGAGCGCCCTGGCGGCGAGGGCGCGGACGGCAGCCTCCTCGTTCTTGTGGGGCGTAGGCATCTTCCATACCCACGCGGAGCCGACCTCCCCGAGGGCCTTGGCGACGAAGCGAGCGGTCTCGTCGTCGAGGGCGCCGAAGGCCCCGCGGGAGGCGTCGGCGAGGGCCTGGGCGGCGGAGAGGCGGCGGGCCTCGCCGAGGCCGGCGAGGAGGGGCCGCTGGCGGGGTCCGGGCTGCTTGGCGAGCGCGATGAGCTTCTGGAGGGCGGCGTCATCGCCGACACGCCCGATGGCCTCGGAGGTGACCCGGAGCACGTCGAAGTCCACCTCGTCGGAGTCGAGGACCGCGAGGTAGAGGGGGAGGGAGCGGGCGTCGCGGATCATGCTGGACGCCTCGATGAGGGCGATGCGCCAGCCCCGCCAGGCGGTGTCGGTGAGGTCACCGCGCGGAGGAGACTGGAGGGCGGCGCGCTCGAGCATGGGCAGGAGGGCCTTGGGGCCGAGGCGCTTGAGGAGGGGGGTGATGGGGGCGTAGCGGCCACGGCGGCTGGCGTCGAGGTCCGCGAGGCGGTCGGCGATCTGCTCGACGGCGCGGAAGGTCTCGGGGCTGGCCTTTCGGGCCTTGGCGACGTCGGCGGCGAGGCTGGTACGCGCGGCGGCGGGGAGCTTGCTCGCGTGGATGACGGCGCCGTTGGCGCGGGCGTCGTGGGCGGAGAGGCCCAGGAGGGCGGCGGCGAAGAGGAAGGTCTTGAAGGTGGTACGCATGGGTCTGCTCCTTGGGCTCTAAGTAACCGCTCTCCCACCACTTCTCGTCGGGCGAGACCTTGCGGATGGTGTTGGAACCGCAGTGGACCTCGCCGGAGAGGCGGTGGTAGAGGTCCCAGTCCTCGATGTAGTGGACGGTGATGCCGATCTTGGCGAAGGCCTCGGTCATCTGGACCTCGAAGATGTCCTTGCCGTCGATGACGGGTCCGTGGGGCTTGGGGGCGCCGAAGTCGGTGTCGGAGAGGTAGATCCCGTTGACGGTGCCGACCTGGTAGGCAAGGGAATAGCCGCTGACGTTCTCGTGGAGGTAAGGCAGGCGGATGATCTCGTCGTCGGTGATGCCGGTCTCCTTCTTGAGGATGGCGACCTGGTTGTCGACCTCGGCGCCGGAGGCGGCGCTCTCGGCCATGATGTCCTTGTCGGCGAGGACGTCGGCGATGGAGATCTCGGCAGGGATCTCGCCGTTACCGCTGAAGTTGATCCACTGCTTACCGACGAACATGGTGACGTCGCCGTTGCCCTTGGCGACCTGGTCCTCGAGCATCTTCTTGGCCATGGCGGGGTCGTTGATGACCATGGCCCAGCCGCGGGGCGTGTTGGCCTTGACGAAGGAGATGGTCTCGTCGACGTGGCCGACGAGGAGCCAGGAGGTGTCGACGTAGACGGGAGGCTGGACCCTCTGGGCCTCCATCATCCTGGCGAACTTCTTGTCCGGGTAGAAGGAGGGAATACTGCCGCGGAAGAGGCGGCCGAGGGGGTAGCTCTTGTCGCCGAGGGTGTAGGGAGGGATGGTCTCCGTGTTCCCGAAGGAGTCGAGGGAGTCCATCTGGCCGGGGTGCTTGAGGTCGAACTCCTGGACGGCGGCGAAGTCCTTGCCGCGCAGGGTGTTGAAGACGACGCGGCCCGCGGGGCGGAGCGGGTTCTTCAGGCTGTTGGGGCTCTGCACGTTGGCGGAGCGGTAGGCGACGCGGACGAGGTGAGGCCCCTCGGGGGCAGGCATGACCATGTAGCCGGTCTCGAAGTAATCCTGGGTCCACTGGTCGCTGTAGACGTTGGAATTCTTCAGCTCGAGGACGCCCTGGGGAACCTTGGAGGCGGAGCTGGCCGCCTTGAGGTCGGCGCGCATGGCGGCGGATCCAGGGTCGAGGGAGATGTTGGCGACGTAGACCTGCTCGGCAGGCTGGAGGTGGTGGTGGGTCAACACCGGGGCGACCCGCATGCGGACCTTGTCCGGGGAGGCATCCTCGATGGGCTGGTCGCCCTCGGTGATGGTGAAGGTGAGGTCGACGAAGCCGTCCCAGACCGCGAGATCGCGGACGATGTCGGTGGCCTCGATGGCCAGCTCGACACCGGCGCGGACCTCGGCGGCAGAGAGGGTGTCGGCGGCGGGGTTGAAGACGGTGAAGTTCCCGGAGCCGTCGTTCTTGAAGAGGCGGACGAAGCCGGAGGATTTCTCGTCGACGGAGAGGCGCCCCACCGCCCCGTCGGGAGCCTCGGCCCACGGCGCCGTCCGGAGCCGGGCCAGGTCGAGGAGGTCGTCCGGGCCGTTGATCACGTCGTCGGCGGCGTCGTGGCACTTGGGCAGGTCGACGTCGCCGGCCTTGGCGTCGCACTTCTTCTGGTCGTCGTCGATGTTGGCCAAGAGGATGGCCCCGTGGGTCTTGTCCCAGGAGTCCTCGTCCTTGTCGTCCGCGTCGTCGTCGAGCTTGACCACGCCGTCGCGGTTGTTGTCAGCCCGCAGGTCAACCACGGGCTTCGGCTTGGGGGCCTCGCCGCCGGCCCCTCCCTGCTGCTCACCTGCGGAGCCCGCAGAACCGGCTTCCCCGCCGCTCCCGCCGCTCCCGCCGCTCCCTCCGGTCCCCCCGGCGGCGGGCTGAGCCGCCTGGTTGCTGTTGTCGTCATCTCCGCACCCGGGGAGGGCGAGCCCCCCGACGGCTGCGCACAGGATCATCGCAGCCCACAACTTGTCGCGTCGCATCAAAAACACCGCCTGCTCTTGGAAGGGAAAGGGAGCCCGCCGCGTAGAGGGAAGGCACCATGCGCCGCGGGGTCTCCCAAGCTACCACGACCGAATCGTTCGCCAAGGTGTCACCGGGGGAGTTTGTTTTGCGCACAGCGTCGGGCCGGTCCAAGCTTCCGTGGAACGTGGAAAAGTCCGCCTTGATCGAGCAGGATTGCCGCCCGTGGAGGCTTGGGGTACGCGAAGAGCAGGGCGTCCGGGTCAAGGCGACACGGGACGCGCGACACCCTGGCCCCCAGGGAGGAAGGCGAAGCGATGCCTGGCGATCTCGTCAAGCAGATCATCTCCAGCGTGGTGTTCTCGTTCATCGGGTTGATCCTCTTCGGGATCAGCTTCCTCATCATCAAGGCGGTGCTGCCGTTCTCGCTCCGCAAGGAGATCGAGGAGGATCAGAACACGGCCCTGGGCATCATGATCGGCTCGGTCATCATCGGTCTGTCGTTGATCATCTCGTCCGCCATCAAGGGGTAGCTCGCCGATGAGCATCGCCCAGGGTTCCTGTCCGCAGTGCGGCGCCCCGATGAGCTTCGGGGTCGGGGCGTCGATCTCGCAGGTCTGCAAGTACTGCCGCCACGTCGTCGTCCGCACGGACCGCGACTTCCGGAACATGGGGCGGGCGGCGGACCTGGCCCTCACCCCCTCGCCGGTCGCCGTGGGGGACATGGGCTCCGTCGAGGGCAGCGGCATGAGCGTGCTCGGGCGGGTGCAGCTCGACCACGGCGAGGGCCCCTGGGATGAGTGGTACATCGCATTCAACAACGGGCAGTGGGGGTGGCTCGCCAGCGCCCAGGGCAACTGGTACCTGACCGCGGAGGTCCCCAACCCGGGGCCGCTCCCCTTCTTCGATCAGCTCACCGTCGAGCAGGACGTGCCGCTGGCCCCCGGCATGAACTTCCGTGTGGTCGAGCTCAAGCGAGGGACGATCACCTCCGGCGAGGGGGAGCTCCCCTTCGCGGTCGTCCAGGGGCAAGAGCGCTACTACGTCGATCTCGTGGGCCCCAACGGGGGCTTCGCCACCATCGACTACGGGGATCGCTCGGCCCCCCCGCAGCTCTTCATCGGCAAGCAGCTCCCCGAGGCGGCCATCCAGATCAAGCCGATGGGCGAGCGGCCCGTCACCGAGATCAACACCGACGCCCTCACCTGCCCCAACTGCGGAGGCAGGGTCCCGGCGATGGCGCCAAACAAGTCGGAGCGCCTCGCCTGCCCCTACTGCGGCGCCGTCAGCGAGATCGCCGCGCAGCGGGTCATCGAGATGCAGGAGGCGGCCCGCATGCGCCCCGACATCCCGCTCGGAACCCGAGGCAGCATCCAGGGACAGGAGTACGTGGTCTGTGGCTACGTCGAGCGCTCCGCCGAGATCGAAGGCGAGTCCTTCACCTGGCAGGAGTACCTCCTCTACGGCCCGGGCCTCGGCTTTCGCTGGCTGGTCAAGGACGAATCCACCTGGATGTGGATCACCCCCCTCAACCTCACCGAGATCGACATCTCCGGGCTCCCTCAGCGGGTCAGCTGGCAGGGGCAGACCTACTCGCTCCGCAACCGCAACCAGGCCACCGTCAGCTACGTGCTCGGCGAGTTCTACTGGAAGGTCCGCAAGGGCGAGACCGTCGACGCCATGGATTTCCTCGGCCCCGGCGGCAACGTGATCTCCCGCGAGCGGGCCGGCGATGAGGTAGCCTGGTCCCTCGGCTCGCCGGTGCCCTGGCCCCAGATCGCCCAAGCCTTCAACTTGCCCCTCGACGGCGGCGGCGCCCAGTTCACCGCGCCGAGCTCCCCGGACGGGGAGGGGGACACCTCCACCGTCGTTGTCGTCATCGTCATCATCATCATCATCATCACCCTGCTGATCCTCTGCGGGAGCTGCGACGGGAGCGGCGGTGGCGGCGGCGGCGGCATCTGGATCTCCGGCGGCGGCTCTCGCGGCGGGAAGTGAGCCCCCCCTCCCCTGCTCCGGGGGGCAGCCAGGCGCAGGACCGGCCGAGGGCGCTCGCCGCCTCCCTGTCCGTCGCCCTCCCCTTCGCGCTCTGGCACCTTGCCCTCTTCCAGCGGGGCTCTGCCTACCTGCTCCACGACGTCGTGGCCCCGGGCCGCTGGATCCTGGGCCTCCACCTCGCCGCCATCGCCCTCGGCGCTGCCCTGGCGCTCCGGCTCCGTCGTGTCCCGCCCTGGCACCCGCCGCTGCTCCTCCTCGCCTTCGCCTGCGCCTGCGCTGCGGCGCTCTTCGGCGCCTTCCTCGCCTTCTCTTCGCCGGTCTCCTTCCTCGCCTTCGCCCTGGGCACCGCCGCCTGCGCCGGGCTCCTCCTCGGCGCCTTCCTCGCCATCCAGGGGCGCCTCATCGCCTCCCTCCGCTTCGACCGCGGCGCCTTCTTCGAACTGCTCCGGGTCGAGTCCCTGGCAGGGATCCTGGCGCTCGCGGTGTTCTACCCGCTCGCCGCCGAGCGGCTCGGCCCCCTGCGCCTCGGGCTGCTTCTTTCGCTGAGCTGCGCCCTCACGGCGCACCTGGCGCTCGGCCTCGCCCCCGGGACGCCGGAGGCTCTCCGGGGGAAGAAGGCCGCCAGGCTCTGCTGCTACGGGCTGGCGCTGCTCCAGGTGGCCGCGGAGCCGTTCACGCCCCTCTGGGAGGCGGGCCTGGCCTCGGATCCGGTGGTGCTGGCCCGCAACAACCGGACGAGCCGGCTGGCGTTGACCTCGGGCCGCGGCGCCTTCCAGCTCCATGTGGACGGGCTGCTGCGGCTCTCGACCATCGACAGCGCCAGGCGGCGTGAGGTCACGGCGCACCCTGCCCTGCTGGCAGCGCCCCGGAGAAAGCGGGTGCTGGTGGTGGGAGGAGGGGATGGAGGCGTGGTCCGGGAGGTGCTTCGCCACGAGGGCGTCGAGGGGGTGACGGTGGTGGAGCCGGAGGAGGGCTTGCTGGATCTCGCCTCCCGGCACCCGCTCCTGCTCCGGGAGAACGGGGGAGCGCTGGAGGCGAGCCGGGTGAAGGCGCACCGGGCGGATCCGGTACAGTTCCTGGCCGGGGCCGGGCTGTTCGACGTGATCTTGGTGGATCTGCTCGACCCGGAGGGGCCCCGCCGCTCCAAGTGGTACACGCGGCATTTTTACCGGAAGCTCGGGGAGCACCTGGCGCCGGGCGGGGTGGGCGCGGTGGCCACCAACACCTCGCCGCTGGCCCAGCGGCGGGCGTTCTGGTGCGTGGTGGGCACGCTGGAGGAGGCGGGCTTCCGGGTGCTGCCCTACCGGGCCTCCCTGCCGACGCTGGGGGCCTGGGGGTTCGCGCTGTTCTCCCGGGGGGAGATCGCGGCACCGACGGGGGCTCCGCTGCCGCCGGGGCTGCTCTACCTGGACGCCCCCACCCTGGCCTCCCTGTTCCACCTCGCCCCGGATGAGCAGAGGATCCCGGCGGAGGTGAACCTGCTCCACCGTCAGGTACTCACCCGCTACCGGGCGGCGCCGTGAGGCTCCTCAGCGCCGGGCCGACACGTAGCCGAGGGTGACGGACAGCTCGAAGGGCAGGTCGGACCAGTAACGAGCGAGCGCCTGGCGGACGTGCTCCACCGCGGCCTCGGGGGACCCGGGCGCGAGCGCCGCCAGGTGGGGCTCGAAGACCAGGCGCACCAGGGGATCGTCGAGGAAAGACGGACCGGTCGGGTAGTCGAGCTTGAGCCGGTGCATCGACACGTCCACGTCCTCGAACCCGGCGTCCTCCAGGAACTCGGTGGCCTGCTCGATGTTGGGGCGTCTGGCGGCCGCCTCCACGGCGGCGGCGACCCCGTCGTCCCCGCTGGCCTGGGAGAATTCCCGGAGCAGGTCCAGCAGCTCCGCGTAGGCGCCCCGCAGCGGCAGCGCCAGGAGGAGCTGGCCCCCGGGCCGCAGCAGCCGCGCCGCCTCCCCGACCAGCGCCCCCCAGCCGTCCCCGTGGAGCGCCAGCGAGTGGAGGCTCACCGCGTGGGAGAACGCGCCGCCGGGGAGCTGCGTCGGCAGCGTCGACGGGTAGTAGGCGAAGCGCCCCTCGGCGGCGCCCGCCCCCGCGGAGGCCAGCGCCAGCGCCTCGGGGGAGGCGTCGACGCCCACCAGCGACGAGGCACCGGCGCGGGCCGCCAGCTCCTCGTCGTGGAAGCCGGTCCGGCAGCCGAGGTGCACCACCGCGGCGTCCTCCTCCAGGGTCATCGGCTCCAGCAGGCGCTCCTCGAAGAGCCCGCGGAGCCGGGGGGCGACGGCCGTATGGAAGATGGTTACATCTTCCCCGGCGAGGGGCGAGCCGAGGGCGAGGGTCATTCTCCGGACCGGATCATATCGCAGGCCTCGGCGGCGAGCTGGCCCAGCTCGGCCTGCTCCGTCTCGCCCTCGTCGTCCCCGATCTCGACGATGCGGCGGTCGGAGCGCAGCGCCTCGATGGCCGGAAGCAGCTCGGGGTCGCCCCGCTCGACGCAGGCCTCCAGGGCAGCCACGATGGCCTGGGGATCCTGCTGCTCCAGGAAGAGCTGGAGGAGCCTGGTGACGCCGGGCTCGGGGATCTCATGGAGGAGGAAGGGCAGCTCCAGGCGGGCGGCGTGGTCCGGGGGGAGGCGCCGGAGCGCGCGCTCGACGCCGAGGGCGACCTCCTTGAAGCGAGCGTAGGCCATCTCGGAGAGGACCTCGCCGGCGATCTGGTGGGCCTCGGCGATCTCGCTGCCCAGGATGTCGATGAGCAAATCGACCGGCTGATCCCCGGAGAACTGGGCGAGGACCTGGGCGCACGAGACCAGGCGGACGGTGGCCTCCCGCTCGTCCGGCTCCCGGAGCGCGGCGGCGACGGCGCTGGTGACCGCGGCGA
>CAZSDX010000123.1:0-14698 GCA_964605685.1 uncultured Polyangiaceae bacterium
GAAGATCCCTACGAAAAGGGTACAAAAGAACCCGTCACCCGAAATCCACGATCAAAGCAACAGCGTCTTTCAAATCCGGACTATTTTTTTTCATGGCAAAAACATCCTGTAACGAGCCACAAGACCTGGAAGTTCGGGGTTGACAGCACCATCCTCGGCGCGCAAAACAGGGGTCCGTATCACATCCGAAAGCGCCTTTGTGATGTTCATAACCAGAGCCAACTCTGCGACGTTGGAAGCAACCCCCAGCGAGAAAGTATGGATCTTTGACCAGATCCACTGTACCGCTCGATCCAGAACCTGGCGAAGCGAATATACCAGCGCTGACAGTTCCTCGAGCCGTTGAGCGACCTGCCTCAACATCGCCTTGGCGAGATCCATCTTCTCCACTTCTTCTTTGACCTGCGCCGCGTAGGCGTGAGCTTTCTTGAGAGCCTCTGCCCCCTTGCTGGCCAAAGTGAATCCACCAATCAAAAAAACAGGAGCAGTGACAAGACCTCCCAATACCGCCATCCCCCCTGCCATACCGAAGCCACCCACCGCCAGCGAACCACCGCCCAACCACGCGAGTGTAGCGCTCTTGGCAGCTGCTCCGGCTAGCGTTCCGATCGCGGTGCCAGTGCTTGCGTAGCCAACAGAACCCGCCAATGCGTAAACCGCCGAGGCGCTCATCGCCCCCTTCACTGCTCCAACGGTCAGTGAGCCTAGGATTTCGGTGGCCTCAACCGCGAGACTATCAAACTCTTTGATTCCCTCCCTCGACACCTCGATCCCCGTCAGTATTTGGAAAGAACCAATCTTTCCGCGACGCTGCAGCTCCTCCAGCAGGCGCACAGTCCTACCGATAGAATTGCTGGCAACATCCAGCTTCAAGCGCCCATACTGGTCGGCTCGCTCGTTGACGTCCACGCGAACAGCCTCCAGTTTCTCTTGATTGCACTTGTAATAACTAAACGCGTTATCTCCGATCTTCTTTGCGTCGTTCAGGTCCAACACACCATCGGCTCCCTTCTTCACACCCAGTCCGGCTGAACCCAGTGCTACAGCCCCGAGAACGATGGGTATGAACAAAGGCATGAATTTTGCTCCTTGAGTGAATGACCTTGTGGTTTTTTTGTGAGCGTTTGGCTTAGAGCGTCTTGGTGAGCGATTCGAACGGTCGTCCAGGTAAAGTCTGGAACGCAGGCAAACGCAACCGTACAAACTGCAGGTTGGGGCGCCCTAGGGTTCGATGGTTTATGATACATGAACCGTCCAGTCTCGTCAAGAGGGATCCGCGCGGTGACGGTTTGGCCCGTTCGCGACCATAAGGAAGGCACAGTCCTCGTCGCTCTCGTTGAGGAGGTGGTGACCATCGCGCACGCCCTTCGGCCAGACCGCTATGTCGCCCGTACGGAGTACCGTGCGGTCGTCGTCCTCGACGAGTACCGCCTCGCCCGAGATCATGGCGAGCAACTCGTCCTCGTCGTCGTGCCAGTAGCACTGGGCCAATACCAGTGCCCCTTTGTGTGGACATGAACCATAGCCGTGGCCTTGTTCAGATCCCCGTCCACGAAGCTCGTCCACGTCCACGTCCACGTCCACGTCCACGAAGCCCGTCCACGGAGCCCGTCCACGTGGACGGCAATCGTGGCCGTGGACGTGGACGTGGCCGGCCTTGTGAACAAGGCCGTGGCCGTGGACGTAGGCGTACCCCATACTTCTGCTCGTGGTCGGCCTTGGAAACAAGGCCTAATCCTTCACGTTGGGCGGTCCCCTTGGCCTGGGGCCAGGGTAACTCGCCGGTCTCCTCGAAGAGGTGCTCCTCGGTCTTGGGGGTGGGGAGCAGCTCGCCGCTGGGGCCGTCGCGGCGGATGACCAGGACGCGCTGGGTGACGGTGTCCTGGTTCTCGCGGGCGAAGAGGCGGATGACGTTGACGCCGGGGCGGAGGGAGACGTCCGCCTCGATGGGGAGTTTTTTGGGATCCTGGCCGTTGCGGTTGGAGCGGTAGAAGACCTTGCGGGCGTTGACGAAGATGTAGCCGTCGAGGATACGGTCGCCGTCGGAGGCCACGCCGGAGATCTTGATCTTGCTGTCGCGGGTGGCTAGCGGCGGGGACTGGAGCTCGATCTGGGGAGGGGAGCGGAGGAGCAGGTGCTCGAAGGCAGGCTCGGCGGGGGGAGAGCCTCCCTCGGAGACCTCTTTCCTGGCGACGAAGGCGAAGCGCCCCTGGGCGAGGTCGACCTTGTAGAACTCGCCGACGCGGCCAAGCACCCGGAGGGACGCCTTGGCCGGGAGGCGACCGAAGGCGCGGGCAGCGGCGGACGGGCTCTCGTAGAGGAAGGCGCTGTCGCCGCTGGGGGTGACCGCGCCGCCGGCGGCCTCGACCCGGGCCGGAGGCTCGATGAGGGCCTTGATCTTCTCGACGGCGAACTCGCGGAGCTCCCGGTCGCCGACGGTGAGCTCGACCTTGAACTCGCTGTCCTCGAGGGCCTGCTGCACGTCGAAGGTGAGGGCGACGCGGCGCTGCTCGCCGGGGGCCATGTCCGAGATGGTGAAGCGCCCCTCGTTGAGCAGGATGCCGTCGCCGGAGAGGTTTCGGAGGTTGGCCTGGGTCTCGTGGGAGCGGCCCTGACCCACGTTCTTCACGGTCAGGTAGAGGGTGGCGCCCTCGCCCCGCTGGAAGCGCCCGTCGCCGTTGGCTCCGTTGCGGTTGTCGATCATCTCGTAGGCGTAGGCGAACTGGGGCCTCGGCAGCGCGCGGACCGTCGGGCGGATCTCGGTCTCCGCGGGAACGTGGTCGCCGTCCGCCTCGAAGCGGATCTTCACGCCGTCCTGGCGGGTGGTGGCGTCCTTGGGGATGCGGCAGACGCGCGGCGCGTTGGCCGGGGTGGGCGCGGTGGAACCGGGCTTCTTCCCCTCGATCTCGCACCAGCCGAAGGGCACCGTGGCCACCTTCGACTGGCCGGGGGCGATCTTGCCGAAGATCAGCTCCTTGCCGTCGTAGTAGCCGCTGTCGCTGGTGGTGATGGCGCGCAGCCGGTAGACCGGGTCTTTCCCGTTGTTCTTCACGGTGACCTTGAGGTTCATCGGCTGCCCGGCGGTCACCTCGTTCTCGGGTCGGTCGGTGGCGACGGTGACCTCGAAGTCCCTGGCGGAGGGGCCGGGGGCGTCCGGCGGAGCCTCGGCCCAGTCGATCCCGAGCTTGCCCAGCTCGGCGCTGACCTTGCCGATCTCGTCCTTCTGGGTCTGCGATACCAGCTCGTGGACCGACCGGAGCTGGTCGGTGCGGCGCTGCTCCCAGGGCATGCGGGCGACCAGCTCGCGGCCGAAGCGGATGGGGAAATCTGCCTCGAAATTGTCGTCGAGGTCGCCGCCCCGGTCGCGGATGGCGGCGCGCTCCTGCTCCGGCAGGTTGTAGCGGACGACGTAGGTGGGGCGCTGTCCTTCCCGGGCCCGGGCGTTGGAGAGGTGCGCCGAGAGGTCGCGCTCGCGGATCACCTTCTTGTTGTCGGAGAAGAGGTCCATCTCCAGGGTGTCGGCGGTCATCGGGTCCAGCTCGATGTCCGGCGAGATACCGACGGACTGGATCGACTCGTCGCCGGGGGTCAGGTACTGGGCGATGGTCAGCTTGAGGGCGGCTTTCTCCGCGGTGACGTCCGAGAAGACGAGCTGGACGCTGCCCTTGCCGAAGGTCGTCGTCCCGACGACCACGGCGCGGTCCAGGTTCTTGAGGGCGCCGGCGACGATCTCGCTGGCGCTGGCGGACTGGCCGTTGACCAGGAGCACGATGGGGTAGGGGGGCTCGGCGTTGGGCTTGGCCTGCTTCTCCTCGCGCCCCTCGCTGGCCCCCACGGTGGCCACCAGCGTCCCGCTCTTGACGAAGAGGTCGGCGATCTTCACCGCCTGGTCGAGGAGCCCCCCCGGGTTGCCCCGAAGGTCGAGGATGAGCCCCTTGAAGCGCGGCTCCTTGGCGTGGAACTCGGCCAGCGCCGCCTCGACCTCCTTGGAGCTGGCGCTCTGGAACTGCTTGAGCCGGATGTACCCCACGCCGCCGTCGAGCAGCCGCGCGTCGACGCTCTTGACCCGGATCTGCTCCCGGGTCAGCTCGAAGGGCCTGGAGCCGCTCCAGCCGTCGGGGCCGTCGCGGTGGATCCACACGGTCACCTTGGTGCCCGGCTCGCCTCGCAGCCGGCGTACTGCGTCGTCCAGCGGCATGTTCAGGGTGGATTCGTTGTTGATCTTGGTGATCCGGTCCATCCGCTTGAGGCCGGCGCGCCCCGCAGGGGTGTTGGGCATCGGGTTCATCACCGTGAGCATCTGGTCCCGGATGGAGATGACGATCCCCAGGCCGCCGAAGGCCCCGGAGGTCGAGGTGTTCATCTCCTTGTAGGCCTCCGGGGACAGGAAGACCGAGTGGGGGTCCAGGGTGCGGAGCATGCCGTTGCAGGCCGCGTACTCCACGTCGCGGAGGTCGACCTCGGTGCCCCGGAGGTTGTCCTGGAGGAACGCGAAGATCTCCCGGAGTCTCGCGGCGATGTCCCAGGGCCCCTGGATGTTATCCACCCGGAATTTCTTCTCCGTAGCCTCGACCCGCACCAGCACCTCGGGCCCGTTCTCGTCGTGGAGCACGATCACCTGGGCCACGTCCTGCTGGATCCGGTTGAGCGCCGACAGCAGCATGTCCCGGGGGCGCACCCGGGTCGGGTCGACGTACTTGTCCCGCACCAGCTTAAGCGTCTCGTTGACCGCCTCCAGCCGAGTCAGGTCGTAGGGCCCCTTGGCCGCCTGCTTGGCGGTGACCGCCAGCGCGGGCTCCAGCCCTCGCCAGAGGCCGCCCTGCCCGAACTTCAGGGTGAACCAGCTCGCAAGACCGAACGAAACGAGGACCCCGGCCGCCAGGCCAACCCGGTGTGCGTAGCGCATCAGGGGCAAGAGTGTAGAGACAACGGCGCCTTTGTCACGCCCCGCCTCTTGCCCGGCCCGGGGCGCTGGCGCACCATGAGCCCGTGACCAAGAGCGAACTGATCGACGCCATCGCCGCCCGCGGGGAGCTTACCAAGGCTCGCGCCGAGGAAGTCGTCAACTGCCTCTTCGCCGCCATGACCGAGGCCCTCCGCCGGGGAGACGGCATCGAGATCCGGGGATTCGGCAGCTTCTCGGTCCGGGAATACGAGGGCTACGCGGGCCGCAACCCTCGCACCGGGGAGCCGGTCACCGTGGCCCCCAAGCGCCTCCCCTTCTTCCGGGTCGGCAAGGAGCTCCGCGAGCTGGTCGACCACAGCCGCCTCGGCGGCCCCCTCGCCGACGACGATTGAGCCCCGGCCTCCCGGGGGCTACAACGCCTCCCACCATGGAGGATACGCTCCGCTCCCACCTCGACCTCATCGCCCGAGGCGCCGTCGACATCGCCAGCCTGGCGGAAATCGAGGCCCGCCTCCGGGAATTCCTCGCCGGCAAGCGCGGCCCGCTCCGGGTCAAGGCGGGCTTCGATCCCACCCGCCCTGACCTGCACCTCGGTCACTGCGTCCTGCTCCAGAAGCTCCGCCACTTCCAGGACCTCGGCCACACGGTCATCTTCCTCATCGGCGACTACACGGCGCTCGTCGGTGACCCCACCGGGCGCAACGAGGCCCGCCCCCGCCTCACCCGCGAGGAGGTGCTGGCCTCCGCCCTCACCTACCAGGAGCAGGCCTTCAAGGTCCTCGACCGGGGGCGCACCGAGATCCGCTACAACAGCGAGTGGCTCGGCAAGCTGTCGATGCTGGACATCATCGAGCTGACCAGCAAGCGCACCCTGGCCCGCACCCTGGAGCGCCGCGACTTCGCCGAGCGCTTCGAGCAGCACGGGGACATCTACCTCCACGAGCTGCTCTACCCGCTGCTCCAGGGCTACGACTCGGTGGCCCTCGACGCCGACGTCGAGCTCGGCGGCACCGACCAGCTCTTCAACCTCACCGTCGGCCGCGACCTGATGGCCCGCTACGGCAAGCCCCCCCAGTCGGTGCTCACCGTGCCGATCCTGGAGGGCCTCGACGCTCGCCTGCTCGACGGGAAGATCGTCGGCAAGAAGATGTCCAAGAGCGCGGGCAACTACATCGGCATCACCGAGCCTCCGGTGGAGATGTTCCGCAAGTGCATGCAGGTCGACGATGCCATCCTCTACCGCTACTTCGACCTGCTCTCGTCCCTCCCGGCCGCCGAGGTCGCCGCCCTGCGCGCCGCCCCCGACCCCCTGGCCCACAAGCGCCTTTTCGCCGTCGAGATGGTCTCCCGCTTCCACGACGCCGGGGCCGCCGCCCACGCCGAGGCCGAGTTCCGGAAGATCTACCTCGCCCGGGACGGCGTCCCCGAGGACGTCCCCGAGTTCTCTTTTCCCGCCGATGACACCGGCCTCTGGATCGCCAAGGCCCTCTCCTCCTCCCATCTGGCCCCCTCCACCAGCGAGGGCAAGCGGATGATCAAGCAGGGGTGGGTCGAGGTGGATGGCGTCCGTGTCTCCGACGACACGCTGCGCCTCGCCCCTGGCGCTCGCTACCTGCTCCGGACCGGCTCCAAGGCGCGCCGGTTCGCCTACGTCACGATCACCCGCTGACCGTGCGGCGCCGGGCGATGCTCGGGGCCCTGGGGGCCTTGTCCTCGGGGTTGCGGGCGCCGTGATGGCCACCAAAAATCTGCCATCTGGCGAGCCATAGGCGGCACGAATCGGAGACATAGATCCGTCGCCAGTAGTGAGCAAAAGGGGGGGTACCCATACTGGGTTGGTCCCTGCACTCGGAGGTCCAACCCCATGCGTTCTCTTCTTTCGCTCGCTTGCTCTACGCTCGCGCTGTCCCTGCTCAGCTGCGTCGCTCTCCTCACCGGATGTTCCGGCTCCGATGATCCCGCGGAGACCCCTGACCCTGGTGCTTCCCAGGCGAATGCCTCCGAGCTACGCGCTGAGATTGGCCCCGAGGGCGGCTCCCTGGAGGGCACGGCGGACAGCATCTTTGCAGGCGTGAAGCTGGTGATCCCTGCGGGTGCGTTGACCACCAAGGCGACCCTGACGATCAAGCCGATCTTCGATCCAACCCCCCTGCCCGACCTCGCCGAGCGGGTGGGGGCGCAGTTCGCGATCGAGGGCCCCACGCTCAGTAGCCCTGCCACGCTCACGCTCCCGGTCGACGCAGCGAAGGTCCGCCGCTTCGAGCAGCTCGACGCCGATGTGAAGGTCTGGGTCCGCGAGGGCGAGGGCTGGAAGCTCTCTGAAGCGACCATGACCTCGCGCAACTCGGTGTCCATCTCACTGAGCACGTTCACCACCGCTGCGGCCGGCGTGAAGGTGGTTCCGAAGACCCTGTTCTGCGATCGGTTCCCCCAGCAGTGTGCCTCCGCGCCTCCGCCCGTGCGACCCGCCGAGATCCCGCTCTCGCAGCCCTGCGACGTACCCGAGGCTTACTGCCTGTCGAAAGTCGCCCTGGCCAAGCCCGCCCCCGAGAGCCTCGATCAATTCGAGGTGACCGCAAACGCCGTCTTTTACCTCTTCGGCGAGTCCCTCAACCAGGTGAACGTCGCTCGGGTTGACCTGGCGAGCGGGGCCATCTCGCAGCCGGTCAAGGGACACTCGACCACCAGCTCCCTGCGCCAGAACATGGCGCTCGACGGCAGCGATGTCTGGGTGGGCCTCGGGCCTGGTGCTGGCAACGTCCGCCTTCGTCCATCGAACGTGGCCGAGATCTCCGACACGGATCGCAACGCCCTGGGCGCCGTGCAGATCCCCGGTGGGCCCTTTTTGCGCCTGGATAACACCTCCATCTCGGGGATTCCCACGCTGGAGGCCGCCGCCCGGACCGGCGCCAGCTTTGGCCCTCGCAAGCAACTCTCGCTGTTCAACGGGGACGGCTCCGCGACCCGCGTCAAAGCCGAGCCGGCGGGCGGCGCCCTCTGGGCCATGCAGTCCCTCCATATGCGCCGCGCCTCCGTCGCCGCCGACGGGACCATGGCCTCTACGGGTAGCTTCTCCCTCAACCCTGAAGGGCAGGATTTCTACGTCGACTTTGCCCTCAACACCACCGGTCGCGTGGCGGTGCTCCAATCCACTCGCTTCGGCTACCACGACAGCGCAAGCGCCCCCTTCACCCAGCTCAACGTGGGTCCTGTCTTTGACGCGACTTTTCTCGGCGCTGCCCCCCTGGTGGCCACCTCCTCTAGCTCTCCCGAATTGTTCGTCGAGCTGGGCGGTAACACCCTCCCCAAGCGTATCGTCCTGACCGACAAAGCTGCCTCCGACCCCGAGTTCACCTCACGCATTCCCCGTGGCATCCGGACCATCCCCGGCACTCTCTCGGCCGTCTTCCTCACCCAGGGGCGAGAGTTTTTCGTGCTCAGGATCTCCTCCTCGACGATCCCCTTACGGCGGGCTCCGTCTGCACGGCGATCCCCCACGGCGTGGCAGCAGAAGCGTGCGCCCGGAAGATCGGCGACCTCGCTTCGCGTCGTAAGCCGCCTGGATCAGTACGCCTTGGCGAAGATGACCCGCTGGCGCGACGGCTCCCCGGAGAAGATGCAGGTCCCGGGGGAGAGGTCGCCGTCGAGGGGGATGCACCGGATGGTGACGCTCAGGTCCGCCTTGATCTGCTGCTCGATGGCGCCGTCGCCGTTCCAGTGGGCCAGGGCGAAGCCCCCGTGGATCTCCGGCTTCTCCTTGTTCTTCGGGGTGAAGTAGGCATAAAAATCCTCCTTCGAGTCGATGACCCGGGTGTTCTCGTCCCGGAAGGCGCGGGCGCGGGCCAGCAGGTTGTCCTGGATGGCCTGGAGCTGCGCGGCGACGGTGGCCACGAACTCGCCCCGGGGCTGGCCCTTCTTCTCCCCGGTGTCCCGCCGGGCGACGAACACGCTCCCGGAGGCCACGTCCCGGGGGCCCACCTCGATCCGCAGCGGGACGCCCTTCTTGATCCACTGCCAGCTCTTGGCGCCCCCTTGCATGTCCCGGTCGTCGATGGTCACCAGCACGGGCTTCCCGCCGAAGCTCGCCGCCGCCAGCTCCGCCTGGAGGCTCTTGCAGTAGGCGAGCACCTCGGCGCGGGCCGCGTCGTCCCGGTAGATCGGCAGGATCACCGCATGCTGGGGTGCCAGCCGCGGAGGCACCACCATCCCGTCGTCGTCCGCGTGGGTCATGATCATGCCGCCGATGAGCCGGGTGGACACGCCCCACGAGGTCGTGTGCGCGTACTGCAGCTCCCCCTGCTCGCTCTGGAACCGGATGTTGCTGCTCCGGGCGAAGTTCTGCCCGAGGTAGTGGGAGGTGCCCGCCTGGAGCGCCTTGCGATCCTGCATCATGGCCTCGATACAGAAGGTTTCCTCCGCCCCGGGGAAGCGCTCGTTCGCCGTCTTCCTCCCCTTGAGGACCGGCATCGCCATGTGGTTCTCGGCGAAGTCCGCGTAGATGTCGAGCATGCGCCGGGTCTCCTCCATCGCGTCCTCCCGCGTGGCGTGGACCGTGTGCCCCTCCTGCCACAGGAACTCGGCGGTCCGGAGGAACAGGCGGGTGCGCAGCTCCCACCGGACGACGTTGGCCCACTGGTTGATCAGCAGCGGCAGGTCCCGGTAAGACTGGACCCACCTGGAGAACATCTCCCCGATGATGGTCTCGGAGGTGGGGCGCACGATGAGGGGCTCCTCCAGTTCGCCTGCGGGGACGAGCTTCCCCTCGGCGTTGGCCTCCAGCCGCGAGTGGGTCACTACCGCGCACTCCTTGGCGAAGCCGTCGACGTGCTGCGCTTCCTTCTCGATGAAGCTCTTGGGGATGAAGAGGGGGAAGTAGGCGTTCTGGTGCCCGGTCGCCTTGAACTTGCCGTCCAGGGTTTGCTGGATGTTCTCCCACAGCGCGTAGCCCCAGGGCTTGATCACCATGCAGCCGCGGACCGGGCTGTTCTCCGCCAGGTCGGCGGCCTTGATGACCTGCTGGTACCACTCGGGGTAGTCCTCGGCGCGGGTCGGCGTGATGGCGGTCTTGCTGGGCTTGTTGCTCATGGTCGTGGGGCCGCATTTACCACAGCGACCCGGGCCGAGCGACCGGCAGCGGCGGCCTCAGCGGTGGGCCTCGGCGGCCCGGACCGCGGCCGCGGCCTGCACCACCCCCCAGCCCTGCCGGTCCACCGGTACGTGGTTGAGGCGCTGCGCCGTGTCGATGAGCAGCCTCTTGACCTGGTGCGGGCGGAGCTTCGGGTTCGCCTCCAGCATGCAGGCGACGACGCTGGACACGATGGGCGCCGCGAAGGAAGTGCCGTCGACGTGCTTGTAGTGCTGGTCGATGACCTTCTGGTCGTGGAGCTGCGCGGCGATGATCTGGCGGATGAGGTAGGGCTCGCGGCCCACGCCCTCGTCCAGCACCCTGGAGATACCGCGGTTGGCCGCCAGGATCCCCTGGAGCTCGTGGTCCTCGGCGGCATCCAGCAGGTTGAGCAGCCGGGCCTCCTCCGCGGTGGGCGTCCCCGGGAGCAGCGGCGCCGCCAGCCAGATCGCCGGGGCGATCACCTCTGGCTTCTGGAGCCCGTCGATGGTGGGGCCGTAGGACGAGTGGTACGTGGAGAACTTCCCCAGCCGGGGGTTCCCCTCGTCGTTGAGGCCGCCGACGGTGATGACCGAGGGGGCGCTTGCCGGGGGGACCACCGGGTGCCCCGGCTCGTGCCCCGCGTTGCCCGCGGCGCAGACCACCACGATCCCCTGGCGCACCGCTGCCTCGGCCATGCGGGAGAGGTGGTCCGTCAGGTAGGTCGCCTCGTAGTCGCCCCCGCAAGAAATGTTCAGCACCCGGATGTTGTGCCGGACCATGTTGGCCAGCACCCACTCGATGCCCAGGGCGATGTCGTCGTGGCGGATCCTCGACAGGCTCCCCACCTTGATCAGCACCACGTCGCTCTCGTGGGCCAGCCCACGGTAGCGCCCGCCCGAGAGGTGGCCGTTACCCGCGCAGACCACGCTGGTCATCATCCCGTGCCAGGCGGACGGGTGCGGCGCCACCAGGTGCTCCACCCCCGAGTCCCCGGTCAGCACGTTGTAATACGCCCGGACCCGGGTGCGCGGCGTCATCAGGTCCGGGTGCGCGTAGAACCCTGCGTCCAGGAACGCGATGGTCACGCCTCGCCCGGCGTAGCGCTCCTCCAGACCTACACGCTCCGCCACCGGCAGGATCCGGTCCTGCGTCGCCTGGGACAATCGACCTCGCTTGGCCACCATCCCGGGTCGCTACCACATCCCGCACCCCTCGGGCCAAAATCCAGGATCCTCGTTGGGATGGGTACCAAGGGCCTCGCTTTTGTGCTACAAACGCCGTCTTCCTGATGCAGTCCTCCCTCCGCCTTTGCCTCGTGGACATGAACAACGGGCACCCGAACCAGGCCATGCGCTGCTTCCGGGTGCTCATCGACGGGTTCTTCGCCAAGGTGAAGGCTCACAACCCGGGCCTCGACGCCCGGATGATCGTCGTCCAGCCGCGCAACCAGCACGAGCTGCCCCCTGACGACTGCGACCTCTACCTCTCCTCCGGCGGCCCTGGCAGCCCCTTCGAGCACGACGGCGAGCCCTGGCTCGACGCCTACCGCACCTGGCTCGACTCCATCGCCGAGCGCAACGTCCGCGACGAGACCGCCGCCCCCGGGCTCCTCGGCGTCTGCTACACCTTCGAGCTCCTCATCATCCACTACCGGGTGGCGGACATGGTGCAGCGCTCCAGCCGCAAGTTCGGCGTCATGCCTGTCTACATGACCGACGATGGGCTCCAGCACCCCCTCACCGCGCCCTTCCGCGACCGCCTCTTCGCCTTCGAGAACCGGAGCTGGGAGGCCGTCAACCTCGACGAGCGCCGGCTCCGCGAGCTGGGCGGCAAGCTCCTCGCCCGCGAGAGCCGCGACGGCGTCTCCAAGGGCCGCGGCCTCCTCGCCTTCTCCTTCGCCCCGGGCATCGAGGGCACCCAGTTCCACCCCGAGGCCGAGAAGCCTGGCGTCGTCGCCTGGCTCCGCAAGCGCGAGCAGGCGGAGGCCTTCATCGAGGCCTACGGCGCCATCACCTACCAGCGCATGCTCCGCACCCTCGACAACCCGGAGCGCCTCGCCAAGACCTTCACCACCCTCATCCCGGGCTGGCTCACCCGCCGCTTCAACCTCATCGCCCCCCGCCGCGGCTGGAACCCCATCGAGCGCCCCTCCCTCGACTTCGAGCTGTTCGCGGGCGACGCCCCCTCCGCCGCCACCATCGCCTTCCACTCGCTGCTGCCCTCCGATCTCCCCCGGCTCCCCCAGCTCGACTTCGACGACAGCTCCGCGCCGGTCACCTTCCAGGATGGCACCGCTCACTTCGACTCCGCCCCCCCGCTCAGCGAGGACCTCGTCCCCCTCGCCCGCCCCACCGAGCTCGACCCCGTCGCCCTCGGCGAGTCGGTCTGATCGCCCGGCGAGCGCCCGTCAGTACCGCGGCACCGACGGATCCACCAGCCGGGACCAGGCCTCGATGCCGCCGGTCAGGTTGTGGAGGCGGGTGAAGCCGCGGCGCGCAAAATAGAGGGCCGCCTGCTGGCTCCGGATGCCGTGGTGGCACTGGAACACCAGCGGCGTCTCCCGGGGCAACGCCAGGATCTCCTCCTCCAGCGCCTCGTCGAGGAGCCGCGCCCCCTCGATCCGGGCCAGGGCCTGCTCCTCGGGGGTCCGCACGTCGATCAGCCAGAGCCCCGGCGTCTCGGCGCGCATGCGGGCCAGCGTGGGGGCGTCGATCTGCTCGATGACAGGGGGCGTGTAGGGGGCGCTCATCGCCCCGATGTATACCCCGCGACGGAGGCGCGGAAGGCGCGTCTTGCGGGGCTGGAGAGAGGGGGTCTGTCCGCGATTCGTGAGGCCGGGGAACGCCTCACCCCCCTGTCCCCATACGCGCCAAGATGGGGGCTCCTTGCCCAAGTTAAGAAGCCAACACCCCAAAAGTTCCGAGATTTCTTCGTGTTGGCACCTCCTCTGGCGAGGCCTCTCTTCTCCCGCGGTCCCGACCTGCCACTCCGCCACACCGGGAGCCGGACAGAGGGCGTGCTCCAGGCTCCGCCGCATCACGGCTGTCCAGCGCCAGCGGTTCGGCCTCCTCCTGCCTGTCGTACCCCCAGGGGGAAATCGTCTCTGCCTGCCGGTAGAGCGTCTCGAGCAACAAGGCCACCACCACCTTGGCCAGGATCCAGGCACGAGCCAGTTCTGGGGCCGAGTGCGGCAGCTTCCCCAGCTTGAGCAGCTGCTTCAGGCGTTTGAACCCGAGCTCGATTTGCCAGCGAAAACGGTACCGCTCCAGCACCCCCTCCGCGTCCAAGCTCTGCTCGGGCACCGTCGCGAACAGCATCACATACCGGGCTGCCTCCAGCGAACGCGGGTCGACCTTCTTGCCCTTCTTGCGAGCTTGTTTCGCGGCCTTGCGTTGGGCGCGGCGTGCCAGCGACAGTGGCAACTTCGTGATCACCAAGCGCCCGGACAGTCCGGGCCCCGAGGGTTCGACCAGCGTGACCGACCACGCCTTGACGTCTCCTACCCGCAGCGTCCTGGCCTTGGACGATGCGATCAGAGGTCGACCGCCGTACGTCAGGGCCGGATGTGTCCAGCGCATCCTCTCCAGCACGTACGCCTTGGCCTTCTGGACGGCTCGCACCCCCGCAGGTCGCAGGAAGTTGCGGTCCGCAAGGAGCACATCTCCGGCTCGGACCTTGGTGCGCTCCAGCAGTTCGCTCCCCTTGGCGTCGGTGAGTTGATGCCAGTCGCAGTCCAGGGTGAGCAGGTCGATGGTGAAGTGCAGTCGCCACTGCGTGCCCTGGCTGGTTGGGTCCTGGATCGTGGTGCTGTCGAGGGCTCGTGGTCGTAGCCCTGCGAGCATCGGGGTTCAGCGCTGATGGCGTTGGGCGAGATGCTGGGCGATCCAGGACAGCCAGTCGGCCGAGGCACGCAAGCGCTGGCGGAACCCCTCGTACGACAGCGACATCACCTGGGCGTGGTTGAGCTGGGTCACGGTGCCACGCAACGAACCGTTGGAGACGGCATGAAAGAGCAAGGCGCGGAGCAACCTCGCCGGGGTCGCCACGCCTCGCGCTCGCAGAAACGCGGACGTCTCACGGGCCGCTTGCTGCCACCCCCGAGGCAGCAAGCGCACGATCACGGGCCACTCGTCGTCGAGATCTGCCATCCTGAACAGATGTGACGACAAAAAGGCGAGAGCCGGAAGACCTCTCCACCACGTTTTAACTTGGACGGGATGGCCTTATCTTGGCACGTATGCCCCCCTGTCCCCCTCTCCGTCTCCCGCCTACGCTTTGCCCGGATCTCTCCTGCGGTCGCTGACGTTGAAGTCGCCTCGAAGACATCGCCCCCGCAAGCCAGAGCACCGAGAAGGGTCGTCCCAAGGAAACCGACGAATAGGCGAGGAGCGCGCGGTGTCAGGGGCATGACGTGGCTCAAGGCCAGGCTTTGCGTGACTTGAGCGAGGCACGAAAAGCGCCGAGGCCGTCGATGTCAAGAGCATCGAGGTAGCCACGACGCTCCGGGGTCACTTCGATGGCGAGCAGGTCGCACAGATCCAGGATCGCGGCGCGCGCTTCTTGTTCTGCTTGACGTTCCCGTCGCTCGGCAGCCTGCCGTTGCAGTTCAGCGGCCTGGCGAGCAGCACGATCGGCCTTCGCCTGTTCTTCCGCCTTCTGCTTGGCCTCCGTCGCGGCCTGGCGGG
>CAZSDX010000124.1:0-14689 GCA_964605685.1 uncultured Polyangiaceae bacterium
CCCTGGTCCCCCTGGCCCTCCCCCCCCCCCCGCGGGCCCGCCCGGCGGCGGCCCCCCCCCCCCCCGCACCCCCACCGCGGAGGCTCGCCAGCTCGGGCCGACCTCCACCAGCGGCGAGGTCGTTGGCCGGTGGCTCCTGGCGGAGCTGCTCGGCCCGGGGGGCTCCGCCGAGGGGGCCCGCCGCGCTCGCGCTCGCCTCGACGACCTCAAGGCGGACGGGATGCTCGCCTCCCTGGGCCGCGGCCTCGACGATTTCTCCCACGGGAGGATGGCCGCCAGTTCCCGGGCTTTCCTCCGGGCCGCCCAGCAGGCCAAGGGCGACCCTGGCCCCCTGGCCCCCATGGTCGCCTGGTTCGCCATCAACCACCTGCTCACCCTCGATCCGGCGGTCCCTGCGCTCTGGGGCGAGGCCAGGCCCTGGGTGCTCGCCTCCATCGAGGCCCCCGGCCAGCTCGGCTGGCGCGCCCGCGGCGAGCTGGTCGAGTGGTGGACCCACCACGCCTTCGAGGACGCCGAGGCCAACCTCGCCGAGCGCGCCCGGACCCAGTTCGGCTGCGTCCCGGCGGTGCGCCTCGCCGGTCCCTTTGGTCGCGGGGTCGCCGCGGACCGGTGGCGGCCCTTTCCCGCCGAGAAACCCGGGCCCTGGCCCGCCACCTGGCCCACTGCTCCCCTGCGCTCCGTTCCCCCCAAGATCCTCGCCACCGAGCGCCGCGGCTGCGTCATCCACCTCGACGAGCCCGCGCTGCCGGGGGTCTTCTACGCCGAGACCTTCCTCGACCTCCCGGCGGAGCGAGAGATCCTCGTCGCCGTCCAGGGCGCCATGACCCTCTGGGTCGACGACCACAAGGTCCTGGAGCGCGACCTGCGGGTCTGGGGCGTCTGGCCTCGCTTCGGCGTCCGCCTCCGCCTCGCCGCCGGGCGCCACCGGATCCTGGCCAAGCTCCCCGACCCGGACACCAGCATCCGGATCCACGACCCCTCTGGCGCTCCCCTCCTCCTCGCCTCCAGCACGGACCCGGGGCCCTCCTACGTCACCTCGCCTCCCCTCGCTGTCGGTGACCCTAACCTGCTGATGCGTTACCTCGGCGACGGCCAGGCTCACCCCCCCGAGGACGAGCTGGAAGCCTACCTTGCCGCCTTCTTCGCCGCCCAGGAGGGCCAGTTCGACGTCGCCAACGTCCTCCTCGAAGGACTCCTCAAGGAGCACGACGCCGCCGCCCCCCTCGCCCTCGCCGCCGCCGCCGCCTTCACCGAGAAGGATCCGATCTTCCCCGAAAACGACGCCCGCGACCTGGCCCGCACCCTCCGCGAGCGCGCTGTCTCCCTCGACCCGGGCCTCTACTTCCCTCGCCTCTGGCTCATCCTCGACCGCCTCGACAAGGGGCTCCCCGAGGCTGCTCGCGCCGTCCAGGCCCTCCGCGACGAATTCCCCGAGGTCCCCGAGATCGGCCGCGTCCTCGTCAGCCTCTACGGGCGCCTCGGCTGGCGCGCCGAGCGCTCCCGCGCCGCCTCGGCCCTCGTCGAGCGCTTCCCCGAGGATCGCGGCGCCCTCGAGACCGTCATCCCCGCCCTCGAAGAGGCCGGCAAGCTCAAGGAGGCCGACGAACTGGCCGCCCGCCTCCGTCGCCTCTTCCCCGACAGCGAGATCGAGCTGGACCGCGCCATCGCTCGCCGCGACTACCCCGCCGCCATCGCCGAGCTCCGGCGACTGGGCCAAAGAAGACCCGAACGGAAGGACCTGATCGAGCGCATCGCCGAACTCCAGCTCCGGGCCGGGGAGAAGGTCGACGTCCTCGGCTCCCTGGAGCGGGCGCTCCGCCTCAACCCCCGGCACACGGGGGCCAGGCTGGCGCTGGCGGACGCACGCTTCGCCCGGGGAGAGCAGGGGGCGCTCCGGTCGGCGCTGGCCACGGCGATCCAGCAGGGGCTCGACACCCGGGAGCTGCGGGGCGCCATCGAGCTGGTCGAAGGCGTCACCGAGCTCGAATCCTACCGGGTCGACCCCCGGGCGGTGATCCGCCAGTACGAGGCCGCCTCCGAATCCCTGGACGGCACCGCCGCCCGGGTCCTCGACTACTCCGTGCTCTGGGTCCACGACGACGGCAGCGCACGCATGCTCGAGCACGAGATCATCCGGGTGCAGTCCCAGGAGGCGATCAACAAGCTCGCGGAACAGCGCGTCCCTCCGGGCGCCCTGGTGCTTCGGCTCCGGGTGCTCAAGCGCGACGGTCGCGTCCTGGAGCCGGAGCGCGTCGAGGGCAAGCCCACCGTCACCATGCCCCACCTCGAGGTCGGCGATTACATCGAGACCGAGCACATCCTGGCCACCGAGGGCGATGGCGAAGGCGGCCTCCGCTACCTCAGCCCCCACTGGTTCTTCCGGGAAGCTGACATCGCCTACTGGCGCAGCGAATTTGTCGTCATCACCCCTCGCCACCGGAAGCTCACCATCGAGACCACCGGGCAGGTCCCCCCGCCGGAGGTCAAGGAGGAAGGTCCGCTGGCGCTCCGCCGCTGGCGCGTGGACCGGTCTCCGGCGGCCCCGGTCGAGCCGGGGAGCCCGCCCATCCAGGAGTTCCTGCCCAGCGTTCGAGTCGGCTGGGGCATCTCCCCGGAGGGGCAGCTCACTCGCATGCTGGACGCCTCCTTCGACGACTCCTCCCGCGATCCGAGGCTGACCCGGGTGGCCCAGCGGATCGCCGCAGAGGGAGGCCCCACCCAGGATCCAGCGGAGAAGGCCCGCCGCCTCTACCGCTGGGTGCTGGCCAGCGTCGAGGATGGCCGCGAGTCCGACGGGCGCAAGGTCATCATCGGCAAGAGCGGGAGCCGCGCCGCGGCCTTCCTGTACCTGGCCCGCTCCCTGGGCCTGCCGGTGGAGCTGGCGGTGGCCCGCGACCGCCTCCGCGACCCGGACGAGGGGCCTCTCGCCGCCTCCTTTGCCTTCGATCACCTGGTGCTGCGCCTGGCGCGCCCCTGCCCCCAGGAGCCCTGCCAGCCCCTCTGGTTCACCGTCGGTGACAAGCACGCCCCCTTCGGCTTCCTGCCCCCGGAGCTCCGCGGGCAGCCCGCGCACCGGCTGCTGCCGGGGCTCCCGGCGGACCGCACCTCCGAGGGCGGCACCTTCGACGGCATCGCCTACGAGGGGCAGGTGAAGCTCCGGAGCGACGGCTCCGCGGACCTGGAGCTGGACCAGCGCTTCTACGGGCGCGTCGGCGTCGGCATGCGGCGCAACCTGGAGCAGCTCCCGGACGAGCAGCTCGCCCCGGCGGTGGAGTCCCGGCTGCTGGCGCGGGCGCTCCCGGGGGCGCGGCTCCTGAAGCTGGAGGTCCTCGACCGGGAGGACCTGGATCGCCCGGTCACCTTCCGGATGAAGATCGAGCTGTCGGACTTCGCCCGGCGCCGCGGCAACGCGCTGGTGATCAAGCCGCCGCTGATGATGAAGATCGCCCCCTTCGCCACCCTGGAGGCCCGCCAGACCCCGCTGCTGCTCCCAGAGGCTACCCACAGCGAGGTCCGGTTGCTGATCCAGCTCCCGAAGGGGGCGACGATCCCGGCGGCGCCCGCCCCCTCGGAGCTACGGGATGGCGACCGATCCCTGGTGATCCGCGACCGGGTGGAGGGCGAGGCGCTGCGGCTGGAGCGGGTGCTGGACCTGCCCGCCGGGCGCATCCCGGTCCCTGCTTACCCCGCCTTCCGCGCCTTCGCCCACGGCGCCGACGAGGGCGCCAGCCGCGAGATCCTGGTCAACCTCCCCTGACCCGCCCGGGAACGTGGCCTCGCCCCGCCCCCACGCACCATTCCGGACGTTGCGCTACCCTCGCGGGACATGACCGGACGGTTGCTCTACTTCAACACGGCAGGACCATGCCAACACGACCGGCACTACATGGTCCCGACGGAGCCTCGCCTGCCTCTGCTCCGCACCCTCGCCGTCCAGGGTCACTTCTTCGTGCTCCACGCCCCTCGCCAGAGCGGCAAGACCACCGTGCTCCGCGAGCTCGCCAGCAAGCTCACCGCCGAGGGAACCTTCGCCGCCCTCCACGTCTCCTGCGAGGCCGCCGAGGTCGCCCAGGATGACTTCGAGGCTGCCGAGAAGATCCTCCTGGGATACCTCTCCTCCCAGGCGAACCTGGACCTGCCCGAGAAGCTGCGCCCGCCACCCTGGCCCGAGGCGGCTCCTGGGGAGCGGTACAAGAAGGCCCTGGAAGCATGGGCGCGCGCCTGCTCTCGTCCACTTGTCCTCTTCCTCGACGAGATCGACGCGCTCCGCGGCGAGAGCCTCCGCTCGGTCCTCCGGCAGCTCCGCTCCGGGTTCCCCAACCGCCCCCACGCCTTCCCCCACGCCGTCGTCCTCTGTGGCCTTCGCGACGTGCGCGACGACAAGGTCGCCAGCGGCGGCGACCCCGACCGCATGGGCACCTCCAGCCCCTTCAACATCAAGGTCGAATCGCTCACCCTGGAGAACTTCACCTTCCCCGAGGTCCGCGACCTGTACCTCCAGCATACCCGAGCCACGGGGCAGAATTGGACGAAACAGGCGATTGCGCGAGCCTACGAGCTGACGGGAGGGCAACCGTGGCTGGTCAACGCGCTGGCGCGGCAGATCGTGGAGAAACGGAAGCACGCGGGGTTGATCCGTCGTCAGCAGGTGGAAGAGGCGAAGGAGGTGTTGATCTTGGAGCGAGCCACCCACCTCGATTCGCTGGTCGCTCGCCTCATGGAACCCAGGGTCCGTCGTGTCATCGAGCCCCTGCTCGCAGGGGAACTCACAGGGGCCGAAGAGACCTACGACGACGACCGCCTCTACGTCGCCGACCTTGGCCTGGTGAAACGCACCCGCCCCCTGGAGATCGCCAACCCGATCTACAAGGAGGTCATCGCTCGTGTGCTCACCTCCCACGCTCAGGACAGCATCGTCCTCGACCCCCACTCCTTTGTCACCAAGAACGGACGGCTCTCCATCTCTCGCTTCCTCGACGAGTTCTCCGCGTTCTGGCGGGAACATGGCGAGGTGCTGGAGAACGCGGGGGCCTACCACGAGGTCGCGCCGCAGCTCGTGCTGATGGCGTACCTGCAACGGGTGGTCAACGGCGGCGGCTTCGTGGAGCGGGAATACGGCGTGGGCCGCGACCGCATCGACCTGCTGGTCAAGTGGCCGCTGGGAGGGAGAAAGTGGCAGAAGGAGGTGCTGGAGCTGAAGGTGTGGAGGGAGAAGAAGCGAGACCCGCTGGAGAAGGGGTTGGAGCAGCTGGAAGGCTACCTGGAGCGCGTGGGTGTGAAGCGCGGGGTGCTGGTGATCTTCGACCGAAGGGCGGAGGCGAAGCCGGTGGAAGAGCGCGTGGAGCGCAGCGAGGTGAGGACGAAGAAGGGCCACAAGGTCACGCTGCTGCGAGCATGAGCGCTGTCGCGCGCTCCAGCACCACCGCCGTCGGCGGGGGCGAGGGATAACTTCTTGGTGACGCTACGGACCTGGCTCCACAGCCCACCCTGCCCGGAGTTACCCGCGCGCACCCTCCAGTACCAGGTTCCGTTCCCGAGGGAAACGGAGCGAGAGGTCGAAGAAGCCGCGATGTCGTACCAGCAGCCATTCGAGCACGAACTCGAGTTGAAGGAGTTCGTGGAGCTGATCTGGAGGCGGTAGGTGTTGGCCCCTTGGATCGGGCTCCAGGTGAACGTCACCGGGTTGCTGCTGACGATGGCACCCGACGAGGGGGTCATCAGCGAAACCGCCGGGAACGGGCTGTAAGTGTAGGTGAGCGGGTTCCGCGTGCTCGCCCTGTTGTCTGCCGAGGGGAGGGCCATGCTGGCGTTTTTGCCAGTCCGGATCTCGATGTGGAGGTGGGCACCGGTGGCCGAGCATCCGCCCCCGACAACCTTGCTCGCCTTGCCAAGGTAGGTGCCGATCGACACCGACGAGCCCACCGGGAGGGGGGTGCGCGCGGTCATGTGGGCCAGGATGATCGTGTTTTGGCCGTCGTAGATGGCGACCTTGCCGCAGGCGCTCGTGTTGGCGATGATCGTACCGTTGACCGGGGAGCGGACCGAGGTTACCCCATCGCCGGTGCTCCCAAAGTCGATGCCGGCGTGGCTGCCGTTGGGAGCGTAGCCATTCGTGATCGGGTAGGAGCCGCCCATGAGGAGCTGGCTCAGTTCGGTGCTGCTGAGCCCTTGGACGGTCTCGTCCGGGGGAGCGTCGCAGCTATCGCCCTCGCAGGGATCATCGCAGCCCGTGAGGGTGGCCCCAGCGAAGAGAACCACGGGGAACGCCAGGAGGAAGGAGAGGGCTCCACCGCGCTGCACCACCGTGCGGAAGTTCCGCACCATGGTCAGGAAGAAGGGGGGTCGCCTACGAGTCTCGTTCATGGGAACCTCGCTGCTGAGAACGGCGCTCCGCACCGCGCGTCGTGCCTCTCGGAGGGCTTCTGTGCCGAGCCAGGCTGGGGGTTCCATGAATTCGTTCGACAGACTCCTCGCGCCCTCGCTGACTCGACGTTCGCCGTTTGATTCGAGAGCGTTCGGGAGCCGGGGTGAACCCCGGCGCCGGGACATGTGCTGGGGGAAACGGAGGGAAAAAGCCCTCCAGGGAGGGCTCGCCAGGAGACGACGGAGCGAGGCCGCCCTGGCGGCCTTGACCTCCTCGACCTCAGAAAACACACGTCCCGGCGCCGGGGTTCACCCCGGCTGCCTCCGGATCCTCTCGACAACACCTCGAACAAAACGGCGAACGTCGCGTCAGACGCGCCACGTCCATTTCTTGATGGGGGCCTCCTTCTTCGCTGCGGCCGGCTTCTTCGTGGGAACCTTGGTGGTCGTCCCGGTCGTGGTCTTCGCCGCGGAAGGCCTGGGCTTCGCGGCGGTGTCCTTGGTCGATCTGGTCGGGCCTGCCTTGGCCTCCGCAAGCCCCGCGGTTTGCCTTTTGCGGGCGGGCCCCACCTCGATCTGCAAGGCCGCGTAGACGTAGAACCTGCTGTCGCCGGCCTCGTTGCCGAAGTACCCCGTCGAGCTGTACTCGCAGGCGTGGATCTCCTCGAACGCCGGTGTGTCGGGGATGTCGATCTTGTTGCCGTGCTCGTCGCGCATCCGGGCCTGCGGGAACGAGTTGAACCGGGGTGGAGGGATGACCCAGAGGGCGGTGTCTTTGTCCCAGCCAAAGCGGTGACGCACAGGGAGGATGTCATCGAGTTGGTACGGGTCCAGCCTCCAGGGGAGGCGCGAGGTCTCGGCGGACGTGGGGAAGCGCTCCAGCTCCCAGCGCTCGTCGGCGCAATCCTCGATCAGGAAGGGGCAGAGCGTCACCCGGAGGCCCCGGGCGATGGCGGCCCTGGCGACCGTCAGGTCGCGCCCCTTGAGCGAGAGGGCGGTCCGGGCGGTCAGCGGGACCAGCTTCTTCTGGAAGCGCGCGTCGTGGACGTACATGTGAAAGCAAGGCACCGAGAGCGTGTCGCCGGCGCTCAGAAAGTCGGGGTCATCGAGGGCCGCGTCCAGCGTCCGGGCGAAGAGGTCGTCCGGAGGCATGGGGCGCGCAGGGGCACCCTTCCCGTGGCGCAGGAGGTAGCTGACCGTGACTCGGCTGCCGCCCCACAGGCGCTCGATGGAGTGATCGACGTCCCCGAAGAAGGCTGCCCATCGCACCCGATCCGGGGCAGGATCCCGGGCGATCTCGTCCCCCCAGTCGAAGACCTCCCGGGCTCCGTGGTGCAAGGCGACAAGCTGCCCCTGCGAGAAGCGCGAGGGCAGGCAGACCACGAGCGTGCCGAGCATGTCGTCGCCGCGGGGGGTGTCCTTGTGAGGGACGAAGTGGCCTCCGGACCTGTAGATGTTGAGCGAGTACAGCTCCGCCGTGATCGGGTTTGGGTCGGCCGGCGTCAGGCGTTGCCGGATCTCTTCGAGCAACCCCGAGGCCTCCGGGTCGAAGTTCTGCACGGAGAAGGCATCCCCGTCGGCGTTGAGCTGCAAGGCGTCACGCACCCGCCGGTCGTAGCGGGTCTGCCTCCCGCGGCCATGCCTGGCCGGCGTGCAGCGCTCGACGAGCGCATGGTTGCTGATCTCTTGCTGGTAAGTGTCCTTCGCGGGCACCACGGTGATCTCGGCGCCATCCTTGAAGCGCAGGGAGAGAGGCTTTTCGAGCTGGAGAGAGCCCCCGCAGGCGAAGGGCGAGACGATGCCGTGGATGGCCCTGGCCAGCGCGGCCAGGTGAGGAGAAGGGTCAGGAGGAGGGCGACGGCGCATGATCGCGTATCTTGCCCTGGGTCGTCCTTCGCGTCGCCCTCGGCGTCCGGCCATGCCCTTGGATCATGGCCAGCAAAAGAGCGAAACAAGGCTCTGCGGGTGGATCTTGGAGCTGGTGATGTGCGCCAGGGAGGGTCGCAGGGGCCACGGCTCCTCCCGCAACAGGCTCGCCTCCTTGGGCAGGACGTGCTGATCCCAGGGCTCTCCCGGGGCTTCCGGGTTGGTCGAGCCAAGGGTGACGTGGGGCCAGAAGATCGCCCCTGCCTGCGAGGCGGACAGCCCCGCTCCCTCAACGCAGGTCCGCACCCGAGCCCGCAGCGCTTGCAATGCCTCGCCTCCGTCGACGCTCCACCAGGCGACGCGGTGGAGCTCCCCCGGAGCCCGCAGCTCCTCCTCGTGGAGCACCAGCCGCGGCTCGCTCCCCACCGCGGCCCCCACTCCGGTCACCCGGAGCGCCAGCGTGGCCCAGGCATCCCCGAGCCCGCGGAGCGCCGTGGCCAGTACTTCCAGGGGCTCCGGGTCGGTTTCCCCGAGGTAGAAGAGGGTCAGGTGGAGCTCCGGGCGAGGGGTCAGCCCCCAGCGCCGGCACAGCGTCGCCTGCCGGAGCGCCAGGGCGCCCTCGGCGAAGGCGAGGCTCACGTAGACGCCCGAGAGACGCGGCTCCTCCCCCCTCTGCCCTTGAGGGAGAGGGGGGCCGGGGGGGGTGAGGTCGCTGGTCTCCCCCCTCTGCCCTTGAGGGAGAGGGGGGCCGGGGGGGGTGAGGTCGCTGGTCTCCCCCCTCTGCCCTTGAGGGAGAGGGGGGCCGGGGGGGGTGAGGTCGCTGGTCTCCCCCCTCTGCCCTTGAGGGAGAGGGGGGCCGGGGGGGGTGAGGTCGCTCACGGCAAGGCGATCAGCTCGACGGTCAGGTTCACCGTCTGGTTTCCGCGGCGCACCTTGATGGGGACGCGATCGCCAGGCTTGTGGTTGTCGAGGAGGTTGTAGAGGTCGTCGTAGGTCTCCACAGATTTGTCGTCGACGCCCACGAGGACGTCGCCCAGGAGGATGCCGCGGCGGGTCTGGCGGATCCCCTGGAGGCCGGCCTTCTCCGCGGGGCTCCCGGGGGAGACGCCGAGGATCACGACCCCGGCGACGCCCGCGCGGCGTTCCAGCCGCTGGGATGGGTCTATTTCGACACCTATTCCGACCTGCTCGGCCTTTCCGGTACGGATGATCTGGGGGACGACGCGGGCGATGGTGTTGACGGGGACGGCGAAGCCGATGCCTGCGGAGCTGCCGCTGCGGCTGAAGATCATGGTGTTCATGCCGATGAGCTGGCCGGCGGAGTCGAGGAGGGGGCCTCCGGAGTTTCCGGGGTTGATGGCGGCGTCGGTCTGGATCATGTCCCGGATGGTGACGCCGCCGACGCCCTGGACCTTGCGCCCAAGGGCGCTGACGGTGCCCTTGGTGAGGGTGTGGTCGAGGCCGAAGGGGTTTCCGATGGCGATGGCCTTCTGTCCGACCTCGACGCGGTGGCCCGGGCGGGGGACGCGGACGGGGCGGAGGGCGGAGGCGGGGGCGTCGATCTTGAGGACGGCGATGTCCTTGCGGGGCTCGGCGCCGACGAGGCGGGCCTCGAAGGATTGCTGATCCTGGAGGGTGACCTCCAGCGCCTGGGCGCCCTGGATGACGTGGTAGTTGGTGACGATGTGGCCCTGGTCGTCCCAGAGGAACCCGGAGCCGGAGCCGGAGGCGATCTCCTCGGAGGTGCCGGCGAAGTAGTCGACCACCACGCGCTTCTGGGTGACGAAGACCGTGGACGGGGCGGCGGAGCGGAAGACCGCGATGGTGTTGCGCTCGTCCTCGGTGAGGGAGCCCGGGGTCATCAGCCCGGAGGTGTCCGCGGGCGCCGCGGGGGCGGGCAGGGGGGCCGCCGGGAGCGCCGAGGGGGAGGGGAGGGGGGCTGTGGTGGCGCCGGAGCCCTGGGCCCAGGCGGAAGGGGACTCCTTGCGGGCGGGGCAGCCCAGCACGAGGGCTCCGCTGATGGCCGCCGAGGTGAGCGCGGGGAGCAACAGGCGAAGGAACAGGGACGACGCGGTCATGGTGGGCCAGAGAGGGAACGATCCTGGGCGGGAAGCTATTCCCGCGAGGGCGGAGGTCAACCCGGGGGGCCTCCGTCGGGGAGGTATTCCAGCTCGTAGAGGAGGGCCCCGGCGCGGCGGGCGCAGAACAGGCCGCAGCCGAGGGTGAGGAAATCGCGCTTGAGCCGCTGCCGGTACCAGGAGCCCGCGCGGAGCTTCACCTGGGTGTCGCTGCGCTCCAGGTCGGCGACCTCCTGGACGTCGCGGCGGGTGAGGACCTCCAGGTAGAGAAGCCCCGAGGCCATGGCGCCCAGGTTCTCGATGGCGGCCTCGGCGGCCTCGTCGTCGAGGTACTGGAGCACCCCCTGGCAGACCAGCAGGTCGTAGCGGTGGCGGTCCCGCCACCGGGAGATGTCCCGGAGCTGGTGGCCGTACTTCTTGCAGGCGACGGGGGAGACGTCGACGCCGGTGTAGCGGATCCCCGGGGCTTCGCGCTCCAGGGCCTCGCGCCACAGCCCCGGCCCGGCGCCCACGTCGAGGGCGTCCTCCAGCGGGAGCCCCCAGTAGGCGGCGAAGGCGCAGACCGCCCGCGCCAGGCGGCCGACCTCCTCCGGGCCCTGGACCCGGGTGATCGGGTCCTCGTAGTACCGGTGGAAGTAGGCCTCGTCGAAGTGGTCACGGGGAGACGAAGGGGGCGCCATGGGAGCGCGGGTATGCTAACGGTCCTGGCCGCAGTGCGCTCGATTCTCCTCTTCTTCCGCGCCTGGTACATCTTCTTCGTGTTCCTGGGGGCGTTTGTCCGCTACCTTGGGGCCCGGCTCGGTGGCGGGCGCCGCTCGGTCCCGGAGCGGGAGCTGCTGCTGGGCTCCACGGTGGCCGGGGCCCTGGAGCGTCTCGGGGCAACCTTCGTGAAATTCGGCCAGATCCTGGCGACGCGGCCCGACCTGCTGCCGGACGGGGTGATCCGGGGGCTGGCGAGGCTCCAGGACGCGGTGCCGGCGGCGCCCTTCCCGGTGATCGAGGCGACGCTGGAGGCAGAGCTGGGCGAGCGCCGCAGCCGCATCCGGGAGATCAGCGAGGAGCCCATCGCCGCCGCCTCCGTGGCCCAGGTGCACCGGGGCGTCCTCGACGACGGGAGCGTGGTGGCCATCAAGGTCCAGCGCCCGGAGGCCGCCGGGCAGATCGAGGGCGACCTGCTGCTGATGGCGCTGGGGGCGAGGCTCATCGACCTGCTGCCGGGGATGCGTTACCTCTCGATCCCCGGGGCGGTGGAGCACTTCGCCGGGGCGCTGCGGGCGCAGCTCGACTTCCACCGCGAGGCGGACAACAACCGGAGGCTCGCCCGGAACTTCGCCGGCGAGCCCAGGGTCGGCGTGCCCGCGCTCCACGAGGATCTCTGCTCCGACCGGGTCATCACCATGGAGTTCATCGACGGCATCAAGCCCACCGACGTCCGCGAGGACCGGGAAGGGCTGGCCCAGGCGGGCTTCCGGTGCATCGCCCAGATGGTCTTCGTCGACGGCTTTGTCCACGCGGACATGCACCCGGGGAACCTCATGTTCACCCGGGATGGTCGGGTCTTCCTCATCGACCTGGGGCTGGTCGCCGAGATCCCCGAGGACATGCGCAAGCCCTGGTGCGACACCTTCCTCGCCGTGGCCCTCGGCGACGGCCGCCGCGCCGCCGAGCTGTTCTACGGCTTCGCTCCCCGCGTCGATGGCACCGACTACGCCGCCTTCGAGGCGGACATCCGCGCCCACCTCGACGCCCTGCGGGGCAAGCCGCTCCACGAGCTGGAGGTCACCGAGGCGGTGGGCAAGGCCATGGCGATCCTCCGCAAGCACCGGGTCCAGGTTGACCCGATCTTCACCGTGGTCAACCTGGCGATGCTGGTCGCGGAGGGCATCGGCAAGCAGCTCGATCCGCACTTCGACGTGTACACCTGCGCCATGCCGTTCCTGGCGGAGGCGTCGCTGCGCTACCCGACCGGGCGCGCCCCGAACCGGGAGATCCCCCGCCTCCCCGACGCCGAGGTCGAGGCGGAGCTTCCCTGATCAGACCCACTCGTAGCAGAAGGGAGCCGGCCCGGCGAAGAGGGCTCCGAGCGCGGCGAGCCCGGGCGTCGGCGCCTCCAGGTACCCGAGGGCCGCGGCGCCCTCCGGCGACAGGTAGCCGGTGTAGAGCGCCGCCAGGCCGCGCACGTCGACCTGGACCTCGCCGCGTCCGCCGCGCTCCACGGTGGCCTCGCCGTCCCGCACCCGGAGCAGCAGCCGCTGCTCGTGGGGTTCGAGGAAATCGTCGCGGACCGCGAGGTGGAGCTCCGCGGCGACGGGCGCCGGGTAGCCCCGGGCGGCGAGGGCGGCAGGGACGTCGACCAGGCGGAGCATCCAGGCGAAGCGGCGGGTGACCTCGGCGGTCTGGTTGGGGAGCCCGACCAGGAGCGGCTCGGTCTCCGGCCCCGTGGTCCAGACCCGCTCGATGACGGAGCGGTGCTGGGCCAGGAACGAGCGGGCGCGCTGGACCGCGCGGGGGGTGAGCAGCGCCCGGTCCCGGAGGGTGATGTGCCCGCTGCTGGCGTCCGGATCGCGCTCGACATGGACCAGCAGGTACCCCTCCGGGGCGTCGTCGGGGCCGATCAGGTAGGCGTCGAGGTCGAGCTGGGGGATGAGCGGGTCGAGGACCCGCTGCCAGAGCCACTCGCTCCGATCCAGCATGCCGGGGCAGCGCCGGGCTTGCTCCCGGTGGAGCGCCCGGAGCCGCCCGTCGGAGCGATCCACCGCGGCGACCGGGAGCGAAGGGCCCGCGGAGGGGAAGTCCGCGAGGCGCGCCGACTGCTCGAACCAGGAGCCCGCCTGCTCGTAGCCGGCGCGGCGGTAGAGCACCTGGGTGGCGGGGAAGAGCATCGAGAGGGGGAGCCCGCGCTCGCGCATCTCCAGCAGCGCGGCGCGCAACATCCTCGTGGCCACGCCGTCGCCCCGGCGCTCGGGGGCCACGGCGACCGCGCGCACCACGGCGCAGGGGACGCTGCGGCCGCCGAACCACTGGCCCATGGCCTGGACGCTCAGCCCCCCGGCGAGCCGGTCGTCGAGGAAGGCGAGGCGGGCGTTCTCCAGGCCTTCGCGCTCCATCCAGGCGCGGGCCTTGGCGACGGGGGCAAGGAGCGCGCGGGAGGCGAGCTGGAAGAAGGGGAGCGCCTCGTCCTCGTCGGCGGGCTCGCGGAAGTGAAAGTCCTGGCTCGTGGTCATGCTGCTCCGTGTTACACCGTCGTTCCTGCAAGCCATGACGCAACGGTTTTACATCACGACCCCGATCTACTACCTGAACGCCGCGCCCCACGTGGGCCACGCTTACTCGACCCTGGTGGCCGACACGCTGGCGAGGTACCACCGGATGCGGGGCCATGATACCCGGTTTCTCACCGGGACCGACGAGCACGGGCTGAAGATCCAGCAGGCCGCGGAGAAGGCCGGGCGCGCGCCCCAAGCCCACGTCGACCTCCTGGCGGACGAGTTCCGTCAGCTCTGGCCGAAGCTCGGGATCGAGCCGGACGATTTCCTTCGGACCACGGAGGAGCGCCACATCCGGCGGGTGCAGGATCTCTGGCGTCGGGTCGCCGCCAACGGGGACATCTACCTCGGCCACTACGAGGGCTGGTACTGCGTGTCCGACGAGGCCTTCTACACGGAGAAAGAGCTGATCGACGCCGTCGACGCGGACGGGAAGCCGGTGAAGCTGTCGCCCACCAGGCGCCCCGTCGAGTGGGTGCGGGAGCCTGGCTATTTCTTCCGGCTGTCGAGGTACCAGGAGCGGCTGCTGAAGTTCTACGAGGAGAACCCTTCCTTCGTGCAGCCGGAGGGGCGCTTCAACGAGGTCAAGCGCTTCGTCGAGGGCGGCCTCGCGGACCTGAACATCTCCCGGGCCTCCTTCTCCTGGGGCATCCCGGTTCCGGAGGATCCAAAGCACGTCATCTACGTCTGGTTCGACGCGCTGACCAACTACTGGAGCGCGCTTGGCGGCGACGACGACCCGCTCCAGCGCTTCTGGCCCTGCGACGTCCACCTGGTCGGCAAGGAGATCTCCCGCTTCCACGCGGTCTACTGGCCCGCCTTCCTGATGGCTGCCGGGCTCCCTCCGCCCCGGCAGGTGTACGCCCACGGCTGGCTCACGGTGAACGGCGAGAAGATGTCCAAGTCGGCCAACAACTTCCTCCCCCCGGCGCCCATCGCCGAGGAGGTCGGCGCCGACGCCCTGCGCTACTACCTGCTCCGGGCCGTGGCGCTCGGGCAGGACGGCGACTTCAACCACCGGGACCTGCTCGCCAGGATCAACAGCGAACTCGGCAACGACCTCGGCAACCTCCTCAACCGCACCCTCGGCCTCTGCTCCAAGGCAGGGCTCACGGA
>CAZSDX010000125.1:0-14614 GCA_964605685.1 uncultured Polyangiaceae bacterium
TCGAGGTTTTTGCAGAATGCATCCCTCACAAAACGGCGAAAGTCGAGTCAGAGGTGCTGGCGCGCGTAGTCCGCCCACTCCCCGGAGGGTTCCAGCTCCAGGTAGCGGTGCCACACGGGGCGAGCGCCGCGGCGATCGCCGGTCAGCTCGTGGGCCATCGCCAGGTAGAGCTGGGCGCTGGCGAAGCCCGGGTTGCTCTCGGTGGCGGCCTCCAGGAACGAGATGGCCGAGGCGGCGTTGCCCCGGTGCAGCAGGCAGAAGCCCAGGTTGTAGAGGGCTTCCGGCTGGGCGGGGTCGAGGTCGAGGGCCCGGTGGTAGAGGTCGATGGCCGCCTCCTCGTTGCCCTGGCGGTAGCGGATGTTCCCGAGGTTGGTGTAGGCCAGCGAGAGGGTCGGGTCGTAGGCCAGGGCGCGCTGGTAGAGGTCGCAGGCCTCCTCCACGGAGGCCGGATCCTCGTCCAGATCGCAGGCGCGCTGGTAGAGCTGGAAGGCGATCTTCCGCCGCTCCACCTCGCGCCGGGGCCGGAGCAGCCGCACCACGTCGTCGCGGAGCTGCCTCACCTCGAACGCGAGGAGGAGCTGCCCCGTAAGCGGCTCGAAGGGGGCCCCGGGCCCCTGCACGACGACCCGCTGCCCGTCGGAGGCGATCCGCAGCTCGGTCAGCGAGCGCACCGCCTTCGGGAGCCCGCTGCGCAGCGCCCGCACCGAGTCGATCACCGCCCGCAGCTTGACCCCGTGGGCCAGCAGCTCCTGCACCGCACGGAGGATCACCAGGTCCCGGAAGGTGTAGGCCCGCCGCCCTCCGGACTCGCTCGACGGCGCCACCACGCCCTCCCGGTCCAGGCGCCGCAGGCGCGCCGTCGACAGCCCTGTCAGCCTCGCCACCTCCGCCGCGGAGAAGACGTCCGCCGCGGGCTCCGGCTCCGGGGGGGGCAGGTGTGCCTGGCGCCACGCCTCGTCCAGCTCTGCCTCCAGGTTGCCCCAGGGGATCTCCTCCGGCGGGGCCTCCTCGACGCGTCGCCGCCGCACGAAGTCGACGCGCACCACGTTGTTCGCTGCCTTCTGCTCGTCGCCCATGGCCTCGCGTTGATCCTGCTTGCTCGCTCCGGGGAGAGCAAAAAACAGACGGAGCCCGGCGACAAGTCTTGACGACCCGGCGCCCCCGACGATCCCCCCGACGCCCCCTGGATCTCCGACGCTTCCGGGGGGCGCTCGCCGCGCCGTCGATCACCGCGCCGAGCAGAACCCCTCGTCGTCGAGGTAGCCGCGCCCCGTCGGGTTCTCTCCGCACCCCGGGCAGCGCCGGTCCCTGATCACCGCGCTGGTGGTGAGAGCTTTTCGAGTGCCTCCACGTCGGCCAGATCTTGGGCGCGAGCCGAGGTCCGCTTGTTTTTCAGCAGCTCTCCGCGCCCGATCACAGGGCATGTGATGCGCTCGAAGAACGAGGCTTCGATGCGATGCAGCCACGCCTGCTCGAAGTCGACCCCGGAGATCTGCGTGAGGATGTCGATGCGGCCAGGGGGAACACCGAGCTGAAGACCGACTCCAGGGGTTCGCAGTTCCTCCTCGGTCAGCCCGTGCAAGGGGGCACCGAAGTTGCGGAGCGCTGCGATGACCCTCGGTGCGTTTTGGTCGCTGGCCTCCACCCAGATGTCGAGATCCTTCGTGGCGCGCGGGTAGCCGTGGATACCCACGGCGTAGCCCCCCACGACCAGAAAGCGAGCCTTCACCGCCAGCAACGCCTCCAGCAGATCAAGAAAGTCGGGGATCACTTCGCCCCGGCGGCGAGCGAGAAGACCTCGACGCTGAGCTGCCAGATGAACTCGGCGCGCTTGTTGAGGGGGATGCGCTCCCAGTAGCGGGCGTCTTCCTGCGCGGCGGCAGCTTCTTCGCCGGGGCGGATGATTTTCACGGTGGCTGCGGCTCGGGCGCGACGTCGCTCTTCTGCGGTGAGTTCTGCCATGGGGTTTTCTTTTTACCATGCCCGCCTGGCCAGAGCCGCCGGAGCTGCAAGGCAGGCCCTCCGGCCTTGTTCCCAAGGCATCGTCCACGTCCACGGCCACGGTTGCCGTCCACGTGGACGGGCTCCGTGGACGAGGACGTGCTTCGTGGACGGGGATCGGAACAAGGCCCTCACCGCGCCGAGCAGAACCCCTCGTCGTCGAGGTAGCCGCGCCCCGTCGGGTTCTCTCCGCACCCCGGGCAGCGCCGGTCTCGCCCGTAGCGCAGCTCCCGGAACCGCATCGGCACGGTGGTCCCCCGCACCTCGAACCGGAAGAGGCTCCCGTGAACCACCGGCTTCTTGCGGAGCAGACCGTGTAGCGAGTCGATCCAGTTCCCTGAAATTCAGTGTTCGGAGAAGTCGCAGAACTCAAGAGGGGGCGGGGGGATGGTTCCTTGCGGACTGCAGTCTTTCGCGGCCACACATCCCGTCAAGGAGTGGGGCAAGTGATGCGTGATGTAGTTACATTGACCGCTGTAGAACGTATCGAGACAACCTCGAATGCAGTGAATGAAGCAGCATGATTCTCCAGCGGGGCATCCGTTTTCGATACAGTCGTACCCACAAACTCTATCGTCTTTGAGCGCTGGGCTGTTGGCGCACGAGGGGAGGTCTTCGTTTCCGATAAGTTGCCCTCCGGCTCCCGAGGAAGGACCACCGCTTCCCCCCTGGCCCGATGTCCCTGCGGCTCCTCCCTTCGACGAACCTCCAGTACTTGTGTTGCCTGCGTTGCTACTTCCCGCATCGGAACCGCCTGCTTCGCTTCCCGAAGCCCCAGCGGACGCCCCTCCTCCCTGGATGGTTCCGGTGGATGTATCGTGAGAACGGTTGCATTGAACCAGAAGTACCAGCAGCAGAAGTCCGCCGTGTTGCAGAGCTTTCACCACACCACCTCCCTCACCTTCACGAGATCTCTCGTTTGAGGAACCTTCTCCTTCGGATTCGCTTCTTGCCAGGGCACGAGGAAGTGCAGTTCGCTCAGGTTTGACGGCCTGGTGAAGAACGCTCCGTAGGCATAATCGCCCACAAAGTCGTAGCATTTTTTCTGGAGATTCGGGCTGGCAGTTCGACAACTGCCCAGGATATTTCCGCAATCTTTGTCGTCCGTGCAAGAGTTCCCTGTCCATTCGGTGGAGGGCACGTACCCAGGAGTCATCGGGATGTATTCGGTGACTCCGAAGGTTCCATGGAAGCCTATGGCCATGGGGCGTAGGTTGGTTGCTCCCACGGAGATCAGCGGCTTGGCGACGAACTTCAGCAGCGCTGGGGCCGGTCGTTGGTCCTCCAGGGGGGGCTTGTATTCCAGGTAGTCAGGCTCGATAAAATGAGCAAAATACGCGGTAGAGCCAAGGTCTTCTCCGATCTTTTTCAGGTTCAACGTGGAGACTCGACAATCGGCTCCGCTACACTTCCCTTGACCGCGGAGGGGAACCGTCGCTTGCACCACGTAGATCTGTTCCAGATTCTCCTTGGCGTGCGGGTAGGCAAGCCGAACCCTGGCGTAGACCTCGTCGGAGGGCGCTCGGGAAAGGGTGGCACCTGGGGCAAAATTTCTGGAAAATGTCGTATCCAGTCCGCTCGCGGGATCGAATCCAACGGAGATGTTGACGGGCGTGTTGGGGCTTTCTCGGAAGAAGACCGTGGCCTCTCCAGCAGGCTCGAAGGTGGAGTGGATGCGGTACCAGTGCAGGCGCGGGTATTCCTTGAGTTGGCCATCTCCGAGAAGATCTTCGCTGGTTCGTCCAGCAGCAAAGAGGTACACCTCGTTGCCCGCCTTGACCGAAGTCATCACCCAGGGCGTCTGGTAACCAGGGACCTGATCGACGATGCGCCAAGAATCCCCGTCATCCTCCGACAGAAGGAGCACCGTGATGGCATCCTCTCCAAAATTGTTTTTGCTCTTGTCCGGGATGGCAACTCCTGCGGTGAGGAAGACTTTTCCCGTGTAAGGGTCGGCGTAGATTTCAATGCGATCAACACCGTAAAGGTTGCCCTCCTTGTTCCGGAGCTTGAGGACGGTGGTTTTCCCTCCAAGAGGAGTGAGCAAGAAAGGAACGGGGATGTCGAAGTCGTAAGGAGTCGTGACTTCGCTGGGAAGGCCGTCGATGTCGAGGAACCTGCTGGTCCAGGTGTTGCCGCAATCCTCGGAACTCCGGAGCATGATCCCGACGTGCTGAACCACGTTGCTACAGAGCGCAGAGACCCATTTTCCCGTACTGTTGTCCCAGATGGGCTGGGGATACATGGGTGCCAGGAATTTTCCATGGATCATGGCGTGGAGGATGCGCCCCGTCTTGGTCCTTGCGAGCACTGCATCGTTGTATCGCAAATTTACAGGGAAAGCAGGCAGGAGGGGAGCCGTTGGGGGAGGTGCTCCGCAGGGCTTGTTGGCTTCGGGTGGTTCGGTCGTCACGGCAAATTGATCCGGCAACAGGGCCCCCGTGATCATGTTTTTTGTGGGACAAGTCGCCACCAGAGGGCAGTCGAGTGCCGCTCGTTTCAACTGGGTTGGTCCGATGTCGCTGACAAAGAGCCTCCCTCCGGGACAGGTCGTGTTGGTTTGCGGAGGCACGACCAAGGTCGCGATCTCGGTGAGATCTCCCTTGGGGAGCCCACTGAAATTCCGGATCTTTCCCGCCGCCGTGGGGGGCGGTGGGGTAGGATTGCAAGACAACCCCCCAAGAATCAGGAGGGTTGTTGTTTTTTGAGACGGACCATCTGTTTTGCTTTAGATCACTTCGAGAGAACCGTCAAGCCACTCCTCCACGGGCAACCAACAGGCCACGATTCGCAGCCCTCACCGCGCCGAGCAGAACCCCTCGTCGTCGACGTAGCCGCGCCCCGTCGGGTTCTCTCCGCACCCTGGGCAGCGCCGGTCTCGCCCGTAGCGCAGCTCCCGGAACCGCATCGGCAGGCTGTCGTAGGTGAGCAGCCTCCCCTCCAGCAGATCGCCGCGCCCCAGCAGGTACTTGATCGCCTCCGTCGCCTGGAGCACCCCGATCACCCCGGGCAACACGCCGAGCACCCCGGCCTCCGCGCAGGAGGGCGCGAGGTGCGGAGGCGGAGGCGCCGGGAAGAGGCAGCGGTAGCAGGGGCCTCGCCAGGGGACGAACGTGGTCACCTGCCCCTCGAACCGGAAGATGCTCCCGTGGACCACCGGTTTTTTGTGGAGCAGACTCGCGTCGTTCACCAGGTACCTCGTCGGGAAGTTGTCGCAGCCGTCGATCACCAGGTCGAACCCCTCGAAGATCCGGTCCACGTTCTCCCGGGTAAGCCGCTCCGGGAACCGGATCACCTCCACCCCCGGGTTCAGCGCTCTCAGCGCCTTCTCCGCGCTCTCCACCTTCGGCTCCCCCACCCGCGCGGTCGTATGGAGGATCTGACGTTGCAGGTTCGACAGGTCCACCCGGTCCGCGTCCACCAGCCCCAGCGTCCCCACCCCCGCCGCCGCCAGGTAGAGCGCCGCCGGGCTCCCCAGCCCCCCGGCCCCCAGCAGCAGCACCTTCCCCCGGAGCAGCCTCGCCTGGCCTTCTTCCCCCACCTCCGGCAGCAGCAGGTGACGCCCGTACCTTGCCCGCTGCTCCTCCGTCAGCGCCGGCGGTTTCTCCACCGGGTACCCCAGCTCCTTCCACCGCACGAACCCGGGCTCCAGCGAGCGCACGTCCCGGTACCCCATCTCCTGGAGCCGCTGCGCCGCGAACAGCGACCGGACCCCGCCGGCGCAGTACACCACCACCGGCGCCTCCCGGTCCGGGAGCCGCTGCTCCGCCTGCATCTCCAAAAATCCCCGCGGGATCAGCGTCGCCCCCGGGATGTACCCCTCCCGGGTCTCCTCTTTTTCGCGCACGTCCACCACCGAGAGCCCTCCTTGCTCCAGCGCTCGCCTCAGCTCTTCCAGCGACAGCGTGCGCACGCTCCCGCGCGCCTCCGCCAGCAGCTCTCCGTAGGTCTTGCTCATCGATGCTCCTTGCCCGTTCAGGATACAGAGTTGCGTGTTTTTTTCGTTGTCACGCGACTGTCGCGCGGGTGCAACCTCACCGCTTGCCGCCCGTGCTCGCCCGGTGAAAGCTCCTCTTCATGCGTGCTTCCTCGTTCTTCGCCTCGTTTCTTGCGCTCGGTCTCGCGGCAAGCTGCGCCGCCTCGGAGGACGCCGGGCAGGATAGCGCCGCCGCGGGTGGCTCCTCCGCGCAGGGGGGCGGTGGCACCCCGGGCGGAGGCTCCGGTGGCAGCGGCGGAACCCCGGCGCCCGCTCCGCTCCAGCCTGCCACCGGGATGGCGCTGGGGGAGGTCGCGCTCTACCAGGGCGTGAAGGTGCCGCTCTACACCGCCGCCAGCGGCGAGGTCACCACGCGCAACGCGCCGATCATCGCGGGGCGCGACGCGCTGCTCCGGGTGTTCTTCGCGCCGAAGCCGGACTGGCAGCCCCACCGGATCGCCGTCCGGGTGACGCTCCAGCCGGGCCAGGGGCAGGCTCAGGTGCTGGAGATCCAGGGGACGCCCGCGGGCGCCTCCGTCGACGCGGACCTGAACTCCAGCGCCAACTTCGACATCCCGGCGGCGCTGCTGGACGGCTCGCTGTCGATGCGGGTCGAGCTGCTCGACGTCGAGGCGGGGCAGGGGGACACCGCCGGCAGCGCCTGGCCCGCCGAGGGGCTCCGGGCGCTGGAAGAGAAGAGCGCGGCGGGGAACTTCAAGCTCCGGGTGTACCCGATCCGCTACGACGCGGACGGGTCGGGGCGCCTGCCGGATCTGGGCGAGGAGCGGCAGAAGGCCATCCGGTACGCCTTCCTCAAGCAGTACCCGATCCCGGGGATCGAGTTGGAGCTGGGCGAGGAGATCCCCTGGACCACCAAGGTGAGCGCCAACGGGGCGGGCTGGCAGAGCCTGCTGCAGAAGCTGGTCAGCCTGCGCTCGAAGGAGAAGCGGCCCAACGTCTACTACTACGGGCTCTTTTTGCCCACGAACTCCCTGTCCAGCTTCTGCCTCCAGGGGTGCGTGGCGGGGCTGACGCTCATCAGCCCGGGCTCCGACGACCCCTCGCTGCGCTCCAGCATCGGCCTCGGGTACAACGACGACATGAGCCTGAACACGATCCTCCACGAGATCGGCCACGCTCACCGCCGCACCCACGCCCCCTGCGGCCCCTTCGGCCAGCTCCCGGACCAGATCGACCCGAAGTTCCCCTACAAGACCGGGAAGATCGGCGTCTGGGGCTACGACCTCCTCGATCGCCAGCTCAAGGATCCGGCCAAGTTCTCCGACTTCATGGGCTACTGCGAGCCCAACTGGGTGAGCGATTACACCTTCGATGCCCTCTTCAAGCGGGTGGTGCTCCTCAACAACCAGGCGGCCTTTGTCCACGGCAAGGTCACCCGCTGGCGCCAGGCCTGGCTCGATGTCGAGGGCGAGCTGCGCTGGGGCGAGGTCGTCGAGCGCACCTCGCCCCCGGTCGGCGAGGAACTGGAGGTCACCCTCGGGGAAGGACGCGCTGCCCGCAAGGTCAAGGGCTTCTTCCACGGGATGTCCCACCTCCCCGGCGGCCTGCTCCTGCTCCCCGAGGACGCCGAGCCCTCCTCCTCCCTCGACGCCGGCCACGAGGGGCGCTTCCAGGTCCGCGGCCGCCTCTGATCCCACCCACGGGAGGGTAAACCCAGGGAGGCCGTGACCACGCTGCTCGTCGCGACTCCGCTTTGTTGGCCCTCCTGGTGGGTCCGGGTAGGTGCAGGGGGTACCATGATGTCGGCCCTCTCCGCCTCCACGCCCCGGTCCGCGGCCCCCGAGGCGCCGCTCAGCCTCGCCGAGCTGGGCGGCGCCGTCCTGGCTGGCCTGGTCCCGCTGCCCGCCGAGAGCGCTGGGTACCTGCTCCTTGGCCTGGCGGACCAGATGGCTCGGGCCCCGCTGCCCCTCGATCTGCGCGCTATCCTGCTCTCCCCCGAGGGGAACCTGTCGATGCTGGCGCTCACCACCACCTCGCGCGGCGCCAACGCGGACGAATCCCTCCTGGAGCGCCAGCTCCGGTCCCTGCTCGGGCGGCTGCTGGCCACCGCCCCGGTGCAGGCCCCCGCCCTCTCCGCCGTGGCTCGCCGTCCCCCGCAGGGGAGCCTCGCCTCGCTGATCCACGAGCTGGAAGCAGCCCTCATCCCGGTGAACCGCGCCGCCGGGCGCCGCTCCCTCGCCCGGATCCAGCGGGAGACGGAGCGGGTGCGCCCTCGCATCCCGTCCCTCCTGTCCCTCTCCCCGGAGCCCACCCCGCGTCCGCCCCTCCGCCCCGCCGCTGCCCCGCCGGCTCCAGCCTCGGCGTCGGCCCCGTCACCGCGCCGTCCTGATCCGATCCCGCTCAAGCTCATCGAGACACCGGTGCCTGCCCGCGTGGCGCAGATCCCCTCGCTGCTCCCGCCTGCGGCCGGGCGGCGGTCCACGGAGCCGGAGCCGCAGCTCCCTCTAGATCCGACGGAAGCCCAGCGTCTCCCGGTGGTGGTGGCCGCCGAGGAGCCCCCCGCGGGGCCCCTGCCGTCGGCCGGCCCCGCCGAGGCCCTGGAGGTCCTGGGCGTCCCGGAGGATGCCACCGAGCTGCGGGCGCCGCTCGTCGAGGAGTCTCCGGAGGTTCCCTGCGCCCCAGAGCCCAGCGCGGCCCCGCTGGAGGTGGCCTGGACCGACACCCCCGGCGCGGCGGAGCCGCTCCGCCCGGTGGAGCCGGTGGCGGCAGCGGCCTTCGTGGACGAGGACTCCGCCGGGGCCAGGGCGCCGACGATCCCGCTGGTGGCGGGGGCGAGGCCCGCCACGGTGGAGCAGCTCTTGAACGAGTTTGCCCCGAGCGACGGACTGAGCGAGCGGGAGATCAACCGGATGCTCAAGCAGGCGGTGGGGGTCGAGCTGTCGGCGCTCCCTCCGGGGGTGGAGACCTTCGCGCCCCCCGTGGCGCAGGAGGCTTCCCTCTGGCAACCTGCCCCGGAGGTGATCCTGGTGAACGCCCCGACGCCCCCGTCTTCCTTCGAGCCTCGCCCCCCGCGCAACCCCCGCGCCTCGCTCGCGGTCACCTTCGTGCTGCTGCTGCTGGGGTTGGCGGCGACGGTGGCGGTCTGGGTCCAGGCCCCGGGCTTCTTCTCGGGCCGCGGCCCCTGAGCCTCACCGCCGGATGCGCAGGGGTCTCTTCCCGGAGACGGTGAGCCCCGGGGCGAGGGGACGGCGGTCGATGGCCGCCTGCACCTCCAGCGGTAGCGGCGTCCCCGGGACGATCTTGCAGCTCATCGCCCGGGCCTCCACCGTGTCCCCCGCGCCGGAGCGGAAGAACCAGCTTCGCTCCAGGTCCCCCAGGAACACCAGCGCCCGCTCCTGGCCTTCTCCCTGGGGCTCCTGCCGGGCTGGGACGCCCTCGATGACGCTGCCGCAGGGGGATTCTGAGGTCCCGTGGAGCACCATGGCCTCGGAGACCATCGACGCGAACGAGGAGCCGTCGGGGCCCTCGATCAGCACGCCCCGGCGCGTCCCCACCTCGGCGGGGGCGACGACCCGGGGGGTGGCGGCGCGATCCTGGGCGGCGCAGGGGCGGAAGCGCTCGCTCAGGAGCCGCTGGGAGGGCCCTCCCGCGCGGGGCCCCAGGAGCGGCCCGGAGGCGCGCATCGGCATCACCGAGACCTGGGAGACCCCCACCTGGGGGATGCGCCCGATGTGCACCAGGTACGGGACGCCGTCGAGGTAGCTGAAGGAGAGCTGGTTCTCCGGGGAAAACGGGCTGCCCGCCGCCGGGAACAGGGAGACCGCCTCGAAGCGCCCTTGCCCCAGCAGCCGCGCCACGGTCGCGTCGTGGTAGCCCAGGAAGGCGGTCGTGTTCCCCACCCGGATCGCCTCCGAGCGCAGCAGCAGCTCCTCCCCCTGCGCGTCGGAGGTGGGGAGGACAGGCGCTGGCTGCCGGTCGACCTTCCCCCGGTGATCCAGGAAGAACACGTCGCTTTGGGGGGCGTGACTCAACCGGACAAACACGCCACCGTTGCTGATGGACAGCATCGGCAGGCTCACCAGAGACACCTGCCCCAGCGCCGGGTCCAGGTCCATCGGGAACGGATCCTTCGGCGCCGGGATTGTCCCCCGGGAGATCTTCCCCTCGAAGTGGTTCTCCCAGGCCACCTCGATCCGCTGCACCCCCGGGAGCGACCCGTCCTGCCTCGGCGCCAGCTCCAGCCGCACCGCCGCCACTCCCTCGATCTGCTCCGACGACACGGCCATGGCGATCCGCCCCGTGTCCTTCACCGCCGGCAGCAGCGTGATCTCCTCCGGCTTGCCCGCCCCGGAGGTCGGCCCATGCACCGACACCACCTGCCCGTTCGCCGGCGTGAACGCCGAGGTCGCCCACGCGCTCTTCCCTCGCTCCGCCCGGAACGCCGACGGCATTTCCGACCCCTTCGGCAGCGTCGCCCACTTCTCCCGCCCCAGCCGGCACACCACCGGAGGCGGCGCAACCCGCAACATCCCCACCCCACTCCCGCCTTCCCCCGCCCGCCGGCCGCTCTCCCCCTGCCCGCCCCACCCCAGCCTCCCCACCTGGTTCCCCACCAGGCACCCGCTCCGGTGGCAGCTCACCCGTCGCTCGCAGGGCCCTCGCTCCGGGCACCTCAGCGACGGGATCTCGCCCAGGTGGGTCCAGGACACGCCGCCATCGAGCGACTCGAAGGCCGCCGCTCCGTCCACGGCGAGGAGGCGGCGGCCAGCCATCCCGATGCGGGTCTTTGGTGACCCTGGCACGGAGGAGACCGAGAGCACGCGCCCGTCTTCGTCGGTGACGGCCACCAGGGCGCCGAACTGACCCTCGAAGGCGACGGCGACGATGCCGTCGTCGGCCACGGAGAGCGCGGCGGAGCGCAGCCCGGAGAGGCGCTTGCGCTCCTGCTCTTCGAGGGCGCCGGCTAGGCCCAGCTCGCGCCCCTCGAAGGAGCGGGCGCCATCCTGGCTGACGAAGAGGCCGAGGTCCCTGGTCTTGCCTCGCTGGGCGACGAGGTAGGCGCGTCCGCCGGAGCCGAAGGCCACCGCCACGGGGCGACCGTTTTGGCCAGCGATGGCGGTGGCCAGCCAGGGGGAGGGTTCGTTCTCGGGGGGGCCCTCCGGCGGGGTGGGGATCCAGCGAGGGAGCAGCAGCGGGGTATCGCCGTCGCAGGCGGCGCGGCTCCCCCCCACGCGGCAGACGCCCCAGACCAGGATGCGGCCATCGCGCCCCAGCGCCACCCGGGCCTCGCCGAGGGCACCTTCGAGGGCGCCGGAGTGCGTCTCCGGGGCTTCGAGGGAAGGGCCGTAGCGGAGCAGCCGCACCGAGGCGAGGCTGGCCCCCCGCTGGCCCAGGGAGCAGGCCACGATCAGCGAGCGATCGTTGCCGTCGAGGGCGAGGCGCTGGCAGCCCTCCGTGTCCGGGAGGAGGGAGACCTCGAGCCGCTGCCCTGGGCGCCCGACGCCGAGGCGCCAGGGCTCGCCGCGCCGGGCGGGAGGGAGAGCCTCGACGCTCTGGTCCCCGCGCCAGAAGCCCATGCCCAGGGCGAAGGCGGAGGCGTCCGGGCCAGGACCAAGGGCCTCGGGGAGCTGGAAGGCAGAGGCGGGGGGGAGCTCCCGGGTGGCGCGCAGCGGGGCGTCTTTTTTCCAGAGGAAGGAGCCGGAGATCCCCTGCACGAGGATGCTCCCCTCGTCGAAGCGGTGAAAGCGCTGGGCGCCGATGGGAGAGGCCGGGAGCGGGGTCCATCCGAGGCCGCCGTCGCGGGTCTCGTAGAGGCGCTCGGGGAACGCGAGGAGCAGGCCGCTGCCATCCTCCAGGAGCTGCACGTCGGCGGCGAAGGGGGCGTCGAGGGCGGCGCGGGCGAAGGTGGCGCCTCCGTCGGAGGAGCGCAGCAGGGTGCCGCGCAGCGTGACCGCCAGGAGACCCTGGGGGCTGGCCTCCACGCGGGCGACCGGCTCCGGGGCCGAGAGCGCCCGCCGGAACGGCCCCAGCGGCTCGTCGGCCTCGAAGATCGTGCCGCTCGCGCCGATGAAGAGCCACCCACCCCCCTGGCTCCGGGCGGCGGCCACCAGGTCCTGCTCGGCCCGGTCGCCGGCGGCCCCGACGACCTGGCGATCCCGGTCGATGCGCCAGCGCTCGCCGTTGCGACCGAAGTAGAGCTCGGGCCCGTCCGGGGAGGCGATCCGCCCCAGGAGCCCCCGGGGCGCGGGCGGCGTGTAGACCCAGCGCGCCGGGCCCTGGCTCGCGGAGGAGGCGGCGGAGATCCAGGGGATCCGCACCGCAGGCTTCTGCCCCGGCACGGCGGAGCACCCGGCCCACGGAGCCACCGCGATCCCGGTGAGGAGGAGGACCGGCCACCGGCGAAGCAAGGACGACGTCACCCCCTCATGTTCCCCCGGCAGCGCTCGCCGTCAACCGCCGCGGACGGCGGCTCAGGGGCCGAAGAGGTAGCCGAGCACCTTGTGCCCGATCTTCTTCTCCTCGACCTCGGTGGCGTTGGCCTCCTCGCGGGCGAACTTCACCGCCTGCTGGAGCTTCTCCACCCGCTCCAGGAGCTGGTTGACGCGGCTGGCGGGCAGCGCCCCGGAGAACTTCACCGTCTTCCAGTAGCCCACAACCACGTCCTCGTAATAGACCTCGACCTGCGCCGGGTGCTTGTCCGTGGCCTCCGCCTTCACGTGGTTCCGCGGGATCTTCTTCGTCCGGGTCGTCTGGATGGGCTCCGTGGCCCAGCAGTCCGCCGACGCGTCGAACACCCAGTTCTCCGAGGCGTCCAGCACCGGAAGCTTCTTGATGAAGGTGTGTAGGTCCACGAGCTGCTTCTCCAGGAAGATCAGGTAGGTCACCGGCACCTGCGCCAGCAGCACCTGCCCGTCCACCGTCACGTCCGCTCGCGCTCTGGTGTTGGCCCAGTCCTTCGCCGCCACCACGTCGAACAGCTTCGCCAGCACCTCGCTGGTCTTCCGGACGATCTCCTCCGTCTTCACCTGCACCTTCGTCGCCTCCGAGGGGAGCTGCTCTCCCTCCTCGTCCCGGGGGCGGTACGTCCGGGCTATCCCCGACAGTAGCGCAGGCTTCTGCAGCGCGTGGTGCGCCTCCGTCAGATCCTGCAACGACCTGCTCTTGACGCTCTTCTCGACGGCGATGATCTGGTTCAGCTTGGCCATGGGCTCCTCCTCAGGGGGGCGCTCGCCCGGCGGGCGGCTCGAAAGCGGCTGCACGGACGCTCGATGATCGTATTGCCTGACCCGCCTCGTGGCTAAGATGATCCCACCATGGCCGCCCCAGAACTCGCTGCGCTCCTCCCGGTCGCCGGTTTCTTCGCCATCCTTCTGGCCCGCTCCATCCGCCAGGTCAACCAGTGGGAAGCTGGCCTCAAGTTCACCCTCGGCAAATACTCCGGACGCATGGAGCCCGGCCTCAACCTGATCATCCCTATTCTTCAGAATGGTGTCAAGATCGACACCCGCATCCGTAACCGGGATCTCCCGAGCCAGGCGGTCATCACCCGGGACAACGTGACGGCGATGATCGACGCGGTGATCTACTTCAAGGTGGTCGACCCGGAGAAGGCGACGCTCAACGTGGAGAACTTCGAGCTGGCGGTGCGGGACCGGGCCAAGGTGGTGCTCCGGGACGTGGTGGGCGAGACCACCCTCGACGAGCTGCTGGCCCACCGGGACGAGATCGCCGCCAAGATCCGGGACATGGTGGATCAGTTCGTCTCCCGCTGGGGGCTCCACATCGAGTTGATCGCGCTCCAGGACATCCAGCTCCCGGTGAACATGCAGGAGGCCATCGCCAAGAAGGCCATCGCCGAGCGGGAGAAGCAGGCCATCATCATCAAGTCCCAGGCGGACCTGGAGAGCGCCGCCAACTTCGCCGAGGCCGCCCAACTCCCCGGGGGCCATGGAGCTCCGCCGCCTGGAGGCCTTGCAGAACATCACCGGCACCGGCAACAGCAAGGTCATCTTCGATCTGGCCAAGCCCAGCGCCGGGGAGATCCGCGCCGAGGCTGCCGCCATGGGCGCCGCCATGGCCGACGCCGGCACGGGCCTGCGTGTCGCACCGCCTCCCACCGGCCAGCGGGTCGCTGCCCCGTCGGCGCCCCTCTCCGTCCAGGACGAGGAGGCCACCGCGGCCATGGAAGAGATGCTCGCCGGGCCCCAGGCCCGGGGCCACCGTTGAGCGCCCTCCTCGACCTGGAAGACCTGCGCTCCGAGGCCCTCGCCCTCCTCACCTCGCCCCGGGCCCGGGCCGCCCTGGAGCTGGCGTCCCTGCGCCTCCACCCCGGCGCCCTCACCTGGGAAGGGAGCCACGGGGAGGTCCGCGCCCACCGGCTCGCCCTGGGCCTCGACGGCGCCTCCCTGGGGGAGCTGGACGAGTTCCCCTCGGCCCTCGACGAGCTGGAGGCGGTGCTCTCCCGGGTGCTGGCCCGCCGCCCGGGGCACAGCCTGGCCTCCCTGGAGACCCGCTGGGAGCTGGAGCCCGCCGCGGAGGTGCGCACCTACCGCACCCCGGAGCGACGCCCCGCCCGCCGCGACGATCCGGAGGCCCTCCGGCGGGCCCTCGTGGCCTACCTCGACCGCAGAAACCAGGGAGAGGCCGCCCGCTGGGCCCGGGAGGCCCCCGCCCTCG
>CAZSDX010000126.1:0-14570 GCA_964605685.1 uncultured Polyangiaceae bacterium
CCCCGGGCGGCGGCCCGCTGCCGACGCCCACGCCGGCGGTGGTGGAAAGCCCGCCGCCCTCCAGGCCCGAGCCCCCGGCCTCCAGCGGCGGCGGAGGCGGCATGGGCACCATCTCCATCGTGTGCCGTCCGGCCTGCGACTCGGTCTTCGTGAAGGGCCGCAACATGGGGCCCTCGCCCATCCTCGGGGCCTCGATGCCTGCGGGCAGCCACCTGGTCGTGCTCAAGCGCAGCGGCTCCCCCAACAAGACGGCGGTCATCACCGTGACCGAAGGGAAAAACACGCCCCTGCGCGTCGAGATGTAGCGGACCTCACCCGACCTTCCGGAGCGCGAACCAGAGGCTGGCGCCGGGGAGCGGCGTCCGGGAGAGCCAGGGAGCCAGCGCCTCCTCGCCCCGCAGCACCGCCTCCAGCGCCCGGTTGATCGGCCCGGGAGGGATCGCCAGGTTCCGCTCCGAGGTGGCCGCCGCGTCGCCTTCCTTGACCACCAGGCGACGCTGCACCCAGAGCATCGGCACCAGGGAACGGTTGAAGGGAACGACCTCCAGCAACCAACCCCCCGGGATCCTCGCCAGCAGGGAGGTCAACCCCGCACGCTCGTAGCGGAGGCGGTGGCCGGCCTGGGCGTCGACCTGGCTCCAGAGGGCCATCATCGCCGGGACCGTCCCCACCAGCAGGCCGCCGGGCCGCAGCAGGGTGAGCGCCTGGCGGACGGCGTCGAAGGGGTCGTCGAGGTGCTCGATGACATCGAAGAGGCCGACGACATCGGCGCCTCCGTCCAGGCGGATCGGCTCGACCCCCCGGGCGAGGTCGTGGAGGAGGAAGGTGGCGCCGGGGGCCCGCTGGGCAGCGCGGAGCAGCAGCGGCAGGTGGCCGTCGACGCCGGTGACCCGGTAGCCGAGGCGGGCGAGGTGGGCAGCGACGCAGCCGGAGCCGCAGCCCAGGTCGAGGATCCGGTCCGGCGGGGCGGCGCCGAGGGAGGCGAGACGGCGGGCGAGGAGGGCGTTGCGGGCGCGGTGCCAGAAATGCATGTCCTCGGCGCGGTTGAGGGCGTCGACGAAGCGGTCCGAGGAGAGGTCGAAGCCCCCGTGGTCGGCGGGGAGCGCGGAGAGGAGGCGGAGGTTCGCGGGGAGGTCCGGGCTCACGGGAGCTCGGTGGCGGCGCGGGCGAAATCGAGGCCGGAGAGGATGCCCCAGACGCGGCGCTGCTCGACGGCGAGGATCCGGCGGGCTCGGGTGGCGCGGGCCTGGGCGGCGGCCCGGTGCAGCGGGGTCTTGAGGTCGAGGCAGAGCAGCGCGTAGTTCATCACGTCCTCGACGGGGGTGGAGGCGGGCTCGGCGGCCGCCTGGAGCGCCTCGACCTGGGTGAAGAAGCCGACAGGGAGGTCGTCTTCGAGGACAACCAACCCCGAGACCCCCGACTCCGTCAGCCGCTCGGTGGCCTGGCGGGTCGTCGCCGTTGTCTCGATGGTGAGGATCGGCGTCGACATATAGTCGCTGATGGGGATCCGCGCCCGGTGGACCTGGAGCGCATCCAGCACGTCGCGGGTGCTGAAGACGCCCTGCAGCGCGCCGTTCTCCACGACGAAGACCCGGTGGATGCGCCGGGCCACCATCAGCGCAGCCGCAGCCGCGACGGTGGTGCGGGGTGTGACGCTGATGGGCTCCCGCCGCATGACGTCGCCCACCGCCTGCTCCGGCAGCTTGAGGAGCGGCGCCCGGAGGGAAGACCTCGGCTGGGGCTGGCCGATCTGCAGAAGATCGGACCGGGAGAGCACCCCGACGAGGCGGCCATCCTCCACCACCGCGAGGCAGGAGAAGGCATGCTCGCGGAGGAGCTGGTGCGCGTGGGTCAGCGAGGCCCCCGGGGGGACGCTGCGCACCTCGCGGGTCATGAACGAGTCGACGAGCAGGGACATGGGGGGCATCCTACTGCGGCGAAGGGCGAGATCAGAAGGGGAAGAGGCGAGGGACCAGGGCGAGGGTGGCGACCATCAGCACGAGCTGGAGCGACAGCCCCACCGCCACGTAGTCCCGGAAGCGGTAGCCGCCGGGGTTCATCACCAGGGTGTTCACCGGGGAGGCAATGGGGGTCGCGAACGCCGTGGAGGCGGCGATGGCCACGGTCATCAGGAAGGGCCGCGGCGAGAGCTGGAGCTCCACCGCCACCTGGAAAGCGACCGGCGCCACCAGCACCGTCGTCGCCGTGTTCGACATCACCAGGCTGCACGAGGAGGTCAGCAGGAAAAGAGCAGCCAGCAGCACGTAGGGCCCCTGCCCACCGAGCGCCCCCAGCATCCCGTTGACCATCAGCTTCATCCCCCCGGTCTTCTCCAGCGCCGTCGCCGTCGGCAGGATCGCCGCCACCAGCACCACGCTCTCCCAGTTGACCGACCGGTACACCTCCGCCGGCGGCACGCACCGGAAAAGCACCATCGCCGCCGCCGCCAGCAGCACCGCGGTGGCGTTCGGCACCAGCCCCAGGCTCATCAGCGCCAGCATCCCCCCGGTGACCAGCAGCGCGACCCACGCCCCGGAGCTGTCCAGGTGTACCTCCTCCGGCGCTCGCGCCGCCGTGACCACCACGAAGTTCCGCTGCTCCTCCGGGAGCCGCTTCAGGTGCTTGATCCGCCCCTTGACCAGCAGCGTATCTCCCGCCTGGAGCGGGCCCCCTCGCCTCAGCACCAGGTCCGTCGGCTCGCGGCCCTCCTGGCCGACGCGGCGGATCGCCAGCACCGTCGCCCGGTAATTATCCCGGAAGCGGGATTCCAGGAGGGTCTTGCCCACCAGCGCCGAGCTCCGCGGCAGCACCAGCTCCGCCAGCGACTCGTCCCCCCCCAGCGGGACGCCGGCCAGCGGCTCCCCGGGGGCGAGGGCGAACTCCTGCGCCATCCGCTCGGCGGCGTCCTCGTCCGCCTGGACCAGCAGCGTGTCCCCGGGCTGGAAGAGGGTCCGCGGCAGCACCGGGATCGCCACCTCGCCGCCGTCCTCCCCCGGGCGCCGGACCCCCACCACGGTGACCCCGAAGCGCGCCCGCAGGTTGGCGTCCGCCAGCAGCTTCCCCGCCAGCGGCGACGACGGCGGGACGCGGTAGAAGCGCAGGTGTTCCAGCAGGCCGTAGCTCCGGGCCAGGTCGATCATCTGCTCCGTGGCCCGGACCGAGGCGGGACCGCCCTCCTGGCCGGGCAGCAGCCGGCGCCCCACCAGGGCCATGTAGCCCACCCCCAGCAGCAGCAGGGCCAGCCCCGGCCCCGTGAAGCTGAAGAAGCGGAACGGCTCGTGGCCGTTGGCCCGGAGCTGGTCCGAGACCACCAGGTTCGGCGGCGTCCCCACCAGGGTGAGGATCCCCCCCAGCAGCGACGCAAAGGCCATGGGCATCAGCAGCTTCGACGGGCTGACCCGGGCGCGGTGGGCCAGGGTGCTCACCACCGGGAGCAGCACCGCCACCGTCCCCGTGGAGCTCATGAAGGCCGAGAGCAGCGCCGCGGCCAGCATCGTCACCACCAGCAGCCGCACCTCGCTGGTCCCGGCCATCTTCCCCAGCCTGCGCCCGAGCCACTCGGCCACCCCCGTGGACGTCAGCCCCGCCCCCACCACGAACAGCCCCGCGATCATCAGCGTGATCGGGTTGGCGAACCCCGCCAGCATCTCCGCCGGCGTCACCACCCCGAGCAACCCCAGCGCCAGCATCGCCAGCACCGCCACCAGATCCAGTCGCATCCGATCGCTGACGAACAGCGCCACGGTCACCCCGAGGACCGCGAACACCACCACCGCTTCCCTGGACATGGCCCCCTCCTACCACGCCCGGTGCTCCCCCCCTCCGGTCACCTCTGGCTCCTCCGCGCCGCACTTGGACATCGTCCCCCAAGGACGAGTACCATGCGCACGCTCGCCCGCACTCCTCGCGGAATGCTGAGCACTCGAACACGATCTCGTCTCTCGGAAAATCCCATGAGGTTCCCTGTACTCTGGTTGCTCTTCTGTGTTGCTTTCGTGGTGGTCGCTTGCCGAACGCCTCCCACCGCCCAGGCACGCCCGCTCTCGGTGACGGTTTCGAAGGAATCCATCCTGTACACCCAGCTCACCTTCGAGGTAACCAACCTGGGAGAGGAGGATTGCCACGTCAAACGCTACGTGGTTGTGTGGCCAGACCACCGGCACGAGGAGAAACCGGGCTCTCCTTTCGTGATCCCCCCTCATGAAAGCATCCGGCGAACGATCTCCTTGCCCCAGATGCACCCCCCCCCCTCGCCCTCTGACGTTTCCATCCCCGAGATCGTCTGCCGGTTAGCCCGGAAGAACCAGACCCCTCACCGCACCCGGTAAAGCCCCACGCGCACTGGCCCCCCCGGCAGCGGCAGCCACGGGAGGCTCGCCACCGCCGAAAGCTCCCGCTCCTCCACCGCCTCCAGCGACGCTCCCCGCTCCAGCGCCTCGCACGCCGGGCGACCCTCCGGCGTCGCGCACAGCGACGAGCGGTAGTAAAAACTCCCTCCGTAGAGCTGCGGCAGCAGCGGCTCTTTCATGGTACGAGCGAGGGGTAGTGGCAGGCAGGATCGTCCACACGAAGCATCCTCACCACCGTCTTTTTGATGTCACTCGCATCGCGGAACCCCACCCATCTTGTCCCTGCTACCTCGATGGCTATTGGATGGTATGCCCAAAGTCCCTTCTTGGAAAACATCACCTCCCTCGCCTCACCAAAATTTCCTTCTTTCCAGTCCACGACTCTCAGGTGTGAATTGGCCTTATCATCGTCCGAAAAGACCGCGACCCAACCATCCTTTGCACCGTGGGCGACCACGGCTAGCTGGGTGATTCCAGCACGGGTCGTTTCTTTGGGGGGCAAGGGAATATCGGGGAGTGTGGTCAACTCGCCCGTGGCGGACAGATGGTAAAAATGGGGTTGAGGCCACCACTCTTTCGCCGTGGAGTCTCCGTTGGTTGCGATGAGAACACCGCCTTCGTAGGCTCCGATGGCAAGGTACGAGTTGTTGAGGTGGGGCAAGGTTTTGAACAGGGTACCCATAGGGATAAGCTGGGTTCCATCCCGTTCGTGAGCGGTGATGACGCGAAGGTACTCGGAGCTACTACCCGCGATGATGAAGGAACGCCCGGAGCCTGCATGCGTGGCGGTGCGAGGGCGCTCGTTGGTAGAGAAATTGACGGCACCTTTTCCAACGTAGATGGGCTCATGAAGGAGTTGTCCCTCCAGACTTACGCGAACCAACTCAATGGTATCATCACCATGTTTTTTCGAAACAACGTGAACAGCGAAAGCCTCTCCATCCCAATGACTGGCGACGGACACAGACCCTTCCGGAAGCAATTCTTCCTTCGTGAATTGCTCTGCCTTTTCGATGGTTCCCCAGGAAACAAGCCGACTGTCGACGCACAGGAAGTGATCGTCTTTCCAACCGCACTTGGAGGGGAACTTGTCGGACTCGTCGATCTTGAAGGTCTTTTCCAGGCTCCAGGTTCCATCCACCGAATACCTGGAGATGTTGATCACTTTGCCTGAGAGAGAACTGTGGAGGATCTTGACGAAAGACTCCTCCGCCCAGGCCCATTCGTTGGGATCGACGTAAACGTCAAGAGGGTCGATGCGAATCTCGGCGCAATGGGAGGAAGTTCCCGCCGCGCCTGCGCTCGTTCCGGCTTCACCCCCTCCTGTGCTGGTTCCTCCGCTGTTGTCCCCGGCATTCCCGCTCCCACCGACAGCGGCTCCCCCTCCGCCAGAACCCGAACCTACTCCTGTGGCAGGGGGCTCCTCACTCCCACACGAGAGGAGCCCGAGCAACCCACAAGACAGCAACGTCGCCCACGTTCTCATTCGGGCTCTCCATCCTCGCTGAAGGCTCGATCTCGCAGCGGTTCTGGCTCTCCAAGGCGCTCCAGCAACAACCCAAGCTCTTGCTCCAGATCCAGCGCCTGCTCCACCAACTTGCGCGCCCCTGCAACATCGCGAAGAACCAACCGGGTCAGTGCCTTGGTTTTCAAGAGCAGACTCTGGTTGACCAGGGTATCCACTTGCTCACGGATCGTTTCTCCTCCCGGAAGTTTACGAACCGCCAAGGCAGCCAACTTGAGGCGAGGGAGCGATTGACGTATCCGTTTCCGGATCTTCTTTTCCGCGATCTCCTCCAGCGCGTCCTCCTCCAGCGAGATGGCTCGATCCACCAGCATCTCCGCCCTGGAAGGAATCGTGATGGGCTCGGGATCGCTCAGATTTCCAGCTCCATCGCGAACCTGGAGCCAGAGCCTCCGAGAATTTCGCTGTGCGAGGCTCACGCGAACACGCAAAGGATACCCGGTCGTCGGCTGCCAAACCTCGTTGGTCAAGGAGGGAGAATCCCCGACACGGATCTGGTAAGGACCAACGGAGCTGAGCCCGAGCAACGTCTCCAAGTCGCCTCGGGCCTGGTGAGGGATATCGTCAAAGATCCGCGCATCCACGGTGAGCCACCGTCCACGACGCTTCGCGGGGGCATTGACCAGGAGACGAGGCGGTGTGGTGTCTGCTCTGGTCATCTGGCAACGTTGTTCGCTCCAGGGACCGTAAGCACTGCCTTTTTTCAGACGAACTTGCAGACAATTGACCCTCCCCTGCTCCACCGGGAAGGTATACACCCCCGGTCGGATCCTCGTGAGCGAGGTACGCGGTGGGGATGGAGGAGCCGATGGTGAGGAGGTAGCGAAGGAGATTTTGGCGTCGATCTCGGAGGGATCGAAATCTCCTCCCAGGAAAATAGCAACCTTGTCGATCCCAAACACAAACTTGGACGCCAGGGGCACCACACCGTCGTCTTCCGGGGAAAGGGGATCTTTCCCTGCGTTGAGCTCCGAACCATCCGCTTCCCCGTTGCCATCCGTATCCCCCAGTTGGGGGTTGGTTCCCGCAAGGAACTCTCCCAGGTTGGTCAATCCATCGTCGTCGAGATCCTGGGAGGCATCCGAAGCATCCTTGGGGTTCAGAGCGTGGGTGATCTCCCAGGCATCGGGCATCCCATCTCCGTCGCTGTCTTGCCCGAAAGCAAACCGAAAGGCACGGCTCGCCTGCCGCCACAAGAACTGACCCGAAGAATCCAGACACACCGCTGCGAAATACGTCAGGTACGTCCCGGAGACCGCAGGGAGTGTCACGGTTTTTCCAAAAACGCCATCGGAAGCCGAACCGTCCGACGACTTTCCGTTATCGAGCAGAACATGGGTGGTGAGCTGCCCTTGCGGCGAGAGAATGTACGCCTGAACGCTGCAAAGCGGCAAGGCCCCCGAAGGAGTGAACACCGTGGTACGGAGTTCCACGTTGCCACTGCTCGTGGTGTGCTTGACGAAGGGAGAATGGACGTCGGTGGTGGTGACCTGGCCTGCCTCTGCAAAGGCCAGCAGGCGGGCCGGGCTGGAGACAGCAGCTTCGAGGAACACATCGTGCTGAGAAATATCCAACTGAAGGCGCCAGAGTCCAGGCTTGGGCGCCAGAACTTTCAAGACAAGCGCGCCATCGCTGTGTGTCTCGCTGGGAACAACCTGCTTCATCCCCTGGTCGTCGATATGATAGAGATAAGCTAGCCCACCCACATCCAGGGGGATCTGTTCCGCAGCGATCACAAGGCGAAGTTCTGATGCATTTGGCTCGACAAAGAAGTACTGATCCGCATCCCCGGAGATGGTTGCAGCAAAGAGGCGCTGGGTCCCGTCGCTGTCGTTCTGCGCCATCAGCATGCTCTGCGACAGGAAGGCCATCGCCTGGGTCGTCGTGACGACGCCGTCCGGCGCGTAGTGGTAGATACCCCCCGTGACCCGGGCGATATCTTGCAGCACCTCCCCGTCCGCGTCTTGCCCGAACGCAATCGTGGAGACCGTAGGCACCTGGAGCCCCTGGTTCTTGCGCAGATGCCAGGGCAGCGTGGTCGCGCACCACGTCCCGTTTCCATCCCCGCTCGGGATGTCACCATCCACATAATACTGCTTCGGCGCAGCAGGCACGTTGTTGAGGCCATCGGACAGAACGTGCATGTGAAACGCATCCACGGCCACCGGATTCAAGACCAAACCCGGCTGAAATTTACAGGCCATGTTCGATTGTGCCTCGAACAACCCATCTCCGATGCTTGTATAGTTGAGGGTCTGGATGGCGTCGATGGCCTGCTCCGCCTGCATCTTTGTTGCCCCCGTCACCTCCACGAAACCGTGGTCTTGAGGGTTTGCCGAGAGAGGAAGCGTGGAGGCATCGTCGGAGAACGTGACGATGTTGAGCCAGCGATTGGACGAAGCGCCGGTGGCCGGAACAAGGCTTCCAACGATGGCTTTGGCGGCGATCTTGGCCCCCGCTAGCTTGGCACCGGCCATGCTGCCGCTGTTGTCGATGACCAGCGAACTGGCCAGCACCTCGGGGATGACAGAAACCCGCACCGAAGAGGTCTGTACGTTCGAGGAGATCCCATCGACGAGGACACGGAGATCCAGATCGATGTGCCCCCCTGCGGCGCCCACCGCAAAAGCGCTCGGGTAAAAAGTAGGCGGCAGATACGCCAGGACCAGGAACGTCCCACCGGAGAGTGGAACGACGGTGATGTCGTTCCCTCCCAGCTTGCAACCTCCAGGTCCAGCAGCGTTGGCACACCCGGGCACTTCCAATTCCACCACGGTGCCTGGCTGGATAGGCAACCCAAGCTGATCGGGTCCCTGGTAGATCGCGGTAGCAAACACGGGAAACGTTTCCGCAGAAGGATGCCCGACAAAGTTGGGTTGAACGGAGGTTGGAGAGGTCAACTCCACCCGAGGAGCACTGTTACCGATGGCCCAGTTGGTTTGCGTCGGCTGATGGAGCGCAGAAGCGATCACCAGAACTTCATCCGTGCTTGCGTCGACAGGAATGGCTGTATTCAGATTCCAGGTGCCAGGCCCTCCCGACGCAGAAGTGGCGCAAAAATAATCCGGAGCACTCTCGCAAATGGGTCGAGGAGAGAGCTTTTTCTTTCCCGACGGCGTGGTGGAACTCTGGATGGCAAACGCCCTGAACCGTGGCGCTGCACCGTACCCCGAGGCCAGAAAGGGAACCGAAGAACCCACCCATCCAGGCTCTGGTTTGACCGACCAAGCAGCGGCTCCGTAGGCCGAGGTCGCCGCATGAACGCCGGTGAGAACGCCCCCTACAGGCAAGGTCAACCGAGGAGGCACCGCCGGAGGAGGAGGGACGGCGGGACAGTTTGCGACGGTGCAAAGGTAGCTGTCGAGGACTCGAGTTGCGTGAAAATGCTTGGAAGGAAAAGCCTCTCCGGTGGGGAGAGGAGGGAGGTACGGTTTGAGCTCCTCCGCAGGAACAGGAGAAGCACCATCTCCGTCCCACTCAAAACGCCACCGGGCCGCGGAAGAAGTGTCGCCCGGGATTTCGGCGGCGTTGTAATCCTTGAGGAAAAGAGCGGTGTGAAAGTCGGCCACCAGACCGGAGAGAGATCGCCCGAGGTTCTTATCCGAAAGGCCCGGACAGGGTGCAGCAACGAGCTGAAAGGAGAGCCGCACCTTCGGCCCCGTCAGGGGAAAATCGAACCCCGTCCCCTGGCAAGTCGAATCGGAGGAAGCCCCCGTGCCCTCCGAGAACGTGACCGCAGCGATCCGTGGCAACAGAGGGAGGAAAGCGTTGGCCGTCGCAGGGCTAAGCAGCCCCCCCCCGCAAGAACGATGCCAGCAAGAATCTTGAGGTTCCTCATCGCACTCGTCTCCTCGAGGGGGAGGATAGCGCAGGCACACGACGGAGTGTCAATCGATTTTTTTCTTGACGAAGCCCCTCCTCACCGCACCCGGTAAAGCCCCACGCGCACCGGCCCCCCCGGCAACGGCAGCCACGGGAGGCTCGCCACCACGCCTACCCCGGACCAGCGGCCTGGAGGACCTGACCCAGTTCGAGAAACATCGGCGTCGGCTGCGGTCGATCTCCGAGTTCTCCTGACGCCACCGAGAGCCGCAAGAACCCCAGCTTCTCGTAGAACGCAATGGCGTCTGGCTTGGCGTCCACCACAACCCCGACGCACCCCATGTCGCTGGCCATCTGCTGCGCCAGCAACAGCACCGCGCGCAGCAACAACGAACCCACGCCCTGGCCCTTGGCGCGCTCGTCAACCGCCAGCCGCGCCAGGCGCAACACCGGCAGCGGATACCTGGGCAGGCGCTTCTTCTTGGCCGTCGGAACCACCTCGGAAGCGATCTCGGAGGCCACCACCGTGGCGAAGCCCAGAATACCCTCCGACTCGTCGACGGCGACGTAGGTCGTCCCGATGTGGTAGCGGAACTGATTTTGCCCGGCATACTGCGCAAAGAACCGATCCAGATCGGGGTTCCCCGAGCGAAATCGGCTGCGGTCATCCTCTGGGATCAACTTCCGTATCTTCGGGGGCACGCAAGGGCTCACGGCACATCTTCGAGGTCACGGCCAGCCAGCAGATCGCGGAGCGCCTCAGTGGGAGCGCGAGGTGCCTTCACCGCCCTGGCGACCTCCTCGAACGAGGACGCAGCGACGACCAACCTCGGCGGGATCACAATGTCAGCAGGCAACTCTCGCAGCGCCTGCAGGTGATGCAACAGGGCCTGCTCGACCAGGTAACCCTTCTTGATGCCGTGAGCCTCGGCGTAGACCTCCATCTGGCGCCTGGTCGCCTCGGATATGTACGCAGAAATCTGGGTTTCAGCCATGGAAACGCCGCCTTCTACGAGAAGGTAGAAGAAGCTACCCACCCGCGCAAGCTTTCTCCGCAAGCAGGAACCAGACCCCTCACCGCACCCGGTAAAGCCCCACGCGCACTGGCCCCCCCGGCAGCGGCAGCCACGGGAGGCTCGCCACCGCCGAAAGCTCCCGCTCCTCCACCGCCTCCAGCGACGCTCCCCGCTCCAGCGCCTCGCACGCCGGGCGACCCTCCGGCGTCGCGCACAGCGACGAGCGGTAGTAAAAACTCCCTCCGTAGAGCTGCGGCAGCAGCGGCTCTTGCCGGACGTTCACGCCGTGCACCCGCCACCTCCCCCGGGCCAGCGGCAGCATCACGATCCGCTCCTCCGCGCGGCTCAGGTACACGAGGGATGCCCCCCGTGGAATGCGCTCCCGCCAGCGCTGCGCCCAGGCCTGCTCCTCCGCGTCGGTCGGGATCGTCGTGTGCCCCCGCCACCGTAGCCCCAGCAGCGCCGCCATCCCCACCGCCGCCACGGCGACCGGCGCCCAGCGCTGCCGCCACCGCCGCCCGGAGAGCACCCCCACCCCCGAGGCCAGCACCACCGGGAAAAACTGGAGCCGGTAGGCGTCCGCGATCCAAGGAAAATTCAGCCCCAGCATGTCCGCCGACCCCAGCACCGCCAGCGCCGCTCCCCCCGCCCCGAGCGCCAGCAGCATCCTGGGGCGCCGCCGGAGCAGCCACCCGAGCGCCACGCTGGCCAGCAAAGGCACCCAGGGCACGCTCACGCTCACCAGCGACGACGGTCGCCACTGCTGCCCCAGCGGCCCGCGGTAGACCCCCCAGAGCGCCCCTCCCGAGGTGAGCAGCACCACCGCCCCCACCCCCAGGGTCGCCAGCGCGGTTCGCTTCAGCCTCCCTGCCACCGACCCCGGTTGCGCCAGCAGCACCAGCGGAAGCACCGCCCCCGCCAGCCAGCTCGTCGGATGCACCCTTGCCGCCTGCGCCACCAGCAGCCCCGCCCCCACCACGGCCCCCGCCAGCACCCAGGGGTGTTCCCGCGCCCGTCCTCCTCGCGCCAGCGCCGCCGCGGCCAGGCTCAGCAGCGCGACCTGCACCCCCAGGTACGACTCTCCCCGCGCCAGCCGCCCCAGCAGCGGATGCAACCCCAGCCCCACCCCGAGCACCCACGCCACCCTGGCCGAAGCGCCGCTGGAGAGCGCCAGCAGGACCCCGCACGGAGGGACCAGCGCGCCGAGGAGGGCCGTCGCGCCAAAGACCGCCCGCTCCGGGGCGTCGAGGGAGGCTCCGGCGAGCCAGCCGAAGAGCTCGGGGTAGCCCGGGCCGTAGTGGAAGGAGAGGTCGTTGTGGGCCGCCGCCTCGACCCAGAAGGGTCCCTGCCCGTTCTGGTGAAAGAAGCGGGCCGGGATCAGGAAAAACCGACCAAGGAGGGTCACCAGCGCGAGCGCGAGCAGCGCCAGGGCGCCTCCCGGTCCCAGGCCGAGGCGAGCCCTCCGGAGCGACCAGCGCGGGCGGAGCCCGCGGAGCGACGCAAGACCGAGGCCGCCCAGGAGCAACAGCGCCCCGAGCAGCCGCCAGGGAGGACGACGGGGAGGCGCAAGAGGAACCTCCTGGATCTCCCCGCGCAGCGAAAGCTCTCCCAGGCAGCCCACCACCGCGGCGAAGGCGTCCTGGCGCTCCCTGGGCTCCCGGAGCCAGTCGGAAAATTCTCCGATCGGAGAGGCTCCGAGCGCGCCGACGGTGCGGAAAGAGCGCTCCGACGCGGGGGAGATCTCCACCGGGATCGCCGCGGAGCCGCTGCCCGCCTGGAGCACCACGCGCCCCGGAGGACAGCGGAGCACCCGCAAGGGCACGCCGGTGCGCTCCGAGCACCGCTGGCGCCAGGAGGCGTGGACCTGGGCGCAGGTGTCGGCCCCTGCGTCGGCCCGGGCAGCCCCCGCGACACCCAGCCACAGCAGCAAGACGAGGAGGAAGCGGCCAGGGAGCATGGCTCCATGGTGCGGAATTTCTCCGGCAAAGCGCCAGCAGGATCAGCGGGCCCGCAGGGGAGCGTCGCGGCGGCGCTCGGTGCTCCGTCGCCGGAGGAACACCGCGAGCCCCACGAAGACGCCCGCCAGCGGGATGTAAAAGGAGACGTAGTTGGTCACCTGGGCGAGGGATTCCTCCGTGAGCTTGAGCCCCGCCGCCACCGAGGGCTTCGCCGGGATGTCGACGATCTGCGGTCGGGACGTGAGCCACGAGATCGCGCTCTCGACAAAGTACGCGGAAGGACGCAGCGACGGCTCCTGCCACACCTGCCCCTGGGTGACCGACACGGAGCCCACCACCACCATCCGGGCCCCCCGGGACACCTCCGGATCCTTCCTTGGAAGCTCCGCGGCCATGGCCACCGCCAGCTCCCCCTCCCGGTCGCCGGGGCGCTTCTCCGGAGGGCCCGCCTCGCTGGACCAGGACAGAAAATCCGCCATGGAGAAGGCATCCTTGCCGGTGGTGATCAGCTCTGTGGGCTGCACCCCGCTGGATGGCACCCTCCCGAGGGACTGCGCCAGCACGAAGAGCAGCCTCGGGCGCTCGACCTTCAGCAGGGACTCGGTGATCGGGTGGGGTTTGGGCTGACCCAGAAAGGTCTCGCCCATCCCGCCGGGGATCCGCTGGAGCTTGTCCTGCTCGAAAATCACGTCGCCGCGGGCCTCGATACCGCCGAGGGAGAGCACCGGCTCCAGCCCGGAAGGGATGACCCGCTTGCGGTCGCCGTCGAGCATGGGGTTGAGGAAGAAGAGGAGGCTGCCGCCGCCCTGGAAGTAGTCGACCAGGGAGCGCGCCTCGGCCTCCTGGTAGGGGGTCTGGGGGCCCGCGATCAGCACCAGAGAGCAGTCTTTCCAGGGTTTGTTCTGGGCGTTTTTCAGGTCAAAGAGGGAGGTGTCGACGACGGCGATGTCATGGTTGTTACGCTCCAGGCGGTGCTTGAGCTCGCCCAGCCCGCGGGCGCCGGGCTCGTCGGAGCCCAGCTCGCCGTGGCCCTTGGCGAAGCAGATCCGCTGGCGCTCGCCGCCCAGCACGTTGCGGATGGCCACGGTGAGGCCCTGCTCCAGCTTGGGCCGGGCGCGGCCCTCGTTGTCCTCGCTGAGGTCCACGAGGTCGCCGTGGGTGAGGAACCACCTGCGGTCGCCCTTGACGACCACCACGATGGCGTCGGCGACCACGCGGCCGTCCTCGGTGCGCCCGACCTGGAGGTTGTAGCGCTGCTTGAATTCGAGGAATTCTGCGGGCTTGCGGTCCGGGTCGAGGTAACGAACGTCGAGGTGAGGGGTCTCGGCGCGGTAGGCTTCGAGCAGGTGGCGGATCGAGAGCTGGAGCGGGTCACTGGCAGAAGCGAGCACGTTGATCTGCACCGGCTCCTGGAGACCACGGAGGGTGTCGCGGGTGGGCTGGGACAGGGAGTAGAGCCTGGCGCTGGTGAGATCCCAGCGCTTGTAGTTCCTGGCGACCGCGACGTTGGCGAGCACCGCCAGGGCCATCGCCGCCGCCAGCCCCAGGGCGGAGGATGCCTTGGTGAGCGGGCTGGTCCCGCCCTCGTCCTGTCCCTTGTCGTGCTCGGTGCTGGCCATGGCGTCCAGGCTTCTAGCACTCCCGCCCGCCGGCGGTACACGGGCTCTTCCCCCGGAGGCTCGCCCCGGCTACACGCCGGAATGTTGCCCAGCTCCGTGGATCCAAGCATCCTGCCCCCCACCATGGGAACCACCTCGCCGCGCCGGCTTCCCCTGCTGCTCCTGGCCCTTGCGCTGGGGGTAGGCTGCATCCCGAGCCGCCGCGGGATGGGGCTGATCTCCCTGACCATGCCGGGGGGGCCCGCGAGCGCGTCCGGCGGCGCCCGGGCGCCCGCGGCGCC
>CAZSDX010000127.1:0-14568 GCA_964605685.1 uncultured Polyangiaceae bacterium
ACGGCGGGCTCGGCGGACGCCACCGCGGTGGCCGGCGGAGGAGCGCTCGTGGCCGCAGGGGGTGTGGCGGAAGGGGCGGGAGGCGGGGAAGCCGCGGAGGTCGCTGGGGTGTCGCCGCCGCGGAGGCTCCAGCCGAGGAAGGCCAGGCCGAGGAGGGCCGCCAGGGCGACCGGGATCAGGATGAGGCGCCGGGAAGGCGGAGGAGGGACCAGAGCGCCGACCGAATCGGGGGGCGGGGGCACCCGGGGGAGCGCCATGGCGCCCCCGGTGGTGCTGGGGGGGCGGTTGCCGGACGCCGAGACCTCGTCGAGGGCCGCGGCGACGTCGGCGGAGTCGAGGGCAGGGAGGGCCGCGAGCTGGTTGCTGGGGGGCGAGGGCGGAGCCGGCGGCTTCGGAGGGGGGAGAGGCGTGTTGCGGCGCTGGGAAGAGGGCGGCCTGGAGGTACGCAGGGCCGCGAGGCTGGCCATGTCGGGGGTGCCCTGCTGGCTGGGCTCGGCGAGCCAGGCGCGGACGGCGGCGCGCTGCTGCTGGATCTCGTGGCCGATGATCTGCTGGACACAGGCAGCAGTCTCCCGGACCGTGGCCACGTGGAAGCCGATCTGCTGGCAGGCGCGTTCGAGGGCGTCGGCGAATTCGGCGGAGGAGAGGAAGCGCCGGGCCGGATCCCGGTCGAGGGACTTCATGACCACCTGCTCGACGGGCTCGGGGAGCTGGGGCTCGTGGGGGCGGATCTTCGGGATGGGCTCGAAGAGGAGGCGGTTGAGGGTCTCCAGCTCGGTCTCGCCCTTGAACAGCCGGCGCCCGGCGAGGGCTTCCCAGAGGACGACGCCCATGGCGAAGATGTCCGTGCGCTGGTCGATGGCGCCGCCCTTGGCCTGCTCCGGGGGCATGTAGGCCAGCTTGCCCTTGAGGGTGCCCTCCCGGGTGCTGGTCAGGCGCGAGGAGGCCTTGGCGACGCCGAAGTCGGTGATGCGAGCGCTCCCGTCGACGCCGACGAGGATGTTCTGCGGGCTCACGTCCCGGTGCACCAGGTTGACCAGGTTGTTGTCCTCGTCGCGCAGCTCATGAGCGGCGTGGAGCCCAGAGAGGGTATCGAGGGTGATCCGGAGCACCACCGGCATGGGGAGCTTCTTCCCCTGGCTAGCCTCTCTCGCCATCAGCCCCGCCAGGGTGTCCCCCTCCACGTACTCCATCACCACGTAGTACCCGGCGGCGGACGTGCCCACCTCCAGGATGGGGACGACGTGGGGGTGGTGGATGCTGGCAGCCAGCCGGGCCTCATCCAGGAACATCTGCACGAACTCGGTCTCGTTCGACAGGTGCGGGTGCAGCCGCTTGATCGCCACGAACCGCTGAAAGCCGCCCACCCCGGCCAGCCTCGCCAGGAACACCGTGGCCATCCCCCCCGACGCGATCTCTCCGATCAGCTCGTAGCGGTCGAGCTGCGAGGGCTCCGACTTGTCGAGGAGCTTCGGCGTCGGCATCAGAACCTACCCGCCGCGTGGAGGGTCGCTCCCGAGGTGTCGAAAGATACCCCTGGCACAAGGCGAGGAGCGCGGGCGGAAGCGGGGCCGGAAGAGCCGCTCCAGTCGGTGAGGAAGGCCGCGACGACGCCGGTGAGGACGGCGGTGCCGCCGGTGGCGGCGAGGAGGAGGTTGGTGCGCCGCTGGCGGGAGAGGCCGTCCTTGTACTCGGGGCAGCTCTCGCCGAGGCCGACGCATTTCTCCTTCACCTTGTCGGGACCCGGGTTGGATTGCGCGTCGAGGCCGCTCCAGATGGAGGCGCCGCCGAGGGCGACGGTGAGGCCGATGCCGACGTAGGTGAAGGCGGGGGAGAGGCCACCCTTGGGGGGGCTGGTGGGGGAGATTTCGGTGCTGGCGGGGGGGGCGGAAGCGGGGGAAGAGGAGGGGGAGGAGGGAGGAGGGGTGTCCTTGGGGGGGGAGAAGGAGAGGGCCGAGGCGCCGCCGGCGGAGGCGGTGATCTCCTTGGACTGGGTCTTGTCGCCCCAGCCCGCGGAGACGGCGTGGGGCCCCGGGTCGAGGTAGAGGGTGATCTTGGCGGCGGCCTCGGCGGGGACCAGCTTGTTGTCGACGACGAGGAGGCAGTCCGGGTCGCAGGAGACGGCGACCTTGTGGAGCCCGGGGGAGAACTGGTCGAGGACGCCCCTGGCGAAGGCGGCGAGGTCCTGGTGGGAGGCGTGGCGGGCGAGGGCGAGGGCGGCGAGGGTGGCGGCGCGGGCGCCTTGCTTGGCGTCGCGTCGGGCGCGGATGGCGGCCTTGAGGGCGTCCGGGGAGGGGGCCTCCCGGTCGGCGGCCTCGAAGTGGGCGGCGGCCTCGTCGAAGTTCCCGGCCTGGGCGGCCTTGATGCCGCGGTCGAATTCCTCGGCGGCGGTCTTGATCTGCTGAGGCGTGGGGTTTTTGGCCAGCGCAGGGGCGGAGTTCAGCAGGAGGAGCGCCCCCACCAGGGCCGCCCCGAGGGGGGGAACGCGCCAGGATACAGGTTGTCCAGAAGCCACGTTGACGCTAACGGTGCCCTTCTCCGGGTTCAGCGTCAACCAACAGGCCCGAAACAAGGTCCAGAGGGCCTCACCGGGGGCCATTTTTCCCGCTGGCGGTCCTGGCCGCGAGGCGTATCGTAAGGGCCGTGCCCTCGCTTGACCTGAAGAGAAGCCTGCTCGGCGGAGCGCTCCTGTTGCTGCTCGGGGCCGCCTGCCTGCCCACCCGCCCGGAGGGGGAACTGCGCCGCGTCATCGACGAGCCGGACGCGGGGCCCGTCGGCCCCGTGGAGGTGCCCTCGGCGGGAGGGGGAGGGAGCGGGCAGGCGCCGGTGGATCCTCACGGGCTGGTGGGGGTGGATCCTTCCCACGGGCGGTTCACCGGGGGGATGCGGGCGGTGCTCCAGGGGAGCGGGTTCGCCAAGAAGCCCCGGGTCTGGTTCGGGGAAACGGAGGTCCCGCCGGCGGACGTGGTGGCGATCTCCGACAAGAAGATCCAGGTGGTGACGCCGCCGGGGGATCCGGGGCCGGTGGAGGTCCGGGTGCAGAACGGCGACGACGGCTCCACGAAGAGGGCGCTGCCGGGCGGGTACACCTACGACGCGTTCTACGCCGAGCCGGACAGCGGGCCGACCTCCGGCGGGACCAAGGTACGGGTGCTGGGCTCGGGGACGTCCTGGTCCGCAGGAACGCAGGTGAAGATCGGAGACAAACCCTGCGAGGGGGTGCAGGTGCTGAGCCCGACGGAGCTGACCTGCACCACCGCGGCGGCGCCGCCGGGCTCCCGCAGCCTGACGGTGATCGACGCCGGCGGCGCGGCGACCTCGGTGCTGGACGCCTTCGTCTACGCGGACAGCGACAACGGCTTCCGGGGCGGGCTCTCCGGGGATCCGCTGCCTGCGCCGCCGCCGGAGGGGCAGCCCCCGGTGGGGAGCCTGCGGGTGCTCGCCTTCGACAGCTACACGGGGGCTCCGCTGGTGGGGGCGCGGGTCTTCGTCGGGACGACCCAGGTCGGTGTGCTGGGCGCCAGCGGGGTGGTGCAGGTCGACGGGGTGATCGATGCGGCGACGCCGAAGGGGCCTTCCGGGGCGCCGAGGCTGACGGTGACGGTGGCGAAGAAGTGCTCCAAGCCCACCACCTTCGCCGGCGTCTCGGTGGACACGGTGACGATGTACCTCGACCCCATCCTGTCGCCGGACTGCGCCCCGCCGGAGGGCAACCCGCCCCCCACCGGGGGCAAACCCGGGATCGGCACCTCCATCTCCGGAGAGGTCCGCTTCCCCTCCGACGTCGAGTTCAAGAAGTCGCCCTGGTCCACGGTGCCCGCGCCGGTCTCCCCGGACGAGCGCCGGGTGGCCTACGTCTTCAACGCTACCAGCGATCCCAGGGCCACCTTCAAGCTCCCCGACGCCTCCCAGGCGGTCACCGAGGAGAGCGCCGGCACCAGCGGCTACTCGTTCTCCTTCTCGTCCTTCCAGGTAGGGAACCTCACCCTCTACGCCCTGGCCGGTATCGAGAACCGCGCCAAGGTCCCGCCGACCTTCACCGCCTACGCCTTCGGCGTGGCCAAGGGCGTCGCCACCAAACCAGGGGAGGTGACCGACGAGGTCACCATGGTGATCGACAGCACCCTCGATCAATCGGTGACCCTCCAGGTGGAGCCCCCGCTCCCCGGGGCCAAGGGGCCCGACCGGCTCCAGGCCACGGTGGCCCTTCACCTGGGCCATGCGGGGTACGCCGTCTTCCCCGGGGCCCAGAAGACGGTCCCCATGCCGGCGCAGGGGGCGCTCTCCTTCGTGGGCCTGCCGCCGCTCATCGACTCCCTGGCCGGGCTTCGCTACGTGGCCACGGCGGTCGCTGGCACCGGGGCCCAGCTCCTGCTGCCGGTGGCCTCCGCGGGCAGTTCATCCTTCCACGATACCTCCAAGCCGCTGCTGGTGGACGGCTTCGTGCGTCTGCCCAGGCTCAAGACGCCGGGCTCCTCCTCTTGGGATGGCGTCACCTACCAGCTCGATGCGCAAGGCGGGGGGGTGCCGCCGGACCTTGTTCTGTACGACGTCAGCAGCGGGGGCGGCCTGGTGAGCTGGACCATCGTGACCCCGGGGGACATGAGCGGGGTGGTGGTGCCCGATCTCCGGAAGATCCCGGGGGCCGGCCTGGTGCCGGGGCCGGTGACGATGACCGTGAGCGCGGCGACGCTGCCCGAATTCTCTTACGATGCCCTCCGCTACCGGGATCTGAACCGTGTCAACTGGCGGGCCTACGCGCAGGATGCCTTCTACACCCAGCTTTCGCCCTGAGCGCTGGCTGCTCCGGGGGGCCGCGGCGGCGGCGGTCTACCTGGCCAGCGGGGCGGTCGGCTGTCGCTTCGATCGCTCCGATCGGTGGCTGGACGTCACGGAGGTGGGGGGGTGCGAGGAAGGGATATTCCGTTGCGCCAAGGGGCTCCAGAGGTGCGAGAACCGGCGCTGGAAGAAGGTGGAGGATTGCGCTGCCAAGGGGCTTCTGTGCGACGAGAAGGTGGGGGCGTGCATCCAGTGCATTCCCAACTCGATCACCTGCCGCAGCGGGGACGTGGTGGCCTGCCACCCCGGAGGGCAGAGCTACGACGTCCAGCAGGTCTGCGACAAGGAGGCAGGGGTGGCCTGCCTGGACGGGCGCTGCCAGAACCTCTGCGAGGAGGCTCGGCGCTCCCGCAGCAACGTGGGTTGCGAGTACTGGGCGGCGGACCTGGACAACGCCGCGCTCGGGGCGAGCAACAACGCGGCGGCCCAGCAGTTCGCGGTGGTGATCTCGAACCCGCAGCGGGACGTGCCGGTGAAGGTGCGGATCACCCAGGACAACGGCGAGCCAGGGGACGCCCCGGCGGTGTCGGTGGTGGCGGAAGGCGAGGTGCTACCGAACAACCTCCGGGTCTTCAAGCTGGGCCCCCGGGAGGTCGACGGGAGCCCGGAGGGAGAGTTCGACACGGGCACGGGCACCGCGCTCACCCGCAAGGCGTACCGGATCGAGACCAATTTCCCGGTGGTGGCCTACCAGTTCAACCCGCTGGAGAACGCCAGCGTGTTCTCCAACGATGCCTCGCTCCTCAAGCCGGTGTCGGCGCTGGGGCCGCCGGACGCGGGCGGCCCCCTCACCCCCGCCTACGTGGTCGTGGGGTGGCCCCAGACGATCGCTCGCTCCGACAACCCGGACGTCGACTTCGGGGGCACCGAGCTTAGGGCCTTCCTGACGGTGGTCGGGACACGGGCGGAGACCAAGGTGCGGGTCACCACCACCGCCCGGGTGATCCCGGGAGGTCCCGTGGCAGAGACCCCGGTGGGCGGCCAGATCGAGGCCACGCTGGGCGCCTACGACGTACTCAACCTGGAGACCGGCGACTTTAACGCGGACTTCACCGGGACGTTCATCGAGGCCAACGGCCCCCTGGTGGTCTTCAGCGGCTCGGAGGCTTCCGACGCCCCCACCTTCACCTCCCTCTCCAAGCGCTTCTGCTGCGCCGACCACCTGGAGGAGCAGATTGACCCGATCCGCACCGCCGGCACCCAGTTCGTCGCCGCCCACGGACCCAGCCGTACCCGCACCGTGGCCAGCGCGGGCGCCCAGGTGGCCGTCGTCCCCGAGCCGGACTACTTCCGGGTCGTGGCGGTCTTCGAGGGCGACACCACCGTCACCACCACGCTCCCCCCTCCGGAGGACTCCTTCGTGCTCCAGGGACGCGGCGCCTTCCGCACCGTCGAGGCCACCCGTGACTTCCTGATCTCCTCCGACGCCCCGGTGGTGCTGGGCAACGTGAGCCCCTCCCAGGAGGCGGCGGGGATCCGCCGCGGGCTCCCCGGGGGCGACCCGAGCCTGCTGGTGGTGCCGCCCACCGAGCAGTGGCGCAGCGACTATGTCTTCCTGACGCCGGACAAGTACGCCTTCGATTTCCTCACCGTGGTCGCCCCTCCCGGCGTCGAGGTCACCCTCGACGGCGAGCCGCTCACCGAGGATCTCTGCGAGATCGCCCCCGCCGACGGCCTCGAACCTTCCCAGCGCGGCGGCGCAGCCCCTCCCTTCCTCGTCTACCGCTGCCAGCTCAGCTTCGCGACCATCGACCCCACCAAAAGCGCCCCGACCAACCTCCTCCCTGGCGAGCAAAACGACGGGGTTCACCGGGTCTCTGCCCTGGTTCCGGTGGGGGTCCTGGTCTCCGGTTTTGACAGCTTCGTCAGCTACAGTTACGCCGCCGGCACCCAGCTCAAGGAGCTGAACATCCAATGATCCGAGGACTCCTCCGCTGTTCCCCGCTGCTCTTCTTGCTGCTGGCGTCTTCCGCCTGCACCACCCTCAAGAGCTTCTCGATGACCCAGGTCCCCTCGGATCGCTCTCGCAAGGTCGAGGCGTCGGACACCAGCGGCGGCCTCTTCGGGATCTTCTTCTCCAACTCCTTCGCGGATGAGGTAGCCGAGCAGCTCCGCGCCCAGTGCCCCCAGGGGCGCCTCTCCGGCGTCGTCACCAAGTACGAGTCCACGCTCTACGTCATCTGGGTCTCCCGCAAGATCACCGCCACCGGCTACTGCCTCCCCGGCGCTCCTCCCCCGGGGGCTCCCGCCGCGCCGCCTGCCGCCGCGCCCGCCTCTCCTCCGGTCCCGCCCGCCGCGCCGCCTGCCAAGGGGGCGCCATGAGCCGCTTCTTCCCTCTCCTCGCCGTCCTCGCCCTGTCGACGGCCACCGGCTGCACCTACAGCATCCACCAGGTCCACGCGACCGACTACCTCACCGAGGTGCCCCGGGGGCGCTCCCGGGAGATCTCCGCCGAGGCCACCCAGGACGTGATCCTCTACCTGACCACCTCCACCGATTACGTCGACCAGGCCTACGAGCGCCTGCTGGCCCAGTGCCCCGGCGGCGAGATCGTGGGCATCCATGGCCGCCACAGCACCGCCCACAGCTTCCTCTCCTTCACCAACAAGCTGGTGCTCCGCGGCCTTTGCGTCGAGTAGACCGTGCAGCTCTACCCGGTCTCTCGCCTCGACGACCCGCGCCTCGATGACTTCCGCGACGTGCGCGAGGCCGACCGCCTCGGGCGCCTGGGCATCTTCCTGGCGGAAGGAGAGGTGGTGCTGCGGGTGCTGCTGGCGCGGGGGCGGTTCCGGGTACGGTCGCTCCTGCTGGCGGAGCCGCGGGCCGCGGCGCTGGCCCCGCTCCTCGCGTCCTTGCCGGGGGAGACCCCGGTGTACGTGGCGCCCCTGCCGTTGATGAGCGAGGTGGTGGGCTTCCCGATCCACCGGGGGGTGCTGGCGGCGGGGGAGGTGGGGGTCGAACTGGACCCTCGTGCGCTCCTGAGCGGGCTGGGGCTTGGTCCCCGCCGGGTGGTGGCGCTGGAGGGGGTGGTGAACCACGACAACGTGGGCGGGATTTTTCGCAACTGCGCCGCCTTCGGGGTGGACGCGGTGCTGCTGGACGGGGTGAGCTGCGATCCGCTCTACCGGAAGGCGATCCGGGTGTCGGTGGGGGCGTCGCTCTTCGTACCCTTTGCCCGGTGCGGCGGCGTGGAGCAGCAACACGAGGCGCTCCGGGCGGCGGGCTTCTCGATCCTCGCGCTGACGCCCTCCCTGGACGCTCCTGCGCTGGGCGACCTCGGGCCACTACCGGAGCGGGTCGCGCTGCTGCTGGGGGCGGAGGGGCCAGGGCTGAGCGAGGCGGGGCTGAGCGGGGCGGACCGCCGCGTCCGGATCCCCATGGCGCCTGGCTTTGACTCGCTCAACGTGGCCACCGCTGCCGGGATCGCGCTGCATCATGTTTTCCAGGGGCACCTGCGCCGCGCTTCGGGTTAACGTGAGGGGGTGAAGCCTCGTCGGATGCTGCTCCTGGCGCTGGGTGTTCTCGCCGTGCAGGTGCTGGCCTGTGGCGAGGAGGACGCCCCCGCCCCCTCTGCGCCTGCTCCCTCCACCCTCGACTTCCCCCTGGAGGAGAAGGGGCCCTTCCGGGTGGGTCACCGGACGGTGACCGCCCGGTACCAGCCGCCCGGCGGGCTCCCGGAGCGGACCCTCACGGTGCACCTCTGGTACCCGACGGAGGACAAGGAAGGGGAGCCGGTGAAGTACCTGCTGTTCCCGGACAAGGAGTCGCTGGAGGGGGCAAGCCTGGCGCCTGCGGTGGAGGCGGCGGGGTACCCGGTGCACGTCCACTCCCACGGGATGTGGGGCTTTGCGGGGAACAGCGCGGGGGTGATGCGGTGGTTTGCGTCCCACGGGTGGGTGGCGGCGGCGCCGGACCACGCGGGCAACACGCTGCCCGAGCAGAAGTCCGAGGGGATTCCCCTGCGGATCTACTACCTGCGGCCCCTGGATATCCGGGCCACGCTGGACGCCCTCGACGCGCTGCCGGCTGGCGACCCGCTGGCGGGGAAGCTCCGGACCAAGTCGGTGTCGATGAGCGGCCATAGCTTCGGGACCAACACCACCTGGGCGATCCTGGGGGCGCGGTACGACACGGCGAAGATCGCGGAATTTTGCGCCCAGGAGGGGAAATTCAGCGAGCCCTGTGCCCCCGGGGAGGTGGCGGTGTTCGAGGGCGATTTGAGCGACCCGCGGGTGGTGGCAGGGATCCCGATGGCCGGGGCACCGACGGACTGGTTCGGGGCGGGGCTGAACGCGGTGAAGCGCCCGGTGCAATTCCAGACGGCGGTGGGCGATCCGGTGGGCGCCGACAAGCTCTGGGCGACCGCGTCGCTGTCGGATTTTACCTGGGTCGAATTCGAGGGAGGGTGCCACCAGCTCTTCGGGCTGGGGGGCTGCGGAGATTACGAGGACGAGGAGGGGTTCCGGCTGGTGAGCGTCTACGCGCTGGCCCACGCCCGGAGGTATGTCCTGGGCGACCCGCAGGCGAGAACCGCCGATCTTCTGGGGGGGAAGGCGTCGATCTCGGATAGAATCACCCTTCGCCACAAGGAGCCTCCCCCGTGAAGCGTTTCCGTCCTTCTCTCTTCCTTGGCCCGTCCCTCCTGGTGGCGGGCTGGCTGGGGTGCAGCTCCGGCGATGCACCGCCTGCGCCGCCCTCGGTGCCACCCGCCCCCGAGCTGCCCTCGACCCCCGCGCAGACCGGGGCTCAGCGGTTGAGCGTCGCCCAGTATCGCGGCAGCATCCAGGCCATCCTGGGGGACGACATCGTGATCCCGACGGCGCTGGAGCCGGACCAGGCGCAGGGCGGGTTCATCTCGGTGGGGGCGTCGTATTCGACGATCTCGGCGCGGGGGATCGAGCAGTACGAGAAGGCTTCCTACGCCATCGCCAAGCAGGCGCTGGCGCCGGAGCGTCGGGATCGGCTGGTGAGCTGCAAGCCCGCGGGGGCGAGCGACGACGGCTGCGCTCGCAGCACCCTGGAAGCCCTCGGCAGGAAGGTGTGGCGGCGTCCGCTGGCGAGCGAGGAGCTGGACGCGCTGGTGGGGGTGAGCGGCAAGGCGGCGGCGACGCTGGGGGACTTCTTCGAAGGGCTCCAGTACGGGGTAGCGGCGCTGCTCCAGTCGCCCCATTTCCTCTACCGCTCGGCGGAAGGCGAGGCGGACCCGAGCAACCCGGGGAAGCGCCGGTACACGTCCTACGAGATGGCGTCGCGGCTGAGCTTCTTCCTGTGGAACAGGACGCCGGACGACGAGCTGCTGGACGCGGCGCAGGCCGGGGCGCTGGTGGAGGAGGCGGGGCTGCGGCAGCAGGTGGAGCGGCTGCTGGCGGCGCCCCAGGCCCGGGAGGGGGCGCGCAACTTCTTCCACGAGTACCTCGGGCTGAGCGAGCTTTCGCACCTGTCGAAGGATCCGACGATCTTCACCTACTACAGCCCCGAGGTGGGCCCCATGGCGCGGGAGGAGACGCTGCGGCTGTTCGAGCACTTCGTCTTCGATCTGGACGCGGACTACCGGGATCTCTTCACCACCCGCACCACCTTCGTCAACCCGAAGCTGGCCTCGATGTACGCGATCCCCGCGCCCAACCTGGAGGGGTTCGGCAAGACGGAGCACCCGGAGGAGAGCCCGCGCAGGGGCCTGCTGGGCCACATCAGCCTGCTGGCGAGCCACGCTCACCCGGTCTCGTCGTCCGCCACGCTCCGGGGTCGATTCATCCGGTCGCGGCTGCTGTGCTTCAAGATCCCCGACCCGCCGGCGGACGCCAACACCGCCCTGCCGGAGCCCTCGCCGGAGCTACCCACGCTGCGCCAGCGTATCCAGAAGCACCTCACGGACCCGAGCTGTTCCTCCTGCCACCTCAGCATGGACCCCCTCGGCCTCGCCCTGGAGCAGTTCGACGGCATCGGCCGCTTCCGCCGCCGGGAGAACAACGTGGAGATCGACCCCAGCAGCGAACTGGACGGAGTCCCGGTCAAGGACGCCCGAGCGCTGGGCGAGGCGATCCGCAACCACCCGGACCTCACCCCCTGCTTCGTCCGCAACCTCTACCGCTACGCCACCGCCTTCCCGGAGGCGAGCGACGATCAGAAGACCATCGAGGCGCTGACCCACGAGTTCCAGGCCACGGGTTACAAGGTTCGCTCCCTTCTGCTCGCCGTGGCCCTCAGCCCCGCCTTCCGCCTCGCCCAGGAGCCCCGCTGATGCCCTTCCGACTCCCTCGCCGCACGCTTCTCCGCGGACTGCTCGGCGGCGCCGCGGTCTCCCTCAGCCTGCCGCTGCTCGAGGTCTTCCTCAACCGCAACGGCAACGCCCTGGCCTCCGGGGGCCCTTTGCCCAGGCGCTTCGGCATCTTCTTCTGGGGCAACGGGATCCTCGAGACCGGCTGGACGCCCGAGAAGGAGGGCTTCGACTGGCAGCCCTCGAAGATCCTCGCCCCGCTGGCGGACCTGCGCAGCGAGATCACCGTGGTCAGCGGGATGAAGGTCCACACCGGCAACACGGTGCCTCACGGCTCGGGCCCCGCGGGGCTCCTCTCCGGGGCGACGCTCCTCAAGGAGGACACCGACTCCTTCGCCGCCGCCAGCATCGACCAGATCATCGCCGGCGCCATCGGCGGGGACACGCGCTTCCGGTCCCTGGAGGTCGGGGTCCAGCGCGCGGAGAAATGCATGTCCTTCAACGGACCCCACAGCACCAACCCTCCGGAGTGCTCCCCCCGCGCCCTCTACGAGCGCCTGTTCCTCGACGGCTTCGTCGAGCCCGGGTCCGGCCCCAAGATCGACCCTCGCCTTGCCCTACGCCGCAGCGTCCTCGACGCGGTGGGCGACGACGCCAAACGGCTCCAGAAGCGCCTCGGCGCGGCGGACAAGGCCCGCCTGGAGCAGCACTTCGACGGCATCCGGGCCCTCGAAACCCAGCTCAAGAAGCTGGAGGAGAACCCCCCCAACCTCGCCGCCTGCAAGGCTCCCGCCGACCCCGGCGAGGATCTCCCCGACATCGACGGGCGCCCCCAGCTCGCCGAGACCTGCCGCGCCATGGGCAAGCTCCTGGCGATGGCGCTCGCCTGCGATCAGACCCGGGTCTTCAGCCTCTGGTTCAGCCGTCCGGTCAGCAACCTCCTCTACCCGGGCGCCTCGGCGGGCCACCACCAGCTCACCCACGACGAGGTGGACCCCCAGCCCCAGGTCTTCGAGATCCTCAAGTACATCCTGGGCGAGCTCAACCTCTTCCTCAAGGAGTTCGCCAGCATCCAGGAGGGCGACGGAACCCTGCTGGACAACTGCGCCATCCTCTGCACCACCGACTGCTCCTACGCCCGAACCCACTCCGTCGAGAACTACCCGCTCCTCATCGCGGGCTCCGCCGGCGGCGCCCTCCGCAAGGGGTTCCACTACCGCTCCGTCGCCAACGAGAACACCAGCAAGGTCATCCTCTCGCTGGCCCGCGCCGTCGGCATGAACCTCGCGTCCTTCGGCCAGGGCGCGGCCTTCGCGGACGAAGGGCTCAGCGCCATCGAGGTCGGGTGATGGAGCCTCGCCCCTGCCCTCGACCCCTTCGCCTGCTGCGCCGTGCCGCCTCGGTGCTCCTCCTCGCGGGCCTCTTCGTCGCCTGCCAGGACGAGGAGCAGCGGGTCCAGCCCCCCGGCCCCGCGCAGACCTGTAGCGGCGTCACCCGCTCCGCCGTCGTCACCAGGCTGGCCTTCACCCGCGAGTCCCCCAAGGGGATCGCCCCCGGCTTCGATCTCGACGGGGTCGTCAGCTCCGGCGAGGACGCCGGCTCCTGCAAGAAGAAAGACTTCGTCGACGAGGAGGGGCGCACCGGGATCGACAACCAGCTCGCCGCCCTCATCCCCGACATCGAGGCGCTGGTCGGCGACGCGGTGGATGGGCTCGTCCAGGGGGCCATCAACGACGGCCTCCTGCTCATCTCCCTCGACTTCGAGGGGCTCGACGACCTCCACAACGACGCCTGCATCGGGCTCAACGTCGGGCTCGCCCAGGGCAAGCCCAACCTCGGCACCGACGGCGTCATCGAGGGCTTCCAGACCTTCGTCGCCCGCAAGGACGTCCAGCCCAGCCGCGGCGAGAAGGGACGCATCGACAACGGCCTGCTCACCATCGGCCCCATGAACGTCGACGTCCCCCTCAAGCTCTTCGACGTCAGCTTCACCCTCCACCTCTACGACGCTTACTTCCGCTTCCGCGTCGATGAGGATGGCTTCCTCGACGGTTACCTCGGCGGCGGCCTCATCCCCGAGGAGCTCATCGACGGCATCAAGGACGGCGCCGGTCTCGACGACATCATCCCCCTCATCCGTACCGTCCTCAAGACCTCCGCCGACCTCAAGCCCGACGCCGAGGGGACCTGCCAGCAGGTCTCCGTCGCCGTCGCCGTCAAGGCTGCCCCCGCCTTCCTCCTGCGCTGAATTGCTGGCCCGCACCTTGCACACCTGTCCACCATGGCCAGGAAGCGCCCAGGAAACGCCCCCAGCAAGAAGCCCCAGCCCCGCCACCGCCCCCAGGCTCCTGCCTTGGACTGGGCCTCCTCCGCGGCCCCTTCCAGGTTGATCCAGGCCATCGAGGACGGTCTCCCTGGACCGTCCAACGCCCCCCCCTCCACGCTGGCGCCGGTCGCCCTCGATCAAACGCAACCCTCGGGGCACTTCGCGCTCCCTCCTCTCCCTCCTGTGGGTGAACCTGACGACCAGGAGCAGGAATTCTTCGACGCCCCCCACGCCCTCGCCCCCGATCTCCCCGAGGAGGAACTTTCCTGCCCGGTGGAACCGGAGCCCGCCGAGATCACCGAGCGGCGCCTGTTCTTTCGCAAGGCGGTCTCGGCCTTCCTGGGGATGGCGGCCACCCTGGCCCTGGCGGTGGGGGTCAAATCCCTCACGGCGCGCCCGGTCCCTCCGGAGGCCTTCACCTCCGCCGCTGCCCAGCAGCTCTCCCTGATCGCGGAGGCGCAGGCTGCCTCGCGCCCGGTCCTCCAGCAGGCCGCGACCGAGCCTCCCGCCCAGCTTCCCCCGGCGCCGACCGCCGCCGCAGAACCGGCCCGCACCGCGGAGCTGGTCCCGGCCACCCCATCCCCGGAACCGACCGCCGCCGCGGAGCCTCGCCCTGATCCCGCGCAGGCCAGGGAGCTGACCAGGCAGGCGCTTTCCCTGCTGGAGCGTGGCAACTACAGGGGGGCCATCGAGAAGGCAACCGCCTCCGTGGACGCGGACCCCACGGATGCCAATGCCTACCTCTACTGGGGCACCGCGCTGATGGAGCTCGGCAAGCACAAGGACGCGAAGGCGATCTTCGCCCGGTGCGCGGAGAGCGCCACCCGGGGGCCGAAGCACGAGTGCAGGCAGTTCCGGTGATGGGCGAAGCCGGCCCGGCAGCAGGAGATCGCCCCGCCCCTGCACCCGGGGGCAAGGGGGGCGGGGCTCTCGGGGCTCGTGCGCGGTAGGGAGATGGGCAAGCCGGACCAGTTCGCCAAGGACATCTTCGCCGAGGAAACCTCCCTCGTCACCGGTGGCATCTTCTCTTTCCAGAGTCCTGCCGAGCTCCCCGTCTTCGAGGTTCACCTCGACGGCCTGTTGCTTGTCCACGATGCGGCCCGGCTCCTCTCCCTTCCCCCTCCCTGGTCGCTCGCTCCTGCTTCCGCTCCGGTCGTGGCCGACCTCAAGATGCAGCGCGATCACC
>CAZSDX010000128.1:0-14561 GCA_964605685.1 uncultured Polyangiaceae bacterium
GCAGCAACCGCAAGAAAGATTACCTCGTGGCGCCGGACAAGTACGCCCACCTCGGCGTCCACGAACTGGTGATCTTCGAGCCCTGGAAGCACCAGCCGGGACTCCGGGCCCAGGGCGAGGTGGAGACGCTCCGGGTCTTCCGTCTCGACGAGAAGAGGCAGTGGAGGCAGGTGTATGGAGGAGACGGACCGACGCGGAGCCAGGTGCTGGGGTTGTGGCTCCACGAGACCGAGGACGGCAAGCTGCTGCTGACGGAAGATCGATGGGGCAAGCGCGCGCTGCTCACCCCGGAAGAACAGCTCCAGGTGGAGCAGGAAGCCCGCAGGCTCGCCGAGGAGCACGCCGACCTGGAAGCGAAGCGCGCCGACCTGGAAGCGAAGCGCGCCGAGGAGGCAGCGAAGCAGGTGCGGGAGGCGAAGGCGGAGGCGGTGCTGGCGGTGCTGACGGCAAGGGGGCTCAAGGTGAGCGAAGTGCAGGCCCGCAAGGTGCGGGCGTGCACGGATCTTGCGGAACTGGATCGCTGGTTCCAGGGGGCGCTCACTGCCACGAGCGCCGCAGCTCTCCTCGCCTCCGGGGCGGTGGCGACCAGCAAGAAGACACCCCGGCGGTAACCTGTCGGGTTGCCGGATACATTTTCACGCAAGGGTTGCGATCCGGTACCATCCCGCCCCATGCGCACCCACCTCCTCGCCCTGGCGGCGACCTTGACGCTCACCACCTTCTCCGGGGCGGCGTGGGCCACCGGCATGCAGGGGCACATCTACATGGCCCAGTGCGGGGCCGAGCTGTCGCAGAACCCCCGGGTGAAGCAGATCGTGGCGGCGCACCCGATGATGCTGGCCAACGGGGGGATGTTGCCAGATTCCGGCTACGCCACCAGCGACTACGACCAGGGAGAGATCCCCCACTGGGAGGAGTACGTCGAGGGGTTCGTCGAGCAATTGCGGGAGCGCCACGGGGGCGCCGAGGCCCCGGAGTCCTGGGCCAACGTCGCGGTGCTCTTCGGGCTCTCGGCCCACGGGATCACCGACTCGACCTTCGACACGCTGTTCTTCCCGAGGGTCGAGCAGGAGGATCGCCCCGAGGACATCGACCTGGCCGCCGACGTGCTCTACGTCGCCCTCACCGGGAAGAAATTCATCCCGGACGTGGTGCTCGACACTTCCTTCGCCTCCGACGTCTTCCTGAACAAGATCCCCCACGACGTCACCAAGGACGAGATCTCCTCGGCGATGAAGACGGCGCGCTCCGGCATCGGCGCGACCGTGCTCATCGCCAAGAGCCCCGGATTTTACGAGAAGAATTACCCCTGGGAGCGGCGTTCCCTCCTCGACCCGCGGGTCCCCGGCGCCTACGCCTTCGGCTCCCGCGTGGTCGCCCGCTACTACGACGAGCTGCTGCGCCGCCTCGACGGGAACACCTCCGCCGACGGCGCCGTCATCGGCACCTACCCTGCCGACGGCTACCCCATGGCCGCGCTCCGCAAGGGCCGCCCCGACGCCCGCGTGTTCTTCTACTTCGGCATCGGCATCGAGCGGGAGTCCCTCGACGGCGTGCTCCGGGTGACGGACCCCGGCGGCGCCGAGATCCCCGGCAAGGTCGGCACCTTCCGCGGGGACAAGTGGGCCAACGTGCTCCAGTTCGTCCCCGACAACGACTGGTCTCCGGCCACGACCTACACGGTGCAGCTCAAAAATACCTTCCGCACGCTCCAGGGCACCTCTCCCTCGGCTCCCCTGGAATTCACCTTCACCACCTGCTCTCCGAACCCGGCCACCGGCGAGTGCCCCGAGCCACAGGGCGCCCCTCCCCCCTCGCCTTGCCCGATCACCGACAAGATCGGCGTCGAGGAAGACGAGGGCGAGGCAGGAGCGGGCGGCGAGGCAGGGGCCGGCGGCGACGCGGGCGGAGCGCAGGCGGGCTCAGCGCCCCAGCCCACCGCTCCCCAGGCGGCGGACTCCGGAGACGACGGTGGGTGCTCCGCGTCAGGGCAGGGATCCTCCCTCGGGGGCGCTGCGGCGGGGCTGGCGGCGGCGCTGCTGCTCCGCGCCCGCAGGAGGCGCAGGTGAGCGCGATGGCAGGGCTGCGCTACTTTCTGCCCACCAACGATGCGCTACTTCGATTGACCCAGCCAGGGTTCTGATTGAGGCAAATTGAAGGTGTAATTGCCAAGGCACGATGAAGGATCTGGGCAAGGAAGTTGGAAGCAAGATTTCAGCACTTCCCTGATAGGTCTGTTGTAACGATAATAAAGCATGATACAAGAAGCTTTTCGATCCGAAGCGGGTTCCGATTTTTCGCACCGGAACGTTGCATCAAAGCATTCCATGAGGACATCCTGTTCCAGGAGGGTATCGTACTTTCCTTTGGGTTCCGAGATAGGAGCCCATTTTCTCCAGTAACTTTTCCCTCCTCCGTAAAAGTGGCACTCCTCTCCGGGCTCCACGTTCTTCAGGCTGAGAAAGAAATCGTTGGCCAGTTCCGGGATCAACCAGCCCTCCCCCTGGAGTTCTTTCTGGCACTGCGCCACGCAAGATTCCACGTTGACAGGGACTTCCTCGCAAGCGGGAAGGCGTCCACAAGCCTCGGGACAGATGGCGACATCGTACCCGGTGGCTCCCGCCTGTCCTGCCTCTCCACCTGCACCTGCGGTGGGGCTTCCTCCCGCGTTATTTCCCTGTGGGGAGGAGGGTGAAGAGGAGCAATGAAGCCCGGCAAGCATCAGCGGAAGGACGATCCAGGCACACCGAACTCGTTTCTTTGCCATGACTTTTCCTCTCAAAACTGCTCCCCAGGAGGGAGTTCGGGGTAATTGGTCTGGAGGCAGGCAACCCCCTTTCCTCCGTGGGTACAGCGGGAGATGCTTGCGAATCCCCCGAAGAACACGCCAGCAACACCACACCCATTGCTCCGCTTACCCAGCAGCGTGCCCATGTGGATGCATGTGCGCCTGTCTTCCTCTCTCGGACGCTATCGGGCTGTTTCCGCAGAGTCCAGCGAAATCTTCGCCGGCCTTGTCTTCGGGCTTGCGCACCGGCGCGAACCCAGGGCAAACCAGGTAGACCCATGGGCTCTTCCGCCGCCCTCCTCTCACTCCCCACGCTCACCACCCCAGCGCAAGCCCCGAGGCGCCGGTGAGCGAAGGCGCCCTGGAGAGCGACCTGCGGGAAGCAGCGCTCCGGATCCGGCGGGCGCAGCAGGTGGTGGTGTTCACCGGCGCGGGCGTGTCCGCCGAGAGCGGCATCGCCACCTTCCGCGACGAGGGCGGCTTCTGGGAGCGCTTCCCTCCGGAGCACTTCGCCCATGTCCCCGGGCTCCTGGCCACCCTCCGGGACGATCCGGCACGGCTGGCGGACTTTTTCCGTGAGGTGATCGTTCCCATCGCCGAGGCCCGCCCCAACCCGGCACACCGGGCCATCGCCGCCTTCGAGGCCCACGTTCCGGTGGTGGTGGTGACGCAGAACGTGGACGGGCTCCACCAGGAAGCCGGGAGCACCCACGTCCACGAGATCCACGGCAGCCTGCTGGCGGTCCGGAGCGCCTTCGGTGGCCTCGATCACCTCACCCGCCGTGACCTGCTGGAGATCGCCAAAAACCTACAAAAAGCGAGGCAACACGCCTCCCGTCGTCGTCTCCTCTGGGCGCTGCGCCGGCTGCTCGGCGTCTCCCACCGGGGCACTTACCGCCCCGACGTGGTGATGTTCGGCGAGCCCCTGCGGGAGCCCGACTGGACGCTGGGACGCCGCGCCGTCCACGAGAGCGACGTGCTGCTGGTGGTGGGCACCTCGGGGCTGGTGATGCCCGCGGCGGGGCTCCCCTCGGAGGCGCGCACCAGGGGGGCCAAGGTGATCCAGGTGGATCCGCATCCGCCGGACGAGCCGGTGCTGTGGCTCCAGGGGAAGGCCGGGGAGGTGCTGCCTGCGCTGCTCCACGAGGCCTTCGGCACCCGCCTCGACGCGCCTCCCCTGGGCTGAGCGGCGACCTCCCGTCGCCCGAGCAGGAAACCCGACGCAACCGAGGCGCGGAGGAGCCGAAGAGTGCGCCGTGGGTTGCCCCTCGGTTGCCGCCGCGGGGGGCCCCTCGTACCTTCCTCCTCACCATGACGCCCGCCTCCTCTGCGCTCTCCGCCGCTCGCCTCCCGCCGCTGCCGGACCCGCTGCCGGACGGCTGGGTCTTCACCGAAGACGACGACATGGGCCACGGCTTCGACCAGTCCGACTTCATCCTCTCCCTCGTCTCCTTGCTCCGTCTCTTCTTCGCTCGCGCAGGGAAAAAGGTCTGGGTCGACTTTGACCAGCACATCGGCATCGACCCCCGCGACCGCAGGATCACCGTCGCCCCGGACGTCTACGTCCTGCCCCAGCCGGAGCCCCCCGCCGCCGAGGGCGCCACCTGGTTTCCCTGGGAGCACCACGGCCTCGTCCCCACCCTCGCCTTCGAGTTCGTCTCCCGCAGCAACCGCAAGAAGGACTACCGCGTGGCGCCGGACAAGTACGCCCACCTCGGCGTGCAGGAGCTGGTGATCTTCGAGCCCTGGAAGCACCAGCCGGGGCTCCGGGCCCAGGGCGAGGTGGAGACGCTGCGGGTCTTCCGTCTCGATGAGAAGCGCCAGTGGAGGCAGGTGTATGGAGGAGACGGACCGACGCGGAGCCAGGTGCTGGGGTTGTGGCTCCACGAGACCGAGGACGGCAAGCTGTTGCTGACGGAAGATCGGTGGGGCAAGCGCGCGCTGCTCACCCCGGAAGAGACGCTCCAGGTGGAGCAGGAAGCCCGTAGGCTCGCCGAGGAGCGCGCCGACCAGGAAGCGAAGCGCGCCGACCAGGAAGCGAAGCGCGCCGACCTGGAGGCCAAGCGTCTGGAGAAGGAGCGAGCGGAGAAGCTCCAGGCGCAGCGGCAGGCCGAGGAGGCAGCGCAGCAGGCGCGGGAAGCGAAGGCGGAGGCGGTGCTGGCGGTGCTGACGGCAAGGGGGCTGAAAGTGAGCGAGGCGCAGGCCCGCAAGGTGCGTGCGTGCGCGGACCTCGCGGCGCTGGACCGGTGGTTCCAGGGCGCACTCACCGCCACCAGTGCCGCGGCTCTCCTGGCGATCCGGGAGGGCACTTCCACCCGGAAAAGCTAGGGTGCTCGCCATGACGCTCGGAAGCAGGGTGGCGGTGGCAGCGGCGCTGGCGGCAACGGTCGGGTGCTCCCGGAAACCCGCGGAGGTGGAGCAACGCGCGGTCCCCGCGGTCTCCTCGGTCGCGGTGCCGAGCCGCAGCGTCGAGATCTTCTCCTGGAACGGCGTCCCGGCCTCGCTGGCGGCGCGGCGAGGGGCGCCCCCAGCGGGGGCGACGGTGCTGGCCCGCCTGTTCCCCCGGACGCTGAGCGGCGTGGATCGATGCCCCGAGACCCCCGGCACGCTGGAGCAGGCCCGCGCTCAGGGCTGGATCGTGCCGCAAGTGGCCAGCCACGCCGAGGGAGCGTTCTCCCGGGCGGGGGCGGCGGAGCTGCTGCTCGCGGTGCGGGTGGGCGAGTGCGGGGCGACCCATGCGGAGGGCTGGGGAACGCGACGGCTGGTGCTCTGGTCCGGGGATCAGGTCGTCCAGGAGAGCGAGCTGCAAGGGAGGCTGGTGGGGGCCGGAGATCTGGACGGCGACGGACGGAGCGAGCTGCTGATCGAGCGCGGCGGGACCAACCAGGGGATCACCACGACGAGCCTCCAGGTGGCGCGCCTCGCACCGCAGGGGCTCGCGGTGGTGGCGGAGCTGGGCGTGGTCTACGAGGGAAACTGCGGGACGCAGAAGCCGGAAGGAGAAGAAGTCTCCCTGGTCACCGCGGTGCTGAGGAACGGCGCCCTGGATTTCGAGCTTCGCAAGGAGCACCGTCCCTGCCAGCAGAGGTGACCTTCCCCGCCTGTCCCGGCGGAGGGGGCTCAAGGAAGCTCCCCGGTGAGGGCGACCCGCTGGCTGACGATGTTCCACTCGCGCCGGATCATCTCCAGGCGCCGGGTGCGGAGCAGCGCCAGGTCGCGGCGCGCCGTCAGCACCCGCAGGAGCTCGCCCTTGCCGGCCTTCTGCACCGCCACCGCCGCGTCCACCGCCGCCTGCCCTGCGGGCTCCATCGCCGCGTCGATCTCGGAGAGCGCCGCCACGATCTGCTGACGCTCGCGCTCCAGCCCCCGAAGCGTGCTCGTCGTCGCCTGGCGCTGCGCCTCCGCTTCCGTCAAGGCGCGCCGACGCTCCGCGTCCGCCACCGCCTGCTCTCCCTGGTTGCTCCGGGAGAACGGCAGGGTCAGCGCCAGTCCGCCGCCGACGCGCCACTCTCCCAGGTCACCTCGGCCCGTGGAGAGCATCAGCATCATCGGGAGCCTCGCGTCCGCGGCCCAGCGCTCCCGGGAGCGCCCCTGGAACTCGGCCTCTTTCAGCAGCATCCTCACCGCCGGAGCCTGCTGCGCTGCCCGGTCGCTGGCCGCCTCGGGCTGCGGCCACTCCGGCGGGCGGAGGGTCAATCCGGACCCTGGAGGCTCCACCTCGTTCACCCCGAGGATCCGCGCAAGATCCGCGAGCGCCTTCTGGAGATCCGCCCGGCACTCGGCCAGCGCCACCGCGTTGCGCGCCACCTCCACGGCGGCCTGCGCGGCGTCCTGTTCCGTCGCGTCCCCGGCCTCCACCCTCGCCCGGTAGAGCCCCGCTTCCTGCCGCGAGGTGTCCAGGATCTGCTCCAGGAGGCGCTTGCGCTCCCCCTCCACCAGCGCCGCCCCGTAGGCCCTCACCGCCTCCGCGGCGGCCTGCGCCTGCACCGTCTCCACGCTGGTGTCCGCCCACCCGACCCGGGCGTCGGCCTCCGAGATCCGCTTCCCTCGCTGGCCCCACGGCTCCAGCGGCAACCAGAGCGTCGCCGTCAACGTCGCCCCCTGGGTCGCCCCCTTCGACCCGCGGTCCGTCACGATCTCGGTGTACGGATTGCCGATGGGCGCCAGCCTCGCCCCCACGTGCAGCGCCCTCGCCACCCGCGCCGACGCCTGCGCCGTCACCACCGCCGGGGCACGCTCCCGCGCCGCCGCCACCGCCTGCCTCAGCCCAGGAAACGCGGCCAAAGAAGCACTCTCCGGCGGGCGTGTCGTGGTTTGCCCCGCAGCTTCTAGGGGCCCAAGCAGGCCCCCCGCCAGCACCAGGCCACCGAGCAACCTTCGCACGAAGATGAACATTTCTTCATCTTCGTGGCAGTGCTTGGGGCAGCAAGCAAGGAGAAAATCAGAGGTCGCCGCTGGCCATATCAGCGAGGGCGGGGTCGTCGCTGGCGGCCTCCTGGAGGGCGAGCTTTCCGCGGACCTTGTCGAGGAGCTGGGCGAGGCGGGCGGGGTTATCGCCGGCCCAGTCGCGCAGCGCCTTCTCCGCCTTCTGCGGGTCGTTCAGCTTCGGGATCAGCTCGTTGAGCTCTGCCTTCATCTTGCCTGCGTCGGCAGGGACATGGGCGCGGACGGCGGCCTCGAACTCGTCCCAGGCCAGCGGCAGGGTATCGGGAAGGTCAAAGCGGTTCTTGGCGTCGTAGGCCGCCGTCCAGGTGGTGTGGAGCAGCCGGACACCGGAGGACATGCCGCGGGCCTTGCCGTTGCGCTCGATGGTCTTGACCTCGTGGCGGGCGAACAGGATGGCGTCGACCCACTCCCGGAGCACGTCGGCGCTCTTCTCGTGGAGCTTCATCCGGTAGCGGTCGAACGGCCCCGTCTGCGGGTCATCGACGCGCTTGACCGCGGCGTGGGCCACCAGGACCATGTGCATGCGCCGGGTCCGGAGCAGGGTGTCGAGGCGCCCCAGCAGGATGCGCCACTGCTCCACCGCCAGGATATACCCCTTGCCGTAGCCGAAATCCTCGATGCTCTGCTTGCCGTTTTGCTGGCAGATGTGCTGCCAGCACAGCGGCTCCAGCCAGTCCAGCGTGTCGATCACCAGCGTCTTGTACGGGTGATCCTCGTGGGTCAGCACCCGGATCGCCTCCAGCACCTCCGTCCAGGTACGGGGGCTGGGGAAGCGGGCCACATCGAGGTGAGAAGTCCCGTCCTCGGCGCAGAGGAAAATCGGGTTCGGCGCCTGCGAGCCGAAGGTCGACTTCCCCACGCCCTCCACCCCGTACACGATGACCCGCAGCGGGCGCTCCTGCTTGCCCCGGGTGATGTTGGCCAGCGACATCCGGGTGCTCGTGGCGGCGGTGAGGTGAGGTTGGGTCTTGGCGATGTGCATGGTGGGCTCCTTCCTTGCTCCGTCTCAGTCGCCCCACCATAAACGCACGCGATCTCCCGCGCATCCCCCACCACGGACAGGATATGTCCGCCCTACCGGTTGCGCCCGCAGGGGGTCCACTCGGCGGGGTGATCGGAAGGAGTGTGGACGGTCCAGCCGAGGAAGGGTCCGGGGTCGAGCTTGGCCCGGTTCCTGGCCTTCTGGACGGTGACGTGGAGGTGCGACTCGGGGGAAGGCGAGCACATGCCGCGGGCGTTGCCGGTGCAACCGACGCGGCCGATGACCTCGCCGGCGCGGACGGAGCGGGTCCCGGTCTCGGTCTTTCCGTCGTCGACGAGGTGGGCGTAGATGATCTCGATCTCCTCGGAAGCCCCGCAGGAACCGCTCTTGCTGCGGATCGGGGCGGAGAATTTGAGCCTGGCGTGGAGCCCGTAGCCGTTGGCCTCCCGGGCGTAGGAGACCACGCCGTCGGTGGCGGCCCGGACGGAGGTTCCGGTGGGAGAGGCGAGATCGACCCCCCAGTGGTTGCGGTGCCCCCCGCGGACTGGTCCGAAGGTGCTCCAGTGGGGGCAGAAGTGGACGGGACCGTCACCGCTGCGGTAAGCAGCGCGGAGGTGGAGCCCCCCGTCGAAGGGGGAGAGGAAATGACGCCCGCAGGCGGCAGGAGCGTGGTCCTGGGCGCCGCGGGAGGAGGAGCGGGAGCGCTCGCCAGCGCGGGTCGAGGCAGCGGCGTCGCGACTCTGGCGGCGAGGGCGCAAAGGGCGAGGTGCAGCGGACGGGGACGAGCCAGCGAGGGGAGCCGCGGCGGAAGACGAGCCGGCGAGGGTCGGGAAGAAGGCGGCGATGGTCCGGCTGGTCCGGGGGGTCGTCCCGAGGGCGGAGCCGGCGAGGAGGAGGGCCCCGACGGCGGGGATCGCGAGGGAAAACCAGGGGACACCGCGGGACCTTCGGCGCATGGGCCCGTTGGTTAACCCGCCGGGGAGGAGCGGGCCAATTTCGGGGCGGCTCAGCCCCGGGCCTTGCGCAGGAGCAGCTCGGCGACGAGGCCGGTCCAGCCGGTCTGGTGGGCGGCGCCGAGGCCCGCGCCGTTGTCGCCGTGGAAGTACTCGTAGAAGAGGATGTGATCGCGGAAGCGAGGGTCGCGGCGGGCCTTGTCGTTCTCACCCAAGGCGGGGCGCAGGCCCCGGGCGTCGGGGAGGAAGAGGGTGGTGAGGCGGCGCCCGATCTCCCCGGCGACCTGGTGGAGGTTCATCCAGCGACCGGAGCCGGTGGGGCACTCGATCAGGAAGGAGTCGCCGAGGCAGCGGTGGTAGCGCTCCAGCGCCTCGATGATGAGGAAGTTGACCGGGAACCAGACGGGGCCGCGCCAGTTGGAGTTGCCGCCGAAGATGAAGCTCTGGCTCTCGGCGGGCTCGTACTCAACGCGGGGGGGAGGCTGGCCAGGGATGGGGAGCGGGAAGACGTAAGGGTTCTCCTTGTGGTAGCGCGAGAGGGCGCGGACGCCGTGGGGAGAGAGGAACTCGCTCTCGTCGAGGACACGGCGGAGGATACGGCGGAGGCGATCCTCGTTGACGAGGGTGAGGAGCTGGGGGCGATCCGGGTCGGTGACGGACGGCAGGTGGGAGATGCTGGCGGCCAGCTCGGGGCGGTTGCGGATCACCCAATCCATGCGGCGGCGGAAGCCGGGGCAGCGGCGCAGCGTCTCTGCTTCCAGGATGTTGGTGCCGAAGAGGGGGATGAGCCCTACCATGCTCCGGACGCGCATCGGGAGCCGACGACCCTGGAGGTCGACGACATCGTAGTAGAAGCCATCCTCGTCGTCCCAGAGGTTGACCCCGTGGTCACCGGGCTCGCCCATGCGGTTCATCGCGTGGGCGATGTAGAGGAAGTGCTCGAAGAACTTGCTGGCAACGTCCTCGTAGACCCGATCCTCGGCGGCCAGCTCCAGGGCGATCTCCAGCATGTCGAGGCAGAACATGCCCATCCAGCTCGTCGCGTCCGCCTGGAGGATCTTGCCGCCGAAGGGCAGGGGCCGCGATCGGTCGAAGACGCCGATGTTATCCAGGCCGAGGAAGCCTCCCTCGAAGACGTTGAGGCCCGCGGCGTCCTTGCGGTTCACCCACCAGGTGAAGTTGAGCATCAGCTTGTGGAAGACGCTCTCCAGGAAGGCGCGGTCGTGGTGGCCGGTGCGCTCGGCCTCCATACGGTAGACCCGGAGCGCAGCCCAGGCATGCACCGGCGGGTTCACATCAGAGAACGACCACTCGTAGGCCGGGATCTGCCCGTTGGGGTGCATGTACCACTCACGCAGGAAGATCAGGATCTGATCCTTGGCGAACGCCAGATCCGTGAGCGCGAGGGGGATGGCGTGGAAGGCGGTGTCCCAGGCGGCGTACCAGGGGTACTCCCACTTGTCCGGCATGGAGAGCACCTCCGAGTTGTAGAGGTGCTTCCAGTGGGCGTTGCGCCCGGTCAGCCGCGAGCGAGGCGGCGCGGGGTGCCCTGGATCCCCCTGGAGCCAGCGGGCCACATCGACGTGGTAAAATTGCTTGGACCAGAGCATCCCGGAGAGCGCCTGGCGGTAGATGCGGCGCTCCTCTTCGGAGAAGGAAGGGGCAGCGATGGCCTCGTAGAACTCGTCCGCCTCGGCGCGGCGGCGGGCCAGGGTGGAATCGAAGGACTCGAAGGGGGCGGCGATGGCGCCGCCGAGGCGGAGGCGAGCGCGCACCGAGACCTCCTCCCCGGGCGCCAGCGACAGCCGGCGGACCCCGGCCATCTTGCTGCCCTCCCGGGCCGGGTTCACCGCGCCGCTCTCCCCCCGGATGATCCTCCGGTGGAAGGCGTCCTTGACGTAGGGCTGGGGGTTGGGCGCCCCCCAGAGGGCCTGCCGGTTGCTCTCGTTCTCGGTGAAAAGTACCTCGTCGGGGGCCTCGAAGTAGACGTGAACCTCGCCCAAATGGAAGTGCTGCATGCGGGCGTGAGCGAAGCCCGGGCCGCCCTCGACCTGAACAAAGCGGGGGCGCTCGGTGCGGTCGCCCCACTCCCAGGTGTTGCGGCAGAAGAAGGTGGGCAGGATCCACAGATCGGCGCGCTCGGGGCCGACGTTGCGGGCCCGCAGCTCGATGAGGAGGTCATCCGCGTCTTCCTTGGCGTAGAGGATCTCCACGTCGAAGTACCGGTCGTCGTCGAAGATCCCGGTGTCGATCAGGTCGATCTCGGGGGCGGCGCGCCCGGCCTCGCGGTTGACGCGGCGCAGGTGCTGGTAGGGGAACTCCCGCTGGGGGTACTTGTAGAGGCCCCGGCAGTAGGAGTGCGTCGGGGTGCTATCGAGGTAGAAATAGCACTCCTTCACGTCCTCCGCGTGGTTCCCCTCGGGGCCGGTGAGGCCGAAGAGGCGCTCCTTGAGGATGGGGTCGCGGCCGTTCCAGAGGGCCGGAGCGAAGCAGAGCAGGCCCCGGTTGTCGCAGAGCCCCAGCAGGCCGTCCTCGCCCCAGCGATAGGCGCGCAGCGGGGCGTGGTCGTGGGGGAAGTAATTCCAGGCGTCGCCGTGGGCGCTGTAGTCCTCCCGGACGGTGCCCCACTGACGCTCGGAGAGGTACGGCCCCCAGCGGCGCCATTTCTTCCGGAGCGAGGTGATCTCGTCGAGCCTGCGGTGCTCCTGCGTGGTCATGGACCATGCGTAACGTAAGGTTCACCGAATCGTAAAGAGGTCTTCCGCGAGCCACCCCCTGCGGATCACTTGTAGAGGGCCTCGATCTCGGCGCCCCACTTCTTGAGGACGTTGCGGCGCTTGAGCTTCATGCTCGGGGTCAGCATCTCGTTCTGGACGGTGAAATCCTCGGGGATGAGGGCGAATTTCTTGATCTTGTCGAAGGCGCGAAACTCCTTGCTGTACTCCTCGAGTTCCTGGCCGATCTTCTCCCGGACCTTCGGGTTCTTGACCAGCTCCTCGATGCCGCCGGAGATTCCGCTGGCGGAGGCCCACTCCTTGAGCGAATCCGGGTCGGGGACGATGAGGGCGACGTTGTAGGGCTTGTTGTCGCCGAAGATCATCACGTTGGTGATGAAGCGGCTGAGCTTGAGCTGCTCCTCCAGGGGGGCAGGGACCACGTACTTCCCGTTCTCCAGCTTGTATTGCTCCTTGATACGGCCGGTGATCCAGAGGAAGCCGTCGGCGTCGACGTGGCCCATGTCGCCGGTCCGGAAGCCGCCGTCGGGCATGAGCACCTTCTCGTTCTCCTCGGGGCGGTTGTAGTACCCCTGCATGACGTTGGGCCCGTAGACGAGGATCTCCCCGTTCTTCTCGTCGCCGGTGACCGCCTTGTCGATGACGATTTTCACCTCGGGGATGGCGCGCCCGACGCTGCCGATCTTGCGCCCCGAGGGGCAATTGGCGGTCGCGATGGGGCTGGTCTCCGTGAGGCCGTAGCCCTCATAGACCAAGATCCCGAGGCCGTCGATGAACTCGGCCACCTCCCGGGAGAGGGCCGCCCCCCCGGAGAAGGCGTACTTCAGGTTGCCCCCGAGGCGCCCCCGGACCTTGGTGAAGATCAGCTTGTCCGCGAGGGCGAGCTTCACCCGGTCCGTCACCCCCACCGGCTTCCCGTCCCGCTTCGCCGCCGCGGTCTGGAGCGCGCTCTTGAAGAGCATCTGGATCGGCGCAGGCTTCGACGAGATGTCCTTGGTGATCTTGTCGTAGAGGCGGTTGAAGATGCGCGGCACGCTGAACAGCAGGGTCGGCTTCACCTCTCCCAGCTCGTCCACCAGCTTCTCCACCGCCGAGTTGAGCGCCATGCTCGCCCCCATGCTCAGCAGGCAGTGCAGCTCGCAGGTCTGGCCGAAGCTGTGGGCCCAGGGCAGGAACGACAGGCTGCGGTCGGCGGCGTCCATGGGGAAGATCTCGTGGACCGCCGACACGTTGGAGGCGAAGTTGTTGTGGCTCAGCAGCACCCCCTTGGGCTTGCCGGTGGTCCCGGAGGTGTAGATCAGCCCCGCCAGGTCGCTCCCCTCCGGAAAATGCGGCGCCACCGGGCTCTTCTTCCCCTCCGCCAGCAGGTGCGCGTAGGAGGTCGCGTCCCCCGCGTCTCCCTCCAGGCAGAGCACGTGCTGGAGCGCCCCGATCTTCCCCGGGAAATCCTTGATCTTGCCGAAGATCGCCCGGTTGGCCGCCACCAGCACCTTGCCCCCGCAGTCGTCGACGATGAACTCCCACTCCTCGGCATGCTGCGCCTCGTACATGGGCACGTAGGCCGCCCCCAGGCTGTAGGTCGCGTAGGCCAGCACCGCCCACTCGACCCGGTTGTTCGAGATGATGCAGACCTTGTCCCCCTTCCCTACCCCCAGCGCCGCCAGACCGGCCCGCGCCGCGTCCACCTGGCGCTTGACCTCTGCGTAGGACACCCACTGCCAGGCGCCGTCCCGCTTGGTCCCGAAGAGATCCCGGCTGCCGTGGGTCTGGCAGCTCTTCTCGAACAGATCGACGAGGCTCGTGAACTTCATGAGTGATCGTGGCTCCCTTGCGCTAAATCAGGCCTTCCACAGCGGCCCCCGGGCGCGGAACCCTACACCATGCCCCCCCTCAGAACCAGACCGGCGAGCGATCCTCCGGCGATCCGTTGTAGTTCACCGTGATCTCCTCCCCCGCCTCGATGTCCCGCAGCGCCAGGAACTGGATCGTCCGGCTCTCCAGCTTCCTCACGTACCCCGCGCTCGGATCGAAGGAGTGATTGTAAAGCGACCCGTACCCCAGCGCCAGCGCCCCCTGCTCCCGCGTCACCCCCCACTGGAAGAAATAATCCCCCAGCACCGTCGCCATCAGCGCCGTCAGCTCCTCCTCCGGGACCTCGATGACGGGGCACTCCTCGATCAACGACCCCGCCGGGATCCGCTCGCATGCAAAGACCCCTCGCCCCGCGTGGAGCGTCTCGCCAACCCGCAGCGCGAAGGGTCGATCCGCAGGACGCTCCTCCCTCATCGACGCCTCCCTGAACCGTCCAGACAACGGTCCTCCTCCCCGCTCCCTCGCCCCTCGCCGCAACCATCGCCACGAACACACCGCGGTACGATCATTGCTACGATCCTGCCATGCTTCCTCACCTCCCTACGATCTTTCGCTCCGTCCTCCTCGCGGTCTCCGTGACCTCCGCGATGTCCGCCTGCTCCTCCAGCGACGAGGAGGCGCAGACCAGCCAGACCTCCCCCGGCGCCGGTGGCACCTCCGCTGGTGGCGGCGGTAGCGGGGGCAGCACCGCCGGCAGCGCCGGCTCATCGTCGGGCTCCGGGGGAACCTCGGTGGCCGGCAGCGGAGGCTCCGGGGGGAGCACCGCCGGCGCAGGCGGCAGGGCG